>NZ_JBWKEQ010000014.1:0-71672 GCF_056435365.1 Kitasatospora sp. NPDC043949 | reverse complement strand
TGCCCCGTTCCCCCCCCCGAAAATTTTGAGGGGGGAGCCCCCCGGGGGGGGGGGGAGGGCATGGGGGGCCCCCCCCCCTCCGCCGTTCTCGTCCTGGTCACCGGTCCTCCCCGCGCCGTTCCCTCCCTCGGAGCATTACGCATTCCCAAGAGCGAGTAAAGAGCGGTGGTCGCCGGGCCCGGCCGGCCGGTGCCGGATCAGGGCATGCCGTGCGGGCGGGTCAGCCGAGCTGGGGGGCGACCCGGGAGGCGATGAGCTCCAGGTGGTCGAGGTCGTCCAGGTCCAGGATCTGCAGGTAGACCCGCTCGCTGCCGACGTCCGCGTACCGGCCGATCTTCTCGGCGACCTCGTCCGGGGTACCGGCCAGGCCGTTGGCCTTCAGCTCGTCCACGTCCCGGCCGATCACGGCCGCCCGGCGGGCCACCTCGGCGTCGTCGCGGCCGACGCAGGCCACCAGGGCGTTGGAGTACACCAGGTCGCCGACCGAGCGCCCGGCCTGCTCGACGGCGGCCTTGACCCGGCCGAACTGGGCGGCGCTGTCCTCCACCGAAGCGAACGGCAGGTTGAACTCGTCGGCGAAGCGGGCGGCCAGCGCCGGGGTCCGCTTCGGGCCGAGCCCGCCGACCAGCACCGGGATCCGGTCCTGGGCCGGCTTGGGCAGCGCCGGCGAGCCGGTCAGCGTGTAGTACTCGCCGGCGAAGTCGAAGGTGTCGCCGAGCTTGGTGTTCCACAGGCCGGTGATGATCGCCAGCTGCTCCTCCAGCCTCCCGAACTTCTCCTTCGGGAAGGGGATGCCGTAGGCGGCGTGCTCGGCCTCGTACCAGCCGGCGCCGAGGCCGAACTCGACCCGGCCGCCGCTCATCGCGTCCACCTGGGCGACCTGGATCGCGGTGACGCCGGGCAGGCGGAAGGTGGCGGCGGTCATCAGGGTGCCGAGGCGGATGGTGCGGGTGTCGCGGGCGAGGCCGGCCAGGGTGATCCAGGCGTCGGTCGGCCCGGGCAGGCCGTCGACGTCGCCCATCTTCAGGTAGTGGTCGGAGCGGAAGAAGGCACTGAAGACGCCCAGGTCCTCGGCGGCCCGGGCGACCGCCAGGAGGGTGTCGTAGCTCGCGCCCTGCTGCGGTTCGGTGAAGATGCGGAGATCCATGCGGACCATTCTGGTACAGACCACCCGCGGATCGGCGCAGAGAACCGGCCAAGCCGCCGAAGCTCCCGAAGGTGGCCAAGGTCTCAGCACGGAACCGTCACGAGCCGCCGGTCCGGCCGACCCGCTCGCCTACCGTGGACGGATGTTCGCCACCCCCGACGAGTCCTTCCGGCGCTCCCCCGACGAGCCGGCCGGCTGCCCGCTGCCCGGCATCGTCGCCGCGTTCACGCCACGGCTGGCCGAGTTCGCCTTCGAGCCGGGCTTCGTCGCGATGGTCGACCAGCACGTCGCGATGCTGCGCGAACTGCTGTACGCACAGGGGCCGGAGCTGGCGCCCCGGCCCCTGGACCGTGAGGAACTGTCGGACTACGCGCTCGGCTTCCTGGACGCGCTCACCGAGATCGGCTGGCGGGAGCCGGTGGGGTACGACTACGCGGTGCACCGGCTGACCGCAATCTGCTGGCTGGTGCGAGAGCAGGGCCTGCTGCGGGCCTGAACCCGCTGCGGGTCGCTGCCTAGGGCGTGTTTCATAATTCGCGTCGGATCAGCGCGCGGCGTTGGGCGCCCGGCTGGGCGTGCCGGCGAAGCGTCCTCGTACTGGGCCGTACTTGGACGTTTCGCCGGTGCGTCCAGGCGGGATGCCCGGCGTCGCGCGCCCGGCGGGAATTATGAAACACGCCCTAGCTCGGCCGGTCGCCCGGGCGGCCCGGGTCGATGCCGGGCGGCGGCGGGGTGGTGCCCGGAGCGGCCTGGGTGGTCGGCCGGGCCGGCTGGTTGGCCAGCACGTCCGCCCGGCCCGCCTGGTAGGCGCTGCCGCGCAGTTTGGCGCTCTCCTGCTCGGCGTGGTCCAGCCAGCGCTCCCAGCGCTGGCGCATCGGCAGGATCAGGCCGCCGCCGACACCCACCACCAGCACACCGGCGATCGTGGCGAGCGCCGCGATCAGCACCGGTCCGGTGATCGCGGTGGCGATCCCGGCCTGGCCGAGCGCCGCGATCACGCCCAGCGCGACGATGAATGCCCAGGCGATCGTGGCGACCGTCCGGCCGTACGAGGCGCCGGCGAGCGCGTTGCGCACGATGTCGCGGACGCCGTTGGCGATGGCCATCGCGACCACCACGATCGCGACCGCCACGATGCCCCTGGGCAGCCAGGCGACGATGCTGTGGATCATCACGCTGATCGGGTTCGGGCCGAAGACACCGAACGCCAGTTGCAGCACCATCAGCAGGATCGCGTAGTAGACGATCTTGCAGATGATGCCGGTCATGTCGTAGTTCGACCCGCTCAGGTGGCGGGCCATCCCGGCCCGCTCGGCGACCCGCTCCGAGCCGACCTTGCGCAGCACACGGTCCAGGACCTTGGCGATCGCCTTCGCCACGATCCAGCCGATGACCAGGATCGCCAGGAAGGCGATGAACTGCGGGATGAATTTCGCGATCTTGGACCAGGCGTCGGTGAAACCCGATCCGAAGTCCACGGAGAGTGCGAGCTGCTGAGCCACGGAGTCCTCCACTCGGTGACACGGCGCCACGAGCGGCGCGTGCGACCCCCCACCCTTCGTGGATAGCAGCACCCCGCCCGGCCCGCGCGCGCCTGGTCCCCGGGCTGCTCCCCCCGGGTGAAACGGGCCCGTAGACGCCCCGCGTAAAGTGATGTTCAAGGGCACGGGACGGGGGCGGGACGGGACGGGACGGTGCGGGTGTGAGCAGCGACACGGTGGACGGCGGCACGACGACCGGCAGCACGGCCGGGCACCCGGCACTGCGCTGGCGGGTGCGGCCCGAGGCGGCGCGCGCCGCCGTCCTGGTGCTGCACGGCGGCGAGGAGCACAACCTCTCCCGGCCCGGTCCGGTCAACCTGCCGCTGCTGCGGATGCACGGCTTCCTGCGCTCCCTCGCCAAGGACACCGCCGGCGCCGACGTGGCCGTCGGCACCGTCCGCTACCGCCACCGGGGCTGGAACGGGCAGCGCGCCGATGCCGCGCTGGACGCCCTCGCCGCCCTCGACGAGCTGGCCCGGGAGCTGGGCGAGGTGCCGACCGTCCTGATCGGGCACTCGATGGGCGGGCGCGCGGCCCTGCGGGCCGGCGGCCACCCGGCCGTCACCGGCCTGGTCGCCCTCGCCCCCTGGTGCCCGGCCGAGGACCCGTGCGAGCAACTGGCCGGACGGGACGTGCTCCTGCTGCACGGCGACCGCGACAAGGTCACCCCGCCCGCCGAGACCCGGGCCTTCGCCGCCCGCAGCCGGGCCGCCGGCGCCCGCGTCTGCGGCTACACCGTCACCGGCAGCGGCCACGCCATGCTCCAGCGCATCCCCGACTGGCACCGGGCCACCACCCGCCTGGCCACCGCCCTGCTCGGCCTGCGCCCGCTCCCCGCCGAGACCGCCTCCGCCCTCGCCCTCCCGCCCGCCTCCCCCGAGGCCCTCACCCTCGCCCTGCCCCGCCAGCCGCGCGACTGACCCGGCGCGGACCGGCGGGCGCGCAGCGGCGCGGGGTCAGCGGGCCAGGCGGCCGAGGAGCGCGGAGGCCGCGGTGATGCCGAGCACGGTGGCCAGGGTCAGGACGGCGAAGTCGAGCGGGAGGTGGGCGCGGGTGCCGATCAGCAGGCCGCGCAGGGCGTCGACCTGGTAGCTGAGCGGGTTGGCCCGGCTGACCACCTGGAGCCAGCCCGGCATCAGGTCCACCGGGTAGAGGGCGTTGGAGCCGAAGAAGAGCGGCATCGTGATCGCCTGGCCGATGCCCATCAGGCGGTCACGGGTGAGCACGATGCCGGCGATGGTCATCGAGAGGCAGGAGAAGAACGCCGAGCCGAGCAGCACGGCGACCACGACCCCGAGCAGCCGCAGCGGGTTCCAGGTCATCGCGACTCCGAGCAGAGCGGCGATCACCACCACGACGACGGCCTGGATCACCGCCTTCACCCCGGCGGCGAAGGCCTTGCCGGTCACCAGCGCGGCGCGCGGGGTGGGGGTGACCAGCAGTTTGGTGAGCACCCCGGAGTCCCGCTCCCAGATGATCATGATGCCGTAGAAGATCGCGATGAACATGGCGGACTGGGCGATGATCCCGGGGGCCAGGAAGTCCAGGTAGGGGATGCCGCCGGTGGGGATGGCCTTGAGTCGGGTGAAGGTCTCCCCGAAGATCAGCAGCCACAGCGCGGGCTGCACGGCCCGGGTGTAGAGCTCGGTGCGGTCGTGGCGCAGCTTCTGCAGTTCGACGGTGCACATCGCCAGCGTCCGGGCGGGCACCAGCCGCCAGCCGGTGCGGGCGCGCGGGGGGACCAGCAGCAGGCCGAGGTCGGGACGGGCGGCGGTCGCGGCGGCAGTGGCAGCGGCAGTGGCAGTGGCGGGGCCCGGGGGCTCAGCCGACGCGGGAGGCGGTGCGGCGGGTACGGCGGACATCGCTGAACTCTCCTTCCGGAGCCTCGCCGGGGGCCAGCTCGCGGCCCGCGAAGTGGCGGAACACGTCGTCCAGACTGGGGTCGGCGAGCTGCGGGTCCTGCGCGCGGACCACGGTCTTCAGCTCCTCGGTGGTGCCGAGCGCACGGATCCGGCCGCGGTCCATCAGGGCGATCCGGTCGCAGTAGCGGTCGGCCTCGTCCATGTAGTGGGTGGTGACCAGCACGGTCATCCCGGTGGCCTGCCGGACCGCCTCGACGCACTCCCAGACGCCGGTGCGGGCGATCGGGTCCAGGCCGATGGTGGGCTCGTCCATCACCAGCAGGCGCGGGGCGCTGACCAGGGCCTGGGCGAGCTCCAGCCGGCGGACCATGCCGCCGGAGTAGGTGCCGGCCATCCGGTCGGCCGCCTCGGCGAGGCCGACGGCGGCCAGCGCCTGGGCGACCCGCTCGCGGCGCTCGCCGTGCGACACGTCGAAGACGCGGGCGAACAGCGCGACGTTCTCCCGACCGGTCAGCCCGCCGTCCGCGGAGAGCTGCTGCGGCACGTAGCCGAGCAGCCGGCGGACCTCCATCCGCTGCCGGGCGGGGTCGTGGCCGAAGACCCGCACCATGCTGGCGCGGACCGGCAGCAGGGTGGTGATCGCCCGGATCGTGGTGGTCTTGCCCGCGCCGTTGGGGCCGAGCAGGCCGAACACCTCGCCGGTGCGCACCGTCAGGTCGACACCGTCGACGGCCTTGGTGCCGGCACCCTTCCCGCGCCCGTGGTGGAAGGTGTACTCCAGACCGCGGCAGGCCACCGCCGCGTCACCGCCGTCCTCCGGGAACGTCATCGCTCCTCCTCCCCCGGCTCACCGGGCCGGGTGCGCAGGCCCGTCGCCACCTCGCGCAGCGCGGGCACCGCGGCGGCCAGGGCCGCCCGGGAGTCGGCGGGCAGCCCGGCCACCACCTCCCCCACCAGCGCGGCGCGCCGGGCCCGCCAGACCGCGAGGCGTTCGACGGCCTCGTCGGTGGCGTAGAGCAGGGCGGCCCGGCGGTCGGCCGGGTCCACCTCCCGGCGCAGCAGCCGCAGCGCGACCAGCTGGTTGACCAGGGTGGAGACCGAGTTGCCGGCGAGGCACAGCTCCTCGGCCGCGTCGGACACCCGCAGCCCGGGGGTGTCCATCACCAGGCGAAGCAGTTCGATCTGCGCTCCGCGGAGCCTCGGCTCGGTGAGTCCCTGCCGCAGCCGGCGGCGGACCAGGCGCTGGATGCCGACCAGCAGGGCGGAGAGTTCGTCGGCCACGTCGGGATCGGGGGTCGCCAGGAGGTCGGCGGCCGGTGCGGGGGCGAGCGTTTCCGGTGTCGCACTCATACCTCCGATTTTAGCTCTCAGTGAGAGGTATTCGTCCAGAGGGCGGACGAGGTGGGCCGGAGGACTGCCGGGCGGGGCGCGGCTGTGCCAGGATCCCGGGTGACCGTGTACGGACACCTACCCGCCCTCACCGCTGGGGACCATCATGAGAAGACTCGCGCGCCGTGTGCTGTCCGCGGCAACGGCGCTGTCCGCGTTGCTCGTTGTGCCGGCGGCCACTGCGGCGCCCGGCACTGCGGCGACCACCCCCGCGAGGGCCGCCGCCCCGGTGCCGCTCAGCGGCGCGCAGTTGGCGGCCTCCTGGGCGGGGCCGCTCAGCACCCGGGGGCGGTACGTCGTCGACGCGTCGGGCGACCGGTTCAAGCTGAAGTCCGGCAACTGGTCCGGCGCGCAGGGCACGTGGCAGGGCAGCGGCTCGACCACCGATCCGGCGAACAACCAGGCCGGCCAGGTCTCGTACAACCTGCCGCTCGGCCTCGACCGGGCGCCGCTGTCCGAGATCATGGCGGGCTTCCACAGCCTCGGGCTGAACAGCGTCCGACTGCCGTTCGCGGACGCGATGATCCGGGACACCGCCGCCGTCCCGGACGCCGCCGTCGCCGCCAACCCCGGGCTGCGCGGCAGCACCCCGCTCCAGGTGTACGACGCGGTGGTGGCGGCGCTCACCGCCGACGGGTTCGCGGTGATCCTCAACAACCACACCACCGGGTACCGGTTCTGCTGCGGCCTGGACGGCAACGAGCGGTGGAACAGCGGCCAGTCCACCGAGACCTGGGAGCAGGACTGGCTGTTCATGGTGAACCGGTACCGGGCCAACAAGCGCGTGGTCGGCGCCGACCTGCGCAACGAGGTCCGCCGCGACACCTGGGACGACCCCAACTGGGGCCTGGGCGACGGCCACGACGCGTACGCCGCCTTCGAGGAGGCGGGCAACCGGATCCTCCAGGCCGCCCCCGACCTGCTGATCATCATGGAGGGCATCAACTGGCAGGGCGTCCCGCTGGCCGGCCTACCGCACGGCCGTCCGATGCTCAAGCCGGTGGCCACGCTCTCCCACACCCTGATCGACTCGGGCAAACTGGTCTACTCGGCGCACTTCTACGGGTACACCGGCTCGGCCAACACCGGCGCGGGCAGCGGGCCGGGCGCCACCGGCGATCCGCGCTACCAGGACCTGACGCCAGGTCAACTCGCTTCGGTGGTAGACGAGGAGGCGCTCTTCGTCACCCGCGCCGGGCAGCACTTCACCGCCCCGGTCTGGATCAGCGAGTTCGGTGCGGGCGGGCGGGGCTCGACCGACGCCAAGGAGCAGGCCTGGTTCGACCGCTTCACTGCGATCCTGGCCGATCACGACACCGACTTCGCCGTCTGGCCGCTGGTCGGGTGGCACAACGGCGGTGTACCACAGGACAGCTGGGCACTGCTCCACTACGACCGGGCGGGCCGGCGGCTGAGCGTCGAGGACCCGGGCGACTGGCGCACCGCGTACTGGAACCGACTGGTCGCCGCCCCCGGGTACACCGGCCCGGTCCCGGTCCCCGCCCGCTGGAACCTGCTCGACCTCGACCACGCCGACCAGAACGCCTCCCGGCGGATGCTGGCCCTGCCCGACTGGAGCAGCGGCAACCGCAAGGGGAACTGCCCGGACGGCCAGCGCCTGATCGGCCTCGGCCGCGGTGACGGCCGCGGCCTGTGCACCGACGCCGGGCAGCCCGCCACCGGGCCCGACGCCTGGACGACCGTCACGGACGAGCGCTACGTCACCGGCGGCGACTGGGCGCCCGGCTACGACAAACTCCAGTGCCCGGACGGCCGGTTCGCGGTCGGCTACAGCGTCCGCGCCGACGCGATGGCCGCCCTGCTCTGCGCCCCGGCCGCGGCCGCGCCGCCCGCCGCGACCGACCGGGTGCTCTGGTTCGACCACGGCGACAACCGGCCCCCGGTCACCACCGGCGCCGACTCGGCGGCCAGCGACTGGGCGCCCGGGGCCTACAAGGGGCAGTGCGCCTCGAACGAGTACGTCGCGGGGGTCGCCTTCACCTGGCGCTGGCTGCACGCCGGCGTCCCGGACGCGCTGCTCTGCCGTCCACTGGCCTGACACCGCCGCTGCCGGGGCCCGGCCGGCGGGCCGGGCCCCGGCGGGAACGGTTCAGCTCAGCGCGGCCTGGGACTCCACGACCACGCCGTACAGGTCGCCGATGGTCGCCAGGGCGCCGCGGTGCAGCTGGGCGGCGCTCACCCGGGTACCCGCCGAGGCGAGCGGGCGGGTCGCGCAGGCGTCGGCGACGACGGTCGGCCGGTTGCCGCGCAGGAAGGCGCCCGCGGTGGTGAAGGCCACGCACATGTGGGTCATGAAGCCGGCGACCACCACGTCCTGGTGGCCGGCCTCGTCGAGCAGGGCGCCCAGGCCGGTGCCGACGAAGGCGTCCGGGGCCTGCTTGACGACCACGGCCTCGCCCTCGGCCGGCGCCACGGCGGGGTGGATCTGCCCGATCTCGGCACGGACGTCGTACGGGGTGCCCGCGCCGCCGTCGTTGATCACGTGGATGACCGTGGCGCCCGCCGCACGCGCCCGGGCGAGCAGGGCCGCGGCCGCGTCGAGCGCCTCCCGCCAGCCCTCCAGCTCCATCACGCCGCGCACGTAGGTGTTCTGGTAGTCGATCAGGATCAGCGTGGACGCGGCGAGCGTGGCGGGCGTCTCGTCGAGGCCGTTCAGGGCGCGCAGGGTCGTCGTGGGCATGGGGGGACCACCTTCGGTTCGGTACACGGGCAAGGGCGGGCGGCGGCTGCGACGGCCGCGACGGCCCGCCTCCGGAACGCTACGACCGGCCACCGGATGTCGGCAATGCCGTCTAACCTGCAGATTCCGACATCGAGAGAGCATCGAGAGAGCAAGGTGGGGGCCGTGGGCGCCGTACAACGACTGATCGTCATCGTCCTGTTCGAGGGCGTCGACCTGCTCGACGTCACCGGACCGCCCGAGGTGTTCTCCCTCGTCCGGCGGGAGAGCGGCGACGCGACCGGCTACCGCGTCGTCCTCGCCGCCGCGACCACGGACCCGGTCACCACCGCCGCCGGCGTGCGGATCCTGCCCGACCTCACCTTCGACGAGGCCGCCGCGAGCGCCATCGACACCCTGCTGGTGCCCGGCGCCGTCGAGGTGGACGGCCCGCGCCGGGTGCGCCCGCGCACCGACCCGGCCGTGGTCGACTGGGTGCGCACCCTCGCCGGGCGCTCACGCCGCATCGCCTCGGTCTGCGTCGGCGCGCACCTGCTCGCCGCCGCCGGGCTCCTCGACGGCAAGCGCGCCACCACCCACTGGTCGACCGCCGCGCAACTGGCCGCCGAGTACCCGGAGATCGAGGTGGACGCCGACCCGATCTTCATCCGCGAGGGCGACGTCTGGACCGGCGCGGGCATCAGCGCCTGCCTCGACCTCTCCCTCGCCCTGGTCGCCGAGGACTTCGGCGAGGAGCTCGCGCTGAGGGTCGCCCGCCAGCTCGTGATGTACCTCAAACGCCCCGGCGGCCAGAGCCAGTTCAGTGTCCCGCTGGAACCCGTCTCCACCACCCGGCGGGTCGAGGAGCTGCGCCACCACGTCCTGCGCAACCTCACCGGCCGACTCACCGTCCCCGATCTCGCCGCCCACGCCCACGTCAGCGAAAGGCAGTTGACCCGGATCTTCAAGACCGAACTGGGCACCACGCCCAGCGCCTACATCGAGTCGGCCCGGGTCGAACTCGCCCGCCACCAGCTCGAATCCACCGATGCCACGCTCGACCGCGTCGCCGCCGACTGCGGGTTCGGCACCACCGACACCCTGGTCCGGGCCTTCCGCCGCCGGCTCGACACCACCCCGACCGAGTACCGCCACCGCTTCCGCACCACCACGCCCACGCCCTGGGGTCCGCCCCCGGTCAGGGCGGCAGCCGGACCGTGAACACGGTGCGCCCCGGCCGGCTCGCCGCGTCCACCGTGCCGCCGTGCGCCCGGACCACCGCCCGCACGATCGACAGGCCGAGCCCCGTCGACCCGGTCGAGCGCGAGCGGGCGCGGTCCCCCCGGACGAACCGCTCGAACATCCGGCCCGCCAGCTCCGGCGCGATCCCCGGGCCGTCGTCGGCGACGGCCAGCCGCACCCCCGCCCCGGCCGGCTCCAGGCTCAGCTCGACCTCGGTGCCGGGCGGGGTGTGGGTCCGGGCGTTCGCCAGCAGGTTGACCACCACCTGGCTGAGCCGGTCCGCGTCCCCGCGCACCAGCACCGGTTCCTCGGGCAGCGCCAGGCGCCAGCGGTGCCCGGGCCCGGCCGCCCGGGCGTCGGCCACCGCGTTCAGCGCGATCCGGGTCAGGTCGACCTCGGCGTCGGCCAGCGGCCGGCCGGCGTCCAGCCGGGCGAGCAGCAGCAGGTCCTCGACGATCGCGCCCATCCGCACCGCTTCGGCGTCGATCCGCTCCAGCGAGTGCCGGACCGGCCCGGGCACCGCGCCCGGGTGGCGCAGCGCGAGTTCGGCGTGGCCGCGGACCGCCGCCACGGGGGTGCGCAGCTCGTGGCTGGCGTCGGCCGCGAACGCCCGCAGCCGCTCCTCCACCGCGTGCCGGCGGGCCAGCGCGTCGCCCACGTGCCCGAGCATCCGGTTGAGCGCCGCGCCGACCCGGCCGACCTCCGTCCGCGGATCGTCGTCCGGGACGCGTTCGGCCAGCGTGACGGCGCCGCTGGCGAGCGGCAGCGCGGCGACCCGCTCGGCCGTGCCCACCACCCGCCGCAGCGGACGCAGCGACCAGCCGACCCAGACCGCCCCGGCCGCCCCCGCCCCGGCGACGGCGATCGCGAAGACGGTCAGCTCCAGGGTCGCCAGCCGGTCCACGGTGTCCTCGGCCGGGCGCAGCGGCAGTCCACTGACCAGCACGTCGCCGTCCCGGCCGGCCACCGCGCGCACCCGGTAGTGGCCCTGCGCGCGGCCCAGGTCGACGGTGCGGGCCGGCCCGCCGACCGGCAGGGCGGCCAGGGCCCGCTGCTCGGCCGGCGAGAACACCAGCCGGTCGTCGGCGCTGGGGCCGTTGGCGTCGTCGGCGTCCCCGTCGACCACGCCCGCCGCGGTGACCCGGCCGTCCAGCAGCCGGGCGCCCAGGGTGCCGGGGGTCTGCGCCCGGGTGTCGGTGCCGCCGCCCTGGCCGGCGTGCTCCAGGCTGGCGGCGTAGCGCCCGCCAGCGTCGGCGAGCTGCTGGTCCAGGCGGTCCACCAGGAAGTGGCGCAGCGCCGCCGTGGTGGCGAGGCCGACCGCGGCGCAGGTCACCACCAGCAGCACCAGCAGGCCGGCGATCAGCCGGGCCCGCAGCGTCCGCGGCACCAGCCGGGCGGCCCGGCGGCGTGCCCTGGCGGCGCCCGTCACGGGGCCGCCGGTCACGGGGCCGCCCGTCGTGGGCCGGCCGGTCACGGGGCCGCCTTGATCAGGTAGCCGGCGCCGCGCACCGTGTGGATCATCGGCGTCCGGCCCGCGTCCAGCTTCTTGCGCAGATAGCTGATGTACAGCTCGACGACGTGCGCCTGCCCGCCGAAGTCGTACGACCAGACGGCGTCCAGGATCTGCGCCTTGCTGAGCACCTGCCGCGGGTGGTGCATCAGGTGGGCGAGCAGCGCGTACTCGGTCGGGCTGAGGTCGACCACCTCACCGGCGCGGGTGACCTCGCGGGCCCGCTCGTCGAGGACGAGGTCGCCGAGCACCAGGGCGTGCGCGGGCGGTTGCCCCGCGGCCCCCGGCGGGGTGGCGCGGCGCAGCAGCCCACGCAGCCGGACCACCACCTCGGCCAGGCTGAACGGCTTGGTCACGTAGTCGTCGCCACCCGCCGCGATGCCCGCGATCCGGTCCTCGACGGCGTCCCGGGCGGTGAGGAAGAGCACCCGCACCTCGGGCCGCTCGGCGTGGATGCGGCGCAGCACCTCCATGCCGTCGAGGTCGGGGAGCATCATGTCGAGCACCACGGCGTCCGGGCGCCAGTGCGCCGCCGCCCGGACGGCGGCCAGACCGGTGGTCTCGCCCCGTGCCTGCCAGCCCTCGTAGCGGACCGCGCCGCAGACCACCTCCACCAGGTCCGGTTCGTCGTCGACGACGAGGACCCGCCAGTCCTGCCGGTCGGCGCCCCGCTCGGCGGTGTCGTCCATGGTGCTCCCTGGGTGCAGGCGGTCGGCCGCCTTCATCCTGGCCCACCGCGATGAGAAAGCCGTGAGACCGGCAGTCGCCCGGGAAACCCGATCCACCCACCCTGACCTGCGGCGACATCGCCGGAGGCGACGGGGGCGGCGGCCCCGGTTCAGAGCTGGCTCAGAGGTTGCGGTGCGATCGTGGTGCGCCCCGGCGGTGCTCGCCCGCCGGGCCCGAAGGAGGATCCCCGATGGCCACCGCCGCCCCGCCGAGACCCGCCGCCCGCACCCGCCGGGCGGCCCCGCGCCGCCCGGCCGCCGCCCGGCCGGACGCGGTGCTGGGCCTGATCGCCGCCGGGGCGCTCGGCGTCCTCGCGCTGTGGTGGTCCGACACCCCGGCGGTCGCCGGCGCGGCCGGCTGGCTGACCGGGGCGGGCCGGATCACCGGCCTGCTCGCCGGGTACGCGGCGCCGGTGCTGCTCCTGCTGATGGCCCGGCTGCCGCCGGTGGAGCGCGGGGTCGGCGCCGACCGGCTGGCCCGCTGGCACGCGTTCGGCGGGCGCTGGCTGGTCGCCGTGGTGACGGTGCACGTGCTGTCGGTCGTCTGGGGGTACGCGCTGACGGACGGGCGCGGCCCGCTCGGCGAGGGTGTGGAGATCGTCCTCCACTACCCCGAGATGCTCAAGGCCGCGCTGGGCACCCTGCTGATGCTGGGCACCGGCGCCGTCTCCGCCCGGGCCGCCCGGCGCCGCCTCCCGTACGAGGCCTGGTACTACCTGCACCTGGCCACCTACCTCGCGGTGGCGCTCGCCTTCGGCCACCAGCTGGCCACCGGCGCCGACCTCGGCGACGGCCCGGCCCGCGCCGCCTGGTACGCGCTCTACCTCGGCACCGCCGCCCTGCTGGGCTGGTACCGGCTGGCCCGGCCCTGGCTGCTCGACCGCCGGCACCGGCTGCGGGTGGCGGAGGTCCGCCGGGAGGGGCCGGGCGTGGTGTCGCTGTTCCTGACCGGTCGGCGGCTGGACGAACTCCGGGCCGAGCCGGGCCAGTTCTTCCGCCTCCAGTTCCAGACTCCCGGCCTGCGGTGGGCCGCCAACCCGTACTCGCTGTCCGCGCCGCCGCGCCCGGACTTCCTGCGCTTCACCGTCAAGGACCTCGGCGGGCACAGCGCCGCGGTGGCCGCGCTGCGCCCGGGCACCCCGGTGCGCGCCGAGGGCCCGTACGGGGCGTTCACGGGGCGGCTGCAACGGCGGCGCCGGGTGCTGCTGCTCGGGGCTGGGGTGGGGATCACCCCGCTGCGGGCGCTGTTCGAGACGCTGCCGGGCGAACTGACCCTGGTCCAGCGGGCCGGACGCCCGGAGGACGTGCTGTTCCGGGCGGAGCTGGCGGAGGTGGCCCGGCGGCGGGGCGCCGCGGTGCACGAACTGGTCGGCCCGCGGGCGCGGATCGGCGACCTCGGCCGCGCGCTCGCCCGGCTCGTCCCCGACCTCGCCGAGCACGAGGTCTACCTGTGCGGGCCGGACGCGCTGGCCGAGGAGGCCGTCCGTTCGCTGCGGGCCGCCGGGGTGCGGGCGGGGCGCATCCACCGGGAGTCCTTCGACTTCTGAGCCCGATCGCCGAGCCCGCCGGACCTGCCGAGCCCGTCTCACCACGCCACCTCCGCCACACCCCGAGGAGCCCCGCCCATGCGCCGAGCCGTCGTCACCAGTGCCGCCACCGCGGCCGGAGTCGTCCTGCTGCTCTCCCTCAAACCGCACGGGGCCACCGGGCCCGCGCCGGTGATCAGCTCCGGCGGCACGGGCTCGTCCGGTGCCGCGGGCTCGTCCGGCACCGGTTCGTCCGGTACCGCCGCCGGGGCCTCCGACGCCACCGCCGGGCCGTCGGGCTCCCCCACCGCGCCGGCCGCCGGTGGCACTGGCGGCACCGGTGGCACTGGCGGCACCGGCGGCACCCGGAAGGTCGCCGGCGACGCCGTGAACACCCGCTACGGTCCCGTCCAGGTCGAGGTCACCCTCGCCGGCAGCCGGATCACCGCCGTCGACGTCGTCAAGTACCCCACCGAGGACCGCCGGGACCGCGAGATCAACAGTTCCGCGCTGCCCCTGCTCAACCAGGAGGCGATCGCCGCGCAGAGCGCCGGGATCGACGTGGTCAGCGGCGCGACCTTCACCAGCGACGGCTACGTCCGCTCCCTGCAGAGCGCGCTCGACCGCGCCGGGCGATGAGGCACGGTGCTCCGCCACGCCGAACCCGTCATGGGCACCGTCTTCTCGATCGCCGTCCGCGATCCCGGCCCGGCCACGCCCTCCGCGCTCCGCCGGATCGCCGACCGGCTGCACCGGATCGACGCGGTGTTCTCGCCCTACCGGCCGGACAGCGACATCAGCCGCCTCGACCGGGGCGAACTCGCCCTCGCCGACTGCGATCCGCAGGTCCGCGCCGTCCTGGCCACCTGCCGCGAGGTCGCCGCGCAGACCGACGGCTTCTTCACCGAGCGGCCCGGCGGCCGGCTCGACCCGAGCGGCTGGGTCAAGGGGTGGGCGGTCGAGGAGGCGGCCGGGCTGCTGCGCGCCGCCGGGGCCCGGCAGTACTGCGTCAGCGGCGGCGGGGACGTGCAGACCGCCGGCGGGCCGTGGCGGATCGGGGTCGCCCACCCGCTGAGGCCGGGCGCGCTGGCCGCCGTCCTGGGCGGCGACGGCCTCGCGGTGGCCACCTCCGGCACCGCCGAGCGCGGCGCGCACATCCTCGATCCGCACACCGGCCGGCCGGCGCTCGGCCTGGCCTCGCTGACCCTGGTCGGCGCCCCCGGCACCGGGATCGCCCGCACCGACGCCTGGGCCACCGCCGCCTTCGCGATGGGCCCCGACCGCGCGCTCGTCTGGGCCGCCCGGCAGCCCGGTGTCGAGGCCCTCGCCGTCCTGCCCGACGGGACCAAGCGCTGGACGCCCGGCCTGCCCCGGCACCTCCCGCCCACCGGCCCCGCCGACTGGCGGCCGGCCGCCCCGGCGGCCCCAGCAGGGCCGTTTGCGCGCCAACTGGCTTTCGAACGCTGATAGTTCACTCCATCAGGTGAAGAACTCGATCATGACTCATCCGCCCCGACCCGGGTGGCCGATAGTGGGGAGACCGATCGGACGCACACCATCCGGTCCCACCGGAACGCGTGGACCCGCGGACACGCGTGAACCCACGGAAAGAGGTAGCGACACATGCCCACCGAGGCCACCCGGCGGATCGACCTCGTCTTCTCCCTGTTCGACGCCAACCGCAACGGCGTCGTCGAGGTCGACGACTTCAACCTGATGACGGCCCGCGTGGTCGCGGCCGCCGCCGATTCGGACGAGGCCGCGAAGGCCGCGATCCGCGCCGCCTTCCGGCGCTACTGGACCACCCTGGTCAGCGAGTTGGACACCAACGGCGACGGCGTGATCAGCCGCGAGGAGTTCGGCGGCTTCGTCCTCTCGCCCGAGCGCTTCGGCCCCGCCGCCGGCGAGTTCGCCGACGCCCTGGCCGCGCTCGGCGACCCGGACGGCGACGGCCTGATCGAGCGCCCGCTGTTCGTGGCGCTGATGACCGCGATCGGCTTCGAGCACGCCAACATCCACGCCCTCTTCGACGCCTTCGGCCCCACCCCCGAGGACCGCATCACGGTGGCCGTCTGGGCCGCCGGGATCCGCGACTACTACGCCCCGGACAAGGCCGGCATCCCCGGCGACCTGCTGGTGGGCCAACCGGCCGCCTGATCTCCCCGGGGCGCGCCCGCCCCGGATCGGCTGAGCGACGGCGCCGCCGCCCCGCACCTGCCCGGCGGCGCCGTCCCGCGCTTCGCGCACCGGGCCCACGGCCGCCCGCGCCACCACCCACGACCGGTCCGCCGGCCAGGTCCTGTCCGGCCGATCCTGCCGGACAGGACCTGACCGCGGCTTCCCGAAGTCCGAACACCAGGAGGGATCATGGCCACCGCCGCCCGCCCCCGTGCCGGCGTCGACGAGGGCGTCGGACCGACCGCCCTGATGGTCGCCGCCGCCCGCGCGATCGAGACCCACCGCCCCGACGCCCTCGCCCGGGACGCCCACGCCGAGCACTTCGTGCGCGCCGCCCGGTCTTCCGCGCACTGGCCGGTGCACCCCCGGGACGTCCCGGACGGCGAGGCCGATCCGCTCTGGGGGCGGCTCGGCCGCTACCTCGCCCTGCGGACGAGGGCGTTGGACGACCAGCTGCTGTGGTCCGCCCACCTGGGCGTCCGCCAGGTGGTCCTGCTCGGCGCCGGCCTGGACACCCGGGCCTTCCGGCTCGACTGGCCCGCCGACCTCGCCGTCTTCGAGGTCGACCGGCCCGGGGTCCTCGCGTTCAAGCAGCGCGTCCTCGACCGGGTCGACGCCCGGCCGGCGGCGCGCCGCGTACCGGTGGCCGCCGACCTGCGCGGCGACTGGGCCGACGCCCTCACCGCGGCCGGCTTCCAGCCCGCCGAGCCGACCGCCTGGCTCGCCGAGGGCCTGCTGCCCTACCTGCCCGCCGCCGCCGAACAGCGGCTCGCGGCTGCCGTCGACCGACTCGGCGCCGCAGGAAGCACCTTGGCGTACGAGGCCAAGCTCGGACCGGAGTCCGCGGCGGTCCGAGAGAACCCCGTCTACACGACCGCTCGCGAGCGACTCGGCGTCGACCTGCTCGCCCTGTTCGACGCCGGGCCCCGCCCCGACACCACCGCCGATCTCACCGAGCGCGGCTGGTCCACCACCGTCCACAGCCCGTTCGACTTCACCCGCCACTACGGCCGCGGCCCCCGGCCCGAACCCCACGACGCCTTCGCCGCCAACCGCTGGGTCTTCGCCACCCGGTGACGCCCCCGCTCCGGGCTGCCCCGGCCGGCTCCGGCCCGCCCGGTGTTCGGTTCTGCGCACAGGCCGCCGCCGTACGGGCCCGGCGTGATCCAACGGACACGCCCTAGACTTCGGCCATGCTCAAAGCCGACCGTACCGCCCGGATCCTCACCCACATCACCGAGGCGGGCAGCGCCGATGTGCACGAGCTGGCCGGCCTCCTCCAGGTGTCACCGGCCACCGTCCGCCGGGACCTCCAGGAACTGCACGACCAGGGCCTGCTGCACCGCACCCGTGGCGGGGCGGTCACCGGTGCCGTCAACCTCGAACTGCCGCTGCGCCACAAGCACGGGACGCGGCAGGCGGAGAAGCGGCGGATCGCGCTGGCGGCCGACCGGCTGGTGCCGGACGGCGCCGTGGTGGGCCTGACGGGCGGCACGACGACGAGCGAGCTGGCCCGGGTGCTGGCCGAGCGCGGCGGGATCACCATCGTGACCAACGCGGTCAACATCGCGGCGGACCTCATCGTCCGGCCGGAGGTCCGCCTGGTGGTGGTCGGCGGCCTGGCCCGGACCACGAGTTACGAGCTGGTGGGGCCGGCCGCCGACCGGATGCTCGCCCAGTACCACCTGAACCTCGCGTTCATCGGGGTGGACGGCCTGACCGCGCAGGACGGCTGCACGACGCACGACGAGATGGAGGCCCAGACCGACCGCGCGTTCCTGCACGCCAGCGCGCGGTCGGTGGTCCTGGCGGACAGCACCAAGATCGGCCGGGTGACCTTCGCCAAGATCTGCCCGCTCGCCGAGGTGCACGACCTCGTCACCGACGACGAGGCCACCGCGGCGCAGGAGAAGGCGATCGCCGCCTGCGGGGTGCGGGTCGCGCGCGTCTGACCTGTTCACGCGGGGTGCCCGGCCGGGGAGAACCGGCCGGGCTCTCTGTCGCACCGTCAGTTGTCATGCAACGGTCCGATAACGACATCCGGGCGACACCTCGACCCCGCCGGTCCGCCTCGTGAATACTGCCCGACGCCACGCTCTTTCGAATCTGCTCAGAACCAGCGCTCTTCAAGCAACTAGGATCAAGCGGCGTACGAAGGCGGTAACTGCGGTGAACACACGTGTACGTACCCTCTGGGCGGTCTGTGCCGTCGGCGCGCTCGCCCTCACGGCGTGCGGCGGCAGCAGTGGCGGCGGGTCCTCCCCGAACGGCGCCGTGACGCTCAAACTCGTCGCCGCCGACTACGGCGAGAAGGAGTCCAACAGCTCCAAGGCCTACTGGAACGGCGTCGCCACCGCGTTCACCGCGGCCAACCCCGGCATCAGGGTCGACGTCCAGGTGATGAACTGGAACGACATCGACAAGCAGGTCAAGACGATGATCCAGAGCGGCAACGTCCCCGACGTCCTGCAGACCGGGGGCTACGCCGACAAGGTCGCCGACGACCTCCTCTACAAGGCCGAGGACGTCCTGTCCGCCGACACCCGGGCCGACCTGATCCCGAGCTTCGCCGAGGCCGGCCGGGTCGACGGCGTGCAGTACGGCATCCCGTTCGTCTCCTCCGCCCGCGCCCTCTTCTACAACAAGGCCGTCTTCCAGCAGGCCGGCATCACCCAGCCGCCCGCCACCTGGGACGAGGTGCGCAAGGACGCCGAACTGATCAAGGCCAAGGCGCCCGGGGTCACCCCGTACGCGCTGCCGCTCGGCCCGGAGGAGGCCCAGGGCGAGAGCATGATCTGGGAGCTCGGCAACGGCGGCGGCCCCACCGCCAAGGACGGCACGTACGCCATCGACAGCCAGGCCGACGTCGACACCTTCCGCTGGCTCAAGGCCAACCTCGTCGACCCCGGCCTGACCTACGCCAACCCGGCCACCACCGACCGCAAGACCGCCTTCGCCGACTTCGCCGCGGGCAAGGCCGCCATGGCCAACGGCCACCCCTCGCTGATCCAGATGGCCAAGGACGGCAAGGTCGACTACGGCGTCGCGCCCATCCCCGGCAGGACCGGCCCGCTCGCCTCCACCCTCGGCGTCGCGGACTGGACGATGGCCTTCAAGAAGAACGGCCACCGCGACCAGATCAGGAAGTTCCTCGACTTCGCGTACTCCAAGGACAACACGCTCGCCTTCGACGAGACCTACAACCTGATGCCGGTCACCCAGAGCACCCTGCGCGAGATGACCGCCAGCGGCAAGCACAAGGACCTCGAACCGTTCTTCGCCCTCCTGCCGAACGCCGTCTTCTACCCGCTCGGCAACACCACCTGGGACGCGGTCTCGGCCGAGCTCAAGAAGAGCATCGGCACCGCCGTCGCCGGGGACCCGGCCAAGGTGCTCGGCGACCTGCAGAAGAAGGCCCGGGACGCCGTCGCTAACAAGTAGGACACGCCCGCCCCGGCCCGCGCCCCGTCCGAAAGGCACCGCCGTGTCCCTCGACTCCCCCACCCCCCGAGCCCCCGGGCCCGGCCGGCCCGCCCGGACGGGCTCCGGCCCCGGTCGGCTCGGACCACTGCCGTGGATCGCCCCGGCCGTCCTGCTGATCCTGGCCGTCGTCCTGTGGCCCGTCTACGAGATGGTCCGCACCTCGTTCCTGCGCATCAGCACCAGCGGGTTCGTCCGCGGCTCCGCCGGGCTGGACAAGTACCGCAAGCTCCTCGGCGAGGCCGACCTCGGCCGGGTGCTGCTCTCGACGGTGGTCTGGACGGTGGCCGTCGTCGGCCTGACGATGGCGCTCTCGCTCGGCCTGGCCCAGCTGTTCAACCAGCGCTTCCCCGGGCGCAGGTTCGCCCGCTGGGCCCTGATCGCCCCCTGGGCGGCGTCCGTCCTGATGACCGCCATCGGCTTCCGGTGGATGCTCGACCGGACGGCCGGCGTGCTCAACACCGCGCTGACCGACCTCGGCCTGGTCGACGGCCCCCGGGACTGGCTCGGCGACCCGTCGACCGCCTGGCCCTGGATGGTCCTCGTCGCCGTCTTCGTCTCGCTGCCGTTCACCACCTACACCCTGCTCGCCGGCCTGCAGACCGTCCCCGGCGAGCTGTACGAGGCGGCCCGGGTGGACGGCGCCTCCCCCTGGCAGGCCTACCGGAGGATCACCCTGCCGCTGCTGCGCCCGGCCTTCCTGGTCGGCCTCGTGATCAACCTGATCAACGTCTTCAACTCCTTCCCCGTCATCTGGGGCATGACCCAGGGCGGCCCGGGCAGCGCCACGGCCACCAGCACGGTGTTCATGTACCAGCTGAAGAACACCGACATCGGCGAGTCCGCGGCCATGTCGGTGGTCAACTTCGCCCTGGTGGTGCTGATGGTGCTGGTCTTCCTCAAGGTCGGCCGCTGGAACGGGGAGGAGCGTTGACGGCCCGCCCGCCCGCGCACCGGCCACGCCCGCCCGCGCACCGGATCCGGCCGCGCGCCCTGGTCATGGCGGCGGCGGCCTGGCTGCTGGCGGCGGTCTTCCTGCTCCCGTACCTGGAGATGGCCGTCACCGCGCTGCGCCCCGCCGACGAACTGCGCGACGCGGGCTACCTGCCGCGCCACCCCGCCTGGTCCAACTTCGTCGACGTCTGGCGCGAGTCGACGCTCGGCGCCAATCTCAAGGTCACCCTGCTGGTCGCCGGGGGCTCCACCGTGCTCGCGCTGCTGGTCGCGCTGCCCGCCGCGTACTGCACCGCGCGGTTCAGGTACCGGGGCCGCAAGCTCTTCCTGCTGCTCGTCCTGGTCACCCAGATGTTCCAGCCGACCTCGCTGCTGGTGGGCCTCTACCGCGAGTTCTACCAGCTGGACATGCTCAACTCGGTCTGGACGCTGATCCTCTGCAACGCCGCCTTCAACCTGGCCTTCGCCGTCTGGATCCTCACCGCCTACATCGGCTCGATCCCGGTCGAGTTGGAGGAGGCCGCGCTGCTCGACGGCCTCGGCCGGCTCGGGGCGCTGCGCCGGGTGGTGCTGCCGCTGGCCATGCCCGGCGTGGTCACCGCGGTGATCTTCACCTTCATCTCCGCCTGGAACGAGTTCGTGATGGGCCTGACCCTGTCGACGGCCCCGGAGAGCCAGCCGCTGACCGTCGGCATCAACGGGTTCATCGGCAACTACACCGTGGAGTGGAACTACCTGTTCGCCGGATCGGTGGTCGCGATCGTGCCGGTCGTGGTGCTGTTCGCCGTCATCGAGCGCCACGTGGTCTCCGGGCTGACCGCCGGATCGGTCAAGTAGCCCCGGCCGTCCGGGGTGTCGGGAACGGTGACCCCGCCATTGACATGGACCGGCCACAACTGTGAATGTTGCTTGTATTCCCCCATGTTCAAGCAGCTTCGCGCAGTAAGTGAACATCTCTTGCTCATCCGACGGGAGAACACACCGTGCGCTTGGTACGACCTCGCCTCCGCCGGGCCGCCCTCACCGTGGCCCTCACCAGCATCGCCGCCGTGGCCGGGCCCGCCCTGCCGGCCCGCGCCGCCACCCCCGGCTCCGCCGTCCTCGACGGCGGCCACCAGAGCACCACCTGGCAGAGCCCCACGTACGCCAAGGGCACCCTCGGCGGCGCCGCCTCCTGCCCGTCCGCCGCCCAGGACCCGGACGGCACGGTCTGCGGCCGCTTCGACCTGACCGTCGACGCGCCCGCCGGCTACTGGGACGACAACCCCGAGGGCGGCGTCCCGCTCTCGATCCAGTGGCAGAACCCCACCGACGACTTCGACCTCTACGTCTACGACGCCAACGGCAAGGAGGTCGCCGAGAGCGCGGGCACCGCCAACCCCGAGGCGACCGTCATCCCGAAGGCCTCGGGCACGTACCACGTCCTGGTCGTCCCCTACGACGTGCACGGCGGCTCCTTCACCGGCCGCGCCTACCTGCCGCAGACCGCCGACGCGGGAGACCTCACCTCCTTCTCCGGCGGCCAGGGCAGCTACGACATCGCCGCCGGCACCCTCAAGGCCAAGGTCGACTTCCTCGCCGACGACCAGTTGCGGCTGCGCGCCGCCCCGGACGGCGTGCTCACCGACCCGGCCGGCAGCACGATCATCCGCAAGCAGCCCGAACTCCAGCGCGGCACCTCGTCGTTCGACGCCGGCGACTACTACGGCATCCGCTCCAAGGACCAGGTGCTGCGGGTCTACAAGCACCCCCTGAGGTTCGGCCTGTACAAGGCCGACAACCGCACCGCCGTCTGGCAGGAGGACGCCCCGCTGCGCTGGTCCACCAGCGGGCTGCGGCAGAGCCTGGTCCGCGGCGCCGACGAGCAGTTCTTCGGCGGCGGCGAGCAGAACGGCTCCTTCTCCCACCGGGACAAGACCGTCCACGTCGCCAACAGCACCAACTGGAACGAGGGCGGCTACAACAACTCGCAGCCGTTCTACATCTCCACCGCCGGCTACGGCGTCTTCCGCAACACCTTCGCCCCGGGCAGCTACGACTTCGGCTCGCCCGTGCGCACCGGACAGCAGGAACGGCGCCTGGACGCCTACTACTTCACCGGTGACGTCAAGTCGGTGATCGGCAAGTACACCACCCTGGTCGGCAAGCCCTTCATGCCGCCCGTCTACGGCCTGGAGCCCGGCGACTCCGACTGCTACCTGCACAACGCCAACCGCGGCGAACGCCACACCACCGACGCGCTCAAGGTCGCCGACGGCTACGTGCGGAACCAGATGCCGCTCGGCTGGATGCTCGTCAACGACGGCTACGGCTGCGGCTACGAGAACCTCGCCCAGACCGGCGAGGGCCTGCGCAAGGACCACGCCCAGCTCGGACTCTGGACCCAGAACGGCCTGCCCGACCAGGCCGCCGAGGTCAAGGCCGGCGCCCTGGTGCGCAAGCTCGACGTCGCCTGGGTCGGCAACGGCTACGACTTCGCGCTGAACGCCTGCGACCAGGCCAAGGCCGGCATCGAGGACGGCAGCGACGCCCGCGGCTTCGTCTGGCTGCCCGTCTCCTGGGCCGGCGCCCAGCGCTGCGGCGTCCTGTGGAGCGGCGACCAGAGCCTGTCCTGGGACTACATCCGCTGGCAGATCCCCACCTACGCCGGCGCCACCATGTCCGGCATCGCCTACAACACCGGCGACGTCGGCTCCATCTACCGCCGCGACCCGAAGATGTACACCCGCGACCTCCAGTGGAAGTCCTTCCTCCCGGCCATCATGACCATGGACGGCTGGGCCAGGGACATGGCCGGCAAGGAGCAGCGCGACCAGCAGCCCTGGCTGGACGGCGAGCCCTACACCTCGATCAACCGCAAGTACCTCCAGCTGAAGGAGCGGCTGCTGCCGTACATGTACACGCTGTCGGCGGAGGCCACCAGGACGGGCGTCGGCGCGGTGCGTCCGCTCGCCCTGGAGTACCCGGACGACCCGGCGGCCCTCGGCCCGAACGCCAAGTACGAGTTCCTGGCCGGGCCGGACTTCCTCGTCGCGCCGGTCTACTCGGACACCTCGGTGCGCGACGGCATCTACCTGCCCAAGGGCACCTGGACCGACTACTGGACCGGGCGCACCTACCAGGGCCCCACCACGGTCAACGGGTACTCCGCGCCGCTGGACACCCTGCCGCTGTTCGTCAAGGGCGGCTCGATCGTGCCGATGTGGCCCGAGGGCACGCTGTCCTGGGAGAACCGGGACCGCACCCGGCTCGACTACGACCTCTACCCGCAGGGCGACTCCTCCTACACCCTGTACGAGGACGACGGCGTCACCCGCGGCTTCGCCGCCGGCGCCTCGGCCACCCAGCGGGTGGACGTCCGCGCCCACGGGCCGGTCACCGTCGTCAAGGTCGGTGCCAGCGTGGGGAGTTACACCGGCAAGCCGGCCGAGCGGGGGTACCGCTTCACCGTGCACGGCAAGCCCGCCCCGCGCCTGGTCGTCACGCAGGGCGGACCGCTGCCCCGGCTGGACTCCGCGGCGGCGCTCGACTCGGCCGCCTCGGGCTGGTACTACGACGCCGCGACCGGGGTCACCCAGGTCAGGACGCCCGCCGTCGCCACCGACCACGGCTTCTCCGTCGAACTGATCCACGGCGGCCACTGACCGGCCGGACGCCGCAGGGCCCCCTCGCGAACCGCCGCGAGGGGGCGCTGCGGCGTTCCGGGGCCGCTGTGTCCGGGGCATTCCCCGGCCCGCCCCCGTCCCGTAGCGTGGCGGGGGTGA
The DNA here is from genome assembly GCF_056435365.1 of Kitasatospora sp. NPDC043949. Taxonomy (NCBI): domain Bacteria; kingdom Bacillati; phylum Actinomycetota; class Actinomycetes; order Kitasatosporales; family Streptomycetaceae; genus Kitasatospora; species Kitasatospora sp. NPDC043949. The sequence goes on along the minus strand of NZ_JBWKEQ010000014.1, from coordinate 47,671 downwards.
ACGCGAACCCGTCCACCCCCGCCCGGTACGACGCCGTGATCGTCGGCGGCGGCCACAACGGGCTGGTGGCCGCCGCCTACCTCGCCCGGGCCGGACGCCGGGTCCTGCTGCTCGAACGGCTGCCCCGGGTCGGCGGGGCCGCCGTCTCCGCCCGGGCGTTCCCCGGCGTGGACGCCCGGCTGTCGCGCTACTCCTACCTGGTCAGCCTGCTGCCGCGGAAGATCGTCCAGGAGCTGGGCCTGCGGCTCGACCTGCGGCGCCGCCGGATCGCCTCGTACACGCCCACCGTCCGGGACGGGAAGCCCACCGGCCTGCTGGTGGACGCCGCCGACCCCGGCCGGACCGGGGAGGCGTTCCGGGCGCTCACCGGAACCGACCGGGAGTGGGAGGCCTGGCAGCGCTTCTACGGCATGACCGGGCAGGTCGCCCGACGGGTCTTCCCGACCCTCACCGAGCCGCTGCCCGCACGCGCCGAACTGCGCCGGCGGATCGCCGACGACGCCGCCTGGACCGCCCTGTTCGAACGGCCGCTGGGCGAGACGATCGAACGGACCTTCAGCGACGACCTGGTCCGCGGGATCGCCCTGACGGACGCGCTGATCGGTACCTTCACCCACGCCCACGACCCCTCGCTCCGGCAGAACCGCTGCTTCCTCTACCACGTGATCGGCAACGGGACGGGCGACTGGGACGTCCCGGTCGGCGGCATGGGCGCGGTGACGGACGCGCTGGCCGAGGCGGCCCTGGCCGCCGGCGCGGAGATCCGCACCGGGTGCGAGGTCACCGCCATCGCCACCGACGGCCACGGCGACGCCGAGGTGACGTACCGTCACCAAGGCGGCGAGGCCACGGCGGCGGGCCGCCGGGTGCTGGTCAACGCCGCCCCGGCCACCCTGGCCCGCCTCCTCGGCGAGGAGCCCGGGCCCGCGCCCGAGGGCGCCCAGCTGAAGGTCAACCTGGTGCTGCGCCGGCTGCCGCGGCTCCGGGACACCGGCGCGGACCCCCGGGAGGCCTTCGCGGGCACCTTCCACATCGCCGAGGGCTACCGGCAGTTGGAGACCGCCTACGCCGAGGCGGCGGCCGGCCGGATGCCCTCCGCGCCCCCGTCGGAGATCTACTGCCACACCCTCACCGACCCCACCATCCTGGGCCCCGAAGCCGTCCGCCAGGGCCTCCAGACGCTGACCCTGTTCGGCCTGCACATGCCCGCCCGGCTGTTCACCGACCCGGCCGCCAAGGAGCGCGCCCTGGCGGCCAGTCTGGCCCAACTGGACGAGGTGCTGGCCGAACCGATCGCCGACTGCCTCGCGCCGGACGCCACCGGCCGGCCCTGTGTGGAGGCCAAAACCCCGCTCGACCTGGAACGGGAGATCGGCCTGCCCGGCGGCCACATCTTCCACCGGGACCTCTCCTTCCCGTTCGCGACCGGGCCCGTGGACGGCCCCGCCGCCCGCTGGGGCGTGGCGACGGCCCACCCGAACGTCCTGCTGTGCGGCGCGGGCGCCGTCCGCGGCGGCGGAGTCAGCGGCATCCCCGGCCACAACGCCGCCCGGGCCGCCCTCGAAGCCCTCTCCGGTTAGCCCCGGTCGGCGTCGGCCCCGGCGCCGGTCAGCTCCGGTCGGCGGCGGCCCCGGCGATGGCCTCGGCGGTGGTCTTCAGGTCGTGCAACCACCCGTCGAGGCCCTGGCGCAGGATCCCGGTCGCGGTGGGAATGTCCGCGTCGACCTGGGGCCCGGTGTGGGTCTCCTCGGTGCTCACCCGGACGCCGCCCTCGACCTTGGTGAAGTTCCACACGTGGACGCCGTCGATGTGCAGCCCTTCGGCGACGGCGGGGCCCGTCCAGCGGATGCAGGACTCCCGCTTGAGCTGCTGGACGGTCGAGGTGATGTCCAGGCTGGTGGCGGCGGTCGCGGGGTTGGGCGGGAGCGGGGTCGTCCACCGGAACGCCGAACCCGGGCGCAGGCGGCCGTGGTCGAGGCGCTCCGCGCTCGCGACGGGGCCCTGCCAGGACGGCCAGCGCTCCACGTCGGTCTGGAGCTTCCAGATGGTGCGCAGCGGCGCGTGGATCACCGTCTCGGTCCGGTAGCGGACCTGGGCCCGGGGATCGACGCCCTGGCCGCGGCAGGTCAGGGACGGACCGGGGCGCGAGGTGGCGGCCCCGGCGGGCGCGGCCGCGGTGCCGAGGAGGCTGACGACGAGCGGGACGGCGAACAGGGCGGCGCGGACGCCGGTGCTGCGGGTGCCGGACATGGGATTCCCCTTGATCGAGTGTCAGTTGGCGGGCGGGTGTTGCCTGTCGGGCTGCGGGCGAGGCTGCGGCAGCCCCGCACGCGATAGATGCTTGCGCGTTCGTTAGAAGTTATAACGCTAATCTGCGTAAGAGGTCAACGGCTTTCGTGACACCCTCTAACCAGGGGCCGGGCGACGGGCGGCCGAGCGCCCCAAACTCTCCTTATGGGACGGAACGTGTCGAACCCGGGACCCTACGTGACCTTCATCCCTGCCCCAGGTCGACGCACCACCGCGCCACCGGGCCATAAGTTCTGCTTGGCAAGGGGCCTATGAACCGTCGTTGGACGCGGCGGCGCGATCGGCTCGATGTTGGCCGTATGACGTCTCCCGCTGCGTCCGACGCGGCCGCCGTGAACCAGAGCAGGACCCCGCACGAGATCGCCGTGGTGGGCGCAGGCGCCGCCGGCACCCTCACGGCGCTGCGCCTGCTCCACCACGCGGCCGCCGGGAGACCCGCACCGGCCCGGATCTGGCTCATCGACCCCGGGCCCGCAGGCCCGGGGCTGGCGTTCGGTACCGACGCGCCGCACCACCTGCTGAACGTCCCGGCCGGCCGGATGAGCGCCCACCGGGACGACCCCGGCCACTTCGTGCGCTGGCTCGGCGACCGCGGCGGCGAGCACGACTTCGTCCCCCGGCGCCTCTTCGGCCGCTACCTCGCCGAGAGCCTGGCAGCGGCTGCCTCCGGCCCCGGCACCCCCGACCTGGTCCGAGTGCCCGACCGCGTCGTCGCCCTCGCCCACCGGCCGCTGGCGACCACCCCGCCGCTGCGCCTGTGGCTGCACGACGGGCCGCCGCTCGACGTCGACGCGGCGGTGCTGGCCCTGGGCAACTTCGCACCCGGCCAGGCCTGGGCACCGCCGGCGCTGCGCGACTCCGGGCGGTTCCTGGCCGACCCCTGGGCACCCGGCGCCCTCACGGCCGTCCCCGAGGACCGCGACGTCCTGCTCGTCGGCACCGGCCTGACCATGGTCGACATGGCGCTCAGCCTGCAACGCCCCGGACGCGTCGTCCACGCCCTGTCCCGGAACGGCCTGGTCCCCCGACCGCACGCCGCCACCCCGCTCACCGCGCCCGCCACCCCGGCCACCCCGCAGCTCGACGCCCGTGCGGGGCTGCCCGCGCTGCGCCGGGCGGTACTGTGCCAGATCGCCCGCTGCCGCCGCGTCCACGGCGACTGGCGGGCCGGGGTCGACAGCCTCCGCCCCCTCACCAGCGCCCTGTGGCAGCAGCTCTCACCCGCCGACCAGGCCCGGCTGCTGGCCCGGGACCTCCGGCTCTGGGAGACCCACCGCCACCGGATCCCGCCGGTCAGCGCCAGGGCCCTGCGCACCGCCGTCGACGCGGGCCTGGTCAGCATCGGCCGGGGCACCGTGACCGACGCCAAGACCACCGCGGACGGCCCCGGCGAGGTCGGCGAGGTCATCGACGTCCGGCTGGACGACGGCCGCGCGCTGCGGGTGGGGGCGGTGCTGAACTGCACCGGCTCCGAGGCCGAACTCACCCGGGTCGACGACCCGCTGATCACCGACCTGCTCACCACCGGCCTCGGCTCCCCCGCCCCCGTCGGCGGCGGCTTCGACACCGCCGCCGACGGCCGGCTCCTCCCCGCGGGCGGCCGGGCTCCGGCGCCGCTGTGGACGCTGGGCTCGCTGCGGCGCGGCAACCTGCTGGAGACGACCGCCATCCCGGAGATCCGCTGCCAGGCCGACGACCTCGCCCTGCTGCTGGGCCGCAGCGCGGCGGGAACGCCGAGCGGGCCGGGAGCGCCGAACGGAGCGGTACCGGCCCGCTGAGCGGGCGTGCACGTCAGCGGCCCGCGGCGCGACCGGACGCGCCGCGGGCCGGGCCGCACCCGGCCGGGCCCGGTCAGGCCTGGCCGGTCGTCGAGAGCGCCACCACCTTCGTCACCGAGCCGTCGTCCCCGAGGACGTCGCGCAGGTGCCGGAAGCCCAGCCGTCGACACATCGCCAGGCTCGGGGCGTTCTCCGCACCCACCATGCCGTAGACCTCCTTGAGCCCCAACTCGTCGGCGGCGTAACGGATCAGTCCGCGGACCACCTCGGTGCCCAGGCCCCGGCCCCAGAACTCCGGGGCGAGGGCGGTGACCAGCTCGTGGCCGTCGACGTTCCCGGTCTTCTTCACCTCGGCGTGGCCCGCGTACCTCCCGTCCAGCCACAGGCCCCACACGTCGAAGATCCGCTGCGGGTACACGTCGGTCAGGATCGCGCGGAACAGCGCGCGGATCTGCGGCTCGGGCACCAGGTCCTGGCCCATCCAGCTGCACACGTCAGCGTTGCGGAGGAGGGAGACGAAGGCGTCCTCGTCCTCGGCCCGGTAGGGGATGAACTCCAGGTGTTCGGTGCGCAGCGAAGGGGTCACGGTCAGCTCCTCGGGGTTGTCGTGGGACGGAAGTGCTGCGACCGGTCAGGATCCGGCGCTCTCCATGCGCTCGCGCAGGCTCCGCGGCCGCATGTCGGTCCACACCTCGTCGACGTAGGCGGTGCACTCCGCCTCGGTGCCCTCCTGGCCGACGGGCTGCCAGCCGGCGGGCACGTCGAGGTCGACCGGCCAGAGGGAGTACTGCTCCTCGTCGTTGCGCAGCACCTGGTAGCGGGTGTTCTCGTCCATGTCGTACTCCTTCGTCGTTGTCGGGTTTCCAGCGGTGGTCTTGCGCGGTGGTCTGACAGCAGGGGGTTCAGCGGCGGGTGGTCGTCGGTGGGTGGGCGGCCGTCACCGTCCTCCCCGGGCGTGCCGGGCGATGTGCCGCAGCGCCACGGCGAACTCCTCGGCCGCCCGGCGCACGGTCGCCGTGTCGTGGAGGGCGGGGCGGTGGTGCCAGGTGAAGGCGAGGCGCCCGTGCTGCGCCGCGCCCACCACCTCCACCGGATGCGAGCCGCCGTCGCGGGGGTCGTGGTCCTGCCCGAAGGAGCCGTGCTCGGCGCGGACCAGGCCGTCGCCGGCGGTCTCGGGCCGCGCGTCCCACTGGCCGAGGTAGTTGAAGACCACCTGGCCGTGCGCGCCGGCGGCGAGGCGCTCGCGGACCTCGGGCGGGCCGAAGGTGCGCAGGGCGCCGAAGCCCAGCCCGTTGCCCGGCACGGCGCGCAGCTGGCGGCGGACCGACTTCACCAGGGCGCGCCAGTCGCGGTCCGGGCCGAGGTCATCGGGGTCGGGGACGTGGAAGGTGACCGGGTGCATGGTGGTGAACCAGCCGACCGTGCGGGACAGGTCCACGCCCTCCACGACGTCCTCCCGGCCGTGCCCCTCCAGGTCCAGCCGGATCCGCTCGTGGCCGGTCCAGCGGGCCAGTGCCAGGGCCAGGGCGGTCAGCAGCACGTCGTTGACGCGGGTGCGGTAGGCCGCCGGGGCCGCGCGCAGCAGTGCCTCGGTGTCCTCCTCGTCCAGTTCGACGGTGACCGTCGCGGTCTCGGCGGCACCGGGGTCAGCGGCACCGGGCACGGCGGGTCGGCCGGGCAGGGCCTCGGCGGCGCTCACCGCCTCGTCCCAGTAGGGCAGTTCGTGGTCCAGGCCGCCGTCGGCGACATGGGCCGCGAGCCGGAGCGCCCAGTCCCGGTAGGAGGTGCCGCGCTCCCCCAGCGTGATCGCCGTGCCCAGGGCAGCCTGCCGGTAGGCGCTCTCCAGGTCGTCGCGCAGCAGGCGCCAGGAGACGGCGTCGACGACCAGGTGGTGGGCGACCAGCAGCAGGAGCGCCGGGCGGTCCGGGGCGCCGGTGAACAGGGCCGCCCGCAGCAGCGGGCCCCGGGCCAGGTCGAAGCCGGCGTGCAGTTCGTCGGCCGCCTTGGCCATGGCCGCGTCGGCGACCTCGGCGCTCTGCCCGGTCAGGTCGTACCGGACGAGGACGTCCTCGGCGGGGGCCGGCGGCGGGTTGAACTGGTGCCAGCCCGTCTCGTCGTGGGTGAAACGCAGCCGCAGGGCGTCGTGGTGTTCGAGCAGGGCGTCCAGCGCGGCCCGCAGTGCCCGCGGGTCGGGGTCGGCGCCGAGTTCGAGCAGGGTCGACTGGTTGAAGTGGTGGTGGGCGGCGCGCGGGGTGGCCAGGAACCACTCCTGGATGGGGGTGAGCGGCACGTCCCCGGTGACCGGGCCGTCGTCCTCGCGGTCGGGGGCGGTGCGCACCACGGTGGCCAGTTCGGCCACCGTCTGGTGGGTGAAGAGCTCCCGGGTGGCGAGGTACAGGCCGTCCCGGCGCAGCCTGGACACCACCTGCATGCTGAGGATGGAGTCGCCGCCGAGCAGGAAGAAGTTGTCGTCGGCGCCGACCTCCTCGATGCCCAGGACGTCGGCCCAGATCCGGGCGATCCGGCGTTCGGTGTCGGTGCCCGGCTCCCGGCGCGGACCGGCCGCGGCCTGCACGGGCCCGGGTTCGGGCAGGGCCCGCCGGTCGAGCTTGCCGTTCGGGGTGAGCGGCAGCCGTTCCAGCGGGACGAACACCGACGGGACGAGGTGCGGCGGCAGCAACCCGGCCAGGTGGGCGCGCAGTTCGGCGGCGGGCAGGCCCGCAGTGGCCCCATCGTCGTCGCCCTCCGGTGCGGCACCGCCCGCTCCGGCCCCGACCGCCGGGACGACGTAGGCGACCAGCCGGCCGGCCCCGGAGCCCGCACCGCTCCCGGGGGCGTCGGCGCGCACGGTGACGACGGCGTCGCGCACCAGGGGGCTGCGGCGCAGCGCGCTCTCGATCTCGCCCGGTTCGATCCGGAAGCCGCGCAGCTTGATCTGGTCGTCGACGCGGCCGGCGAAGCGCAGTTCGCCGTCGGCGTCCCGGTGGGCGAGGTCGCCGGTGCGGTACATCCGCTCGCCCGGTGCGCCGAAGGGGTCGGCGAGGAACCGCCCGGCCGTCAGTCCCGGGCGGCCGAGGTAGCCGCGGGCGAGGCCGGGGCCGGCCAGCCAGAGCTCTCCGGTCACGCCGGGCGGCACCGGCCGCAGGGCGGCGTCCAGGACGTAGCTGCGGGCGGCGCCGCCGGGGCGGCCGATCGCCGGTGCGCCGGTGCCCGGCGACAGCGGGCCGGTCCAGGTGGCGACCACGGTGGCCTCGGTGGGGCCGTAGGAGTTGATCATCCGACGGCCGGGGGCCCAGGTGTCGACCAGATCGGCCGGGCAGGCCTCCGCCCCGACGACCAGGGTGCGCAGGGCGGGCAGGGTCGCGGCCGTCGCCGGGTCCACGGTGGCCAGGGCCGCCGGGGGGATCAGGGCGTGGGTGATGCGCCGTTCGGCCAGGACCTCGGCCAGCCGCTCGCCGACGAGCGGCCCTTCCTCCCCCGTGACCAGGGTGGCCCCGCTGAGCAGGGAGACGCACAGTTCCAGGACGGAGGCGTCGAAGCTGGGCGAGGCGAACTGGAGCACCCTGGCCCCGGGGCCGGCGGCGTACTGCTCGGCGGCGGCCTCCGCGAAGGCGGCGAGTCCGGCGTGGGTCACCAGGACGCCCTTGGGCGTGCCGGTCGATCCGGAGGTGTAGATGACGTAGGCCGGGTGTCCGGGGGTGAGCGGGGTGGCGCGGTCGGCGTCGGTGGGCGCGGTCTCGCGGTCGGTGGCGCGGTCGGCGTCGGTGGGCGGGGTCTGTGGCCCGTCGGCGGACCACACCTCGGCCGGGTCGTCGAGCACCAGGTGGGCACCCGCGTCGCGCACCATGAACTCCCGCCTGGGCGCCGGGTAGTCCGGGTCCACCGGGAGGAAGGCGCCGCCGGCCTTGGCGACGGCGAGCTGGGCCACCACCGCCGCCGCCGAGCGGGGCAGGGCGAGGGCGACCAGCCGCTCCGGCCCCACGCCGCGCCGGATGAGCCGGTGGGCCAGCCGGTTGGCCACCCGCTCCACCTCGGCATAGCTCAGCTCGCGGCCGCCGTCGAGCAGCGCCACCGCGTCGGGGGTGCGGGCGGCCCGGCGCTCGAAGAGTTCGGCCAGGGTCGCCTCGGGGACGGGGCGGAAGGTGCCGCGCGCCCGGTCCAGTTCGGCGGCCAGCTGGTCGCCACCGGCGAGCGGCAGCGTGCCGATGGCGCGATCCGGGTCCTCGGCGACGGCGGTGAGCAGGGTGGCGAGCTGCCCGGCCATCCGCTCGGCCGTGGCCGGGTCGAACAGGTCGGTGTTGTAGGTGATCAGGCCGTGCAGCGCGCCGGAGTCGGCCTCCGCGAACTCCAGCGCGAGGTCGAAGGCCGCCTGCGTGGTGTCGGTCTCGACGTCGGTCACGTGCAGGCCCGGGAGGTCGAGGTCGGCGGCCGGGGTGTTCTGGAGGACGACCAGGGCCTGGAAGAGCGGGCTGCGGCTGGTGTCGCGCACCGGCTGCACCTCGTCGACCACGCGCTCGAACGGCACGTCCTGGTGGGCGAAGGCGTCCCGGACGGTCTGCCGGACCGCGCCGAGGAAGTCGCCGAAGGGCTGCGCGGGTTCCACCCGCGAGCGCAGCACCAGGGTGTTGACGAAGAAGCCGACGAGGCTCTGGGTCTCCGCCTGCTCGCGGCCTGAGGTGACGGTGCCGACGGCGATGTCCTGGTCGCCGCCGAGCCGGGCGAGGTAGGCCTGCGCGGCGGCGACCAGGGTGGTGAACAGGGTGGCGCCGCGCTCCCGGCCGACCCGGGCCAGTCGGCGGGCCGTGTCGGCGGGCAGCTCCAGGCGGGCGGTGGCCCCGTTGGTGGTGCGCACGGCGGGCCGAGGCCGGTCGGTGGGCAGGCGCAGCGTCGAGACGTCGGCCAACTGCTCCTTCCAGTAGGCGAGTTGGTCGGCCCCGGCGGCGCCGACCGTGCGCTGCCAGTGCGCGTAGTCGGCGTACTGCACCGGCAGCGGCGCCAACCGGCTCTCCCCGGAGCCGAGTTCGGCGCGGTAGAGGTGGGCCAGATCGGTGAGCAGGACGGCGGTCGACCAGCCGTCGGTGACGATGTGGTGCAGGGTCAGGGCCAGCACGTGGTCGCCCTCGGCCAGCCGCACCAGGGCGGTGCGCAGCAGCGGTCCGCGGCGCAGGTCGAAGGGGCGGGCCCGCTCGGCGGCGAGCAGGCCGCGCAGGGCCTCCGCCCGCGGCTGCGCCGGCCGGCCGGACAGGTCGTGCAGCGGCAGCGGCACGTCCTGCGGCGGGTGGACGAGCTGGACGCCGTGGCCGTCGACGCTGTCGAAGGTGGTGCGCAGCGACTCGTGCCGGGCCGCGAGGGCGCGCAGTGCCGCGCCGAGGGCGTCGGTGTCCAGGACGCCGCGCAGGCGCAGCGCGAGCGCGGTGACGTACTCGGCGCCGCCGGGCGCGAACTCCTCCAGGAACCACAGGCGTTGCTGGGCGTAGGACATCGGCGCGGCGCCGTCGCGGGCGACCGGGAGGACGGGCGGGCGCCCCGGGCTTCCCGGGCTTCCCGGGCGGCCCTGCTCCTCGGTGAGCAGGCGGGCCAGGCCGGCCGGTGTGGGGTGGTCGAAGACGGCGCGGGGGGTGAGGTCGGCGCCGAAGGCCTCGGCCAGGCGGGCGACGAGCCGGATGCTGAGGATCGAGTCGCCGCCCAGCTCGAAGAAGCCGTCCTCCACGCCGGGCGGCCGGATGCCCAGGACGTCCCCGAAGACCTCGGCGGTGCGGCGTTCGGCCTCGGTGCGCGGCTCGATCCGCGCGCGGCGTCCGCTCCCGTGCTCCTCGTCCGGCGCCGGGAGGGCCGCCCGGTCGACCTTGCCGTTGCGGCTCAGCGGGAGGGCGGCGAGCGGGACGAAGGCGGCGGGGACGAGGTAGTCGGGCAGCGCGCGGGCGGCGAAGGCCCGCAGTTCCCCGGGTTCGGCGCCCGCCGGGCCGACCACGTAGGCCACCAGGCGCCGGGCGCCGGGCCGGTCCTCGCGGGTGACCACGGCGACGTCGGTGACCTGGGGGTGGCGGGCGAGTGCGGCCTCCACCTCGCCGGGTTCGACCCGGAAGCCGCGGATCTTCACCTGGTCGTCCGCGCGGCCCAGGAACTCGACGGTGCCGTCCGGGCGCCGCCTCGCCAGGTCGCCGGTGCGGTACATCCGGGCGCCGGGCGGGCCGGAGGGGTCGGCGAGGAAGCGGGCCGCGGTCTCGCCGGGCCGGCCCAGGTAGCCGCGGGCCACGCCCTCGCCGGCGACGTACAGTTCGCCCGCGCAGCCCGGCGGGACGGGCCGCAGGCGCCGGTCGAGGACGTGGACGCGGCGGTCGTCCAGGGGGTGGCCGATCGGCAGGGTGTCGGGCACCGCCGCCGCCTCCGCGACGGCGAAGGCGGTGGCGAAGGTCGTGGTCTCGGTGGGCCCGTAGCCGTCCACCACGGTCAGCCCGGGGCAGGCCGCCAGGACGCGGCGCACCGCGGCGGCGGGCACCACGTCCCCGCCGGTCCACAGCGTGCGCAGGCCCGCGAAGCAGTCCGGCGCGTCCTGGGCGAGCAGCCGGAAGAGCCCGGCGGTGAGCCACAGCGCCGTCGGCCCGTCCGGTCCGGCGAGCCGCCGCAGCAGGGCGGCGTCCACCGGCCCGTCGGGGGCGACGAGCACGCAGCCGCCGCCCAGCAGCGGCGCCCAGACCTCGAAGGTGGCGGCGTCGAAGGCGACCGGCGAGTGCAGCAGCACCCGTGCGCAGCGGCCGTCGGCGAAGCGGCTGTCGGTGGCGAGCGAGGCCACGTCGCGGTGCCGTACCGCCACCGCCTTGGGCACCCCGGTGGAGCCCGAGGTGAACATCACGTACGCCAGCCGGTCGGGGTCGGCGGGCGGCAGGGCCGCCGCCACCGGCCCGGCCGCGCCGGTGCGCGCGGCGGTGACCTGCTCGGCGGTGAGCCGCAGGGCGGCGCCGACCTGGTCGAGCAGGGCGCGGCGGCGCTCCTCGGGGGCCCGGAGGTCGACGGGCAGGTAGGCACCGCCCGCCTTGAGGACGGCCAGCTGGGCGGCGACGAGTTCGGCGGAGCGGTCCATCAGCAGCGCCACCCGGTCTTCGGGGGCCAGGCCGTCGGCCAGCAGCCGGGCCGCCAGGCGGTCGGACCAGTCGTCGAGTTGGCGGTAGGTCAGCTCGCGGTCGCCGTCGCGCACGGCGGGCGCGCCGGGGGTGCGCCGGACCTGCTCGGCGAAGACCTGGAGCGGGCTGCGCGGCGCCACCGGGCGGGCGGTTCCGTGCCAGGAGGCCAGCTGCTCCCGGTCGGCGGGGGTGAGCCGGTCCAGCTCGGCGAGGTCGCCGTCGAGGCCGTCGGCGAGGGCGGTGAGCAGCAGGACCAGGCGGTCGGCCGCGCCGTGGGCCGTCCGGTGGTCGAAGAGCGCGGGGTCGTAGGCCAGGTCGAAGCCGAGCCGCTCGGCCAGGTGGGCGCGCAGGCACCAGGGGAAGGTGGTGGCGTCGTCGGCGCGCACCTCGACCACCCGCACCCCGGTCCGGTCGGCGGCCGACTCGTCGACGGGGTAGTTCTCGAAGACCGCCATGCTGTCGAACAGCGGCTCCCCGGCAGGCAGGTCGCTCAGGGCCTGGACGCGTGGTAGTGCCAGGTGGTCGAAGCGGCGGCCGTCGCTCTGGCGTTCCTGGAGCTCCCGCAGCCAGGGCAGCACGCCGCCCGAGGGGATCGGGACCCTGGTCGGCACGGTGTTGATGAACAGGCCGATCATCGACTCGACGCCGGGCAGTTCGGCCGGGCGCCCGGACACGGTGGTGCCGAAGACCACGTCGTCGCCGCCGCTGTAGCGGGCCAGCAGCAGCGCCCAGGCGCCCTCCACCACGGTGTTGACGGTCAGTCCGGCGGCCGCGGCGTTCTCGCGCAGCCGCCGGGAGAGCGTCTCGTCCAGTTCGCGGCGGGCCGCGGCGCTGGAGCGGGCGCGGTGGGCCCGCGTCGGCGGGCGGTCGTACGGCAGCGGGGTCCGGCCGGTGAACCCGGCCAGCAGGCCGCGCCAGTGGGCCTCGGCCGCCTCCTCGTCCCGCTCGTGCAGCCAGCCCAGGAAGTCCGCGAACGGCCGCCGGACCGGCCGGGGCGCCTGCGGGCCGCCGGTCAGCGCGGCGTACTCCTCGCACACCTCGGTGAGCAGTTGTCCGGTGCTCCAGCCGTCCAGGATCAGGTGGTGGGTGGACCACAGCAGCAGGACCTCGTCACCGGGCAGCGCGGCCAGGGTCAGCCGGGTGAGCGGCGCGGTGGCGAGGTCCATCCCGGCGGCGCGCTCCTCGGCGAGCAGCCGCTCCGTCCGGTCGGCGCGCTGCCCGGGCGTCAGGTCGCGCCAGTCGAGCCGACGGACGGGCAGTGCGGCATGCCGCGCGACCACCTGGACGGGGTGCGGCAGGCCCCGCCAGTGAACACTGGAACGCAGTGCCGGGGTGCGGTCGGCGACCTGCTGCCAGGCCTCGGCGAAGGCCCGCGGGTCGGCCACGCCGGCCAGGCGCACCGCGATCCGGTCCACGTAGGCGCCGTCGGCGTCGACGAGCCCGTGGAAGAGCATGCCGGACTGCAGCGGCGTCAGCGGGAGCACGTCGTCGGTCTCGCGCCCGTCGCCGACGAGCCGGTCCAGCCGGTCCTGGTCGAGGCCGGCGAGCGGGAAGTCCGACGGGGTGCGGCCGCCGGCGTCCGGGCGGGCGCAGTGCGCTGCCAGCTCGCGCAGCGCGGCGCCCATCTCCTCGGCGAGCCCGCGGACGGTGGCCTCGTCGTAGACGGCGGCGGGGTAGGTCCACGCCAGTTCGAGGCGGCCGTCCTGGACCGCGCCGATGATGTCCAGCAGGTAGGGGCGGGGCTCGTCGGGGTCGGTGTCGCGACCGGCCGGGGGCAGCGCGCCGCGGACCAGGCCGTCGGCGCCGCCGCGGGTGTCCCACTGGCCGTGGTAGTTGAAGCCGATCTGCGGCGCCGCCGAGCCGGTCAGCGGGCCGTCCGGCCGCAGGTGGCGCAGCGCGCCGTGGCTGAGTCCGCGCAGCGGGACGGCGCGCAGTTGCTCCTTGACCGAGCGCAGGGTGTCGTGCCATCCGGCGTCGGGGTCGACGCGCAGGGCGAGCGGGAACTCGGCGGTGAACCAGCCCACCGTCCGGGAGAGGTCCAGGTCCTCGAACAGGTCCTCGCGGCCGTGCCCCTCCACTCCGACCAGCACGGTGTCCCGGCCGCACCAACGGGCCAGGGTGCGGCCCAGGGCGCTGAGCAGGACGTCGTTGACCTGGGTGCGGTAGACCTCGGGGACGCGGCGCAGCAGCGCCTCGGTGGTCCGCTCGTCCAGCGTCACCTGGACGGTGGCGGCGGTGGCGTGGGTGTTGGAGGCGCCGGCGTCAGGGGCGGGGCGGCCGGCGGGCAGGTCGGCCGGGGCCGCGCCGGTGCGCGTCCAGTGGCCGAGGTCGCCGTCCAGGGCGCCGGCGCGGGTGTGCCGCTCCAGCCGGGTGGCCCAGCGGCCGTAGGACGTGCCGGTCGGCGGCAGGGCGACGGGGGCTCCGGCGCGGGCCGTGCGGTACGCCGCTTCGAGGTCGGCCAGCAGGATGCGCCAGGAGACGCCGTCCACGGCCAAGTGGTGCACGGTGAGGACGAGTTGGCCCGGCTGCCGGGGGCCGGGGTCGAAGAACAGGGCCCGCAGCAACCGGCCGTCGACGGGGTCGAGCGAGCGCTGGGCCTCGTCGGTGGCGCGCTGGACCTGCGCCTCCGCGTCATGGCCGGCGAGGTCCGGGTGGCTGACGTCGTGCCGGGTGAAGATGCCGTCCGCCCCCTGGGGAAGCACCTCCTGGCGCCAGCCGGCCTCGGTGCGGTGGAAGCGGGTGCGCAGGGCCGGGTGGTGCTCCACCAGGGCCAGCACCGCCCGGCGCAGGGCCGCCGGATCGGTGCCGGGGGCCAGTTCCAGGCGCTGGGTCATGGTGAAGCGCAGGGCGTCGCCGGGGCGGCGGCCGTCGAGGTACCAGTGCTGGATCGGGGTGAGCGGCGCCTCGCCGGGCTCGGCTTCGCCGCCTTCCTGGCGATCGGTCAGATCTCCTGCACACAGCGCGAGTTCGGCGATGTTCTGGTGCCGGAAGACGTCCTTGGTGGTGAGGGCGAGCCCGGCGGCGCGGGCGCGGGAGACGATCTGGATGCTGAGGATGGAGTCGCCGCCGAGCGCGAAGAAGTTGTCCCGGGTGCCGACGCGCTCCACGCCCAGCACCTCGGCCCAGATCGCGGCGAGCCGTTCCTCGGCTCCGGGCCGCGGTGCGACGTACGGGGTGGTGCGGTCGGGCTGGGCGGGCGGGGCGGGCAGCGCGCGCCGGTCGGTCTTGCCGCCGGTGGTCCGCGGTATTCGGGCCAGCGGGACGAACGCGACGGGCACCAGGTGGTCGGGCAGCGTCCGCCGCAGCCAGGTCCGCAGTTCCTCGGCGGTCGGCACGCGGCGACCGGCGGGCACCGGGTAGCCGACGAGCACCGTACGGCCGGCGTGCTCGCGCGCGGCGACCGCGCAGTCGGCGACGTCCGGGTGGGCGAGCAGGGCGGCCTCCACCTCCCCGGGCTCGATCCGGAACCCGCGGACCTTGACCTGTTCGTCGGCCCGGCCCCGGAACTCCAGTTGCCCGTTCGCGTCCCAGCGGGCCAGGTCGCCGGTGCGGTACATCCGGGCTCCGGGCGGGCCGTAGGGGTCGGCGAGGAAGCGGGCGGCCGTCAGCCCGGGCCGGTTCAGGTAGCCGCGGGCCACCTGCTCCCCCGCCAGGTACAGCTCCCCCGGCATGCCGGGCGGCACCGGCCGCAGGGCGCCGTCGAGCAGGTAGGCGCCCAGGTTGCGGCCGGGGCGGCCGATGACGGGGCGCTCGGGGTGGTCCGCGCACCGGGCGTAGGCGGCGTCGACGGTGCACTCGGTGGGCCCGTACATGTTGTAGGCGGTGACGCCGAGGTCCGCGTGCGCCGCGCACAGCTCCCGCCAGACGGCGGCGGGGACGGCCTCGCCGCCGACCAGCAGCAGGCGCGGGTGGTGCGGGCCGGGGGCGAGCAGTCCGGCGGCGGTGAGTTCGCGCAGGAAGGAGGGGGTGACGTTGACCAGGTCCAGGCGGCGGTCGACGACCTGGGCGCAGAACGCCTGCGGGTCCAGCCGGACGTCCTCGTCGATCAGGTGGAGCTCCTGGCCCAGTGCGAGCAGCAGCGGGCCCTCCCAGCTGGTGTCGAAGGAGAAGGAGGCGCTGAGCGCGGCCCGCAGCCGCCCTCCGTCGGCGGTGTGCGGCGCGACCAGGCCCTCCTGGTGGTCCCGGCAGAGGTTGACCAGCTGGCGGTGTTCGACGACGACGCCCTTGGGGCGGCCGGTCGAGCCGGAGGTGTGGACGAGGTAGGCGGCGTGCTGCGGCAGCAGGGGGGCGGTCCGCTCGGCGTCGGTCAGGTCGTGGGCGGGCAGCGCGTCCCACGGCACCTCGCGCAGGGCCTGCCCGGTCAGCACCACCCGGGGCCGGGTGTCGTCGAGGAGGAGGGCGGCCCGGTCCTCGGGCAGGTCCGGGTCGACGAAGAGCAGGGCGGCGCCCGCCTTGAGCACCGCGAACAGCGCCACCAGCAGGTCCGAGGTGCGCGGCAGCCGGACCGCGACCACCTGCTCCGGGCCGGCGCCGAGGGCGGCGAGGTGGCGGGCGAGCCGGTTGGCCCGCGCGTTGAGGGCGGCGAAGTCGAGGGTGGCGTCCCGGGCGACCAGGGCGGTGGCGTCCGGGGTGCGGGCGGCCTGCGCCTCGAACAGGGCGGGGAAGGTGGTGTCCGACGCGGGCAACGGCGTGCCCCGCCCCTGCCGCAGCACCCGGCGCCGTTCGTCGGCCGTCAACAGCGGCAGCGCCCTGACGGCCGTCTCCGGCGCCTCGGCCACGGCCTCCAGCAGGGTGCCCAGCCAGCCGGCCAGGTGCTCGGCGGTCCGCGCGTCGAACAGCCCGGTGTTGTACTCCAGATAGCCGGTCAGGCCGCCGTCGCGCTCGACGAAGTCGAAGGAGAGGTCGAAGGTGGCGCCGTGGACGGGCGGGGTGACCGGCTCCACCGTCAGGCCCGGCAGGTTCGGCACCTCGACGCCGAGGTTGTGCAGGGCCACCATGACCTGGAAGAGCGGCGTGCGGCTGGTGTCGCGCTCCGGCTGGAGGGCGTCCACCAGCCGCTCGAAGGGCACCTCCTGGTGGGCGAGCGCTTCCAGGACGGTGCCGTGGGCGGCGGCCAGCAGTTCGCGGAACGACAGCTCCGGCCGGACGGCGCCGCGCAGCACCAGGGTGTTGACGAACATGCCGACCACGTCGTGGAGTTCGCCCTGCTCGCGGCCCGAGGTGACGGTGCCGACCGCGATGTCCTGCTGCCCGGACCAGCGGGCGAGCAGGACCTGGCAGGCCGCCAGGAGGGTGGTGTAGAGGGTGCCGCCGACCTCCCGGCCCCGTTCGCGCAACCGCGCGGTCAGCCCGGCGGGCAGGGTGAAGGCGACCAGCGCGCCGTCCCGGGTGCGTACGGCCGGGCGCGGCCGGTCGGTGGGCAGCTCCAGCGGGGTCAGGCCGTCCAGGGCCCGGCGCCAGTGGGCGAGGTCCGCCTCGGCGAGGTCGGTGCGCGCGCGCTGCCAGGACGCGTAGTCGGTGTAGCGCACGGGCAGCGCGGGCAGCCGTGGCGGGCGCCCCTCGCGGGCCGCCGCGTACAGCTCGCCCAGGTCGCGGCCCAGGACGCCCATCGACCAGCCGTCGGTGGCGATGTGGTGCACGGCCAGCGCGAGCACGTGCTCGTCCGCGGCCGTCCGGACCAGCCGGGCCCGCAGAAGGGGCCCGGCGGCCAGGTCGAACGGGGTGCCGGCGATCCGCTCCAGCAGCGCGTCCAGGGCCGCCGGGGGCGCCCCGGCGAGGTCCTCGCACGGCAGCTCGACCGGCTGCGGCGGGCGCACCACCTGCCGGGCGCGGCCGTCCCGCTCGGCGAAGGTGGTCCGCAGCGCCTCGTGCCGGGCGACCAGGGCGTCCAGGGCGGTGCCCAGCGCGGCCGGGTCAAGCGCTCCGCGCAGGCGCAGCACGGACAGCGAGGTGTACTCGGTGCTGCCCGGCTCGAACCGGTCGAGGAACCAGAGCCGCTGCTGGGCGTACGACAGCGGCGGCTCGGCCGCCGGGTCCGCGGCCGGGATGACCAGGGCCGACGGGCCGTCCGCCGCGCCCGGCTCGCCGAGCGAGTCGAGCGAGCCGAGGGCCTCGGCCAGGTCCGCCAGCACCGGGTGGCTGAACAGCAGCCGGGGCGAGAGGTCCGCCGCCCCGAAGGCCGCGCGCAGCCGGGCGGTGACCCGGACGGCGAGGATGGAGTCGCCGCCCAGGGCGAAGAAGTCGTCCTCGGCGCCGATCTCCCCGGTGTCCAGGACCTCCGTCCAGGCCGCGGCGACCAGCCGCTCGGCGCGGGTGCGGGGCGCGGTGCGCTGCCGGCCGGCGGCGAAGCCCTCCGGGCCGGGCGCGGGCAGCGCGCGCCGGTCGAGCTTGCCGTTGGGGGTGAGCGGCAGGACCGCCAGGGGGACGTACGCGGCGGGCACCAGGTAGGCGGGCAGCAGCCGTTCGAGGTGGGCGCGCAGGTCGGCGGCGGCCGGGGGGTGGGCCGAGCCGGGGCCGGCGACGACGTGGGCGACCAGTCGGCGGGTGCCGGAGGCGTCCTGGTACACGCCCACGGTGGCGGCGCCCACACCCGGGTGGGTCTGGAGGGCGGCCTCGATCTCGCCGGGTTCGATCCGGTAGCCGCGGATCTTGACCTGCTGGTCGGCGCGGCCCAGGTAGCGAAGGGTGCCGTCGGCCTGTCGGCGCGCCCGGTCGCCGGTGCGGTACATCCGGGTGCCCGGGGCCCCGAACGGGTCGGCGAGGAAGCGGGTGGCGGTCAGGCCGGGCCGGTCGAGGTAGCCGCGGGCCAGCCCCTCCCCCGCCACGTACAGCTCGCCCACGGCGCCCGGGGGCACCGGGGCCAGGTCGGTGTCGAGGACGTACAGCCGCAGGTCCGGGAGGCCGGTGCCGATCGGTGCGGGGCCGCCGGCCGCCGCGGTCGTGCGGTCCAGCGGGGCGTGGGTGACGTGCACGGTCGTCTCGGTGATGCCGTACATGTTCACCAGGCGCGGCGCGTCCTGCGGGTGGCGGTCGTACCAGTCGGCGAGGCGGCCGGCGTCCAGCGCCTCGCCGCCGAAGACCACCGTGCGCAGCGCCAGCCGGCGGGAGAGCTCGGGGTGTTCGGCGTCGGCGCGGGCCAGCGGGTGGAAGGCGGACGGGGTCTGGTTGAGGACGGTGACGCCTTCGTCGGCGAGCAGCCGCAGGAAGTCCTCCGGGGAGCGGGCGGTGTCCTCGGGCACGACGACGAGCCGGCCGCCGTGCAGCAGCGGGCCCCACAGCTCCCAGACCGAGAAGTCGAAGGTGTAGGAGTGGAACAGCGTCCAGACGTCCTCGGCGCCGAAGCCGAACACGTCCTCGGTCTGCTCGAACAGCCGCACCACGTTGGCGTGCGGCACCACGACGCCCTTGGGGCGGCCGGTGGAGCCGGAGGTGAAGATGGCGTAGGCGGGGCTGTCGGGCAGCGGGCGGTGCCCGGCGGCGAGCGGGGCGGCCGGGCCCCGGGCCAGGTCGGCGCGCAGCTGCGGGTCCGCCAGGGAGAGGACGGGCACCCCGTGCTCGAAGCTCTCGGGCGGCGCGCCGGGCACGTGGGTCACCAGGGCCACCGGGGCGGCGTCGCCCAGCAGTTGGGCGCGGCGTTCGGCCGGCAGGCCCGGGTCGAGCGGCAGGTAGGCCGCGCCGGTCTTGAGGACGGCGAGGACGGCCACGACCAGGTCGGCCGTGCGGGGCAGCGCGAGGGCCACGAACCGCTCGGGCCCGGCGCCGAGTCCGGCCAGCCGGTGGGCGAGCCGGCCGGCCCGCGCGTCCAGGGCGGCGTAGTCGAGGTGCTCGTCGCCGCAGGTGACGGCCTCGGCGTGCGGGGTGCGGGCGGCCTGCGCCTCGAAGAGGTCGACCAGGGTCCGGTCGGGGCGGCCCCGCACGGTGCCGTCCCACTCGGTCAGCAGCCGCCGCTCCTGCGCGGTCGTCCACTCCAGGGCGCGCAGCGGCCGGTCCAGTCCGGCGGCCAGTCCGGTGAGCAGCAGGCAGAGCCGCTCGGCGAGGGCGCGGACCGTCGCGGCGTCGAACAGCTCCGGGTCGTAGGCGAGGTCGAAGCCGAAGTGCCCGCCCTGGTAGGCGCGCAGGACGAGCGGGTAGTTGGTGGCGTCCCGGGAGGTGACCTCCACCAGGCGCACCCCGCTGTCGGCCGTGCGGGCGTCGTCGAAGGGGTAGTTCTCGAAGGCGACGATGCTGTCGAACAGCGTGCCGCCGGACGGCACGCCGCTGAAGGCGGTGAGTTCGGCGAGGGACACCGCGGCGTGGCGCCGGGCCTCGGCCTGGGCCTCCTGGAGGTCGCGCAGCCAGTCGGCGGCGGTGCGGTCGCCGTCGACCAGGACCCTGGTGGGCAGGGTGTTGATGAACATGCCGATCATCGACTCGACGCCGGGCAGTTCGTCGGGGCGTCCGGAGACGGTCGTCCCGAACAGCACGTCCGGCTCGCCGCTGTACCGGGAGAGCAGCAGGGCCCAGGCGCCCTGCACCACGGTGCCGAGGGTGAGCCCGGCCTGCCGGGCGGTGCGGGCCAGCCGCTCGGAGGCCTCCGGCGACAGGCCGGCGGTGTGCGCGAGCGCCGAGCGGGCCCGGTGGGCCTCGCGCCGGACGCGGTCGGCGGGCAGCGGGGTGGCGGTGGCGAAGCCGTCCAGGACGCCCCGCCAGTGCGCGCGGGCGGCCGCGGTGTCCTGCCCGGCCAGCCAGTGCACGTAGTCGGCGAAGGGCCGGCGCACCGCCGGTGTCGGCACACCCCCGGTGGTGAGGGCCGCGTACTCCTCGAACACGTCGGTGAGCACCTGGGCCAGGCTCCAGCCGTCCAGGATCAGGTGGTGGGAGGTCCACAGCAGGTGCAGGCGGGCCTCGGGCAGCCGGACCAGGGTGAGCCGGGTGAGCGGCGCCGTGGCGAGGTCCAGCCCGTGGGCGAGGTCGTCCGCGCGCAGCCGGGCCAGCCGGTCGGCGCGCTCGCCCGGGTCGACCGCCCGCAGGTCCAGGTGGGTCACCGGCAGCCGGACGCCGCGGCGCACGACCTGGAGGGGGGCGGGGACGCCCTCCCACACCACCGAGGTGCGCAGGGCGGGCGTGCGGTCGGCGACCCGCTGCCAGGCCAGGGCGAAGGCGTACGGGTCGCCCACGCCCTCCAGCAGCAGGCCGGCCTGGTCCACGTAGACGTCGTCGGGGCCGCCGACCAGGCGGTGGAAGAGCATGCCCTCCTGGAGCGGGGTGAGCGGCAGCAGGTCCTCGACGTCCCGCCCGTCGCCGGCGATCCGGTCCACCCCGGCCTGGTCCAGTCCGGCCAGCGGGTAGTCGGAGGGGGTGCGGCCGCCGGCGTCGGGGCGGGCGCAGTGCTCGACGATGCCGGTCAGCGCCGCGGCCGTGGCCTGCGCCAGCGCGCGGACGGTGGCCGCCTCGTGCGCCTGGTCGCTGTAGTGCCAGGTGAGTTCCAGTTCGCCGTCGGCGACGACCGCGGAGACGTCGAGCAGGTGGTCCAGGGGTTCGTCGGGGGCGAGCTCCCGGCCCGGCGCCTGGCCGGCGGGCGCGAAGTCGCCGGTCCCGGGGGCGGTCCACTGCCCGTGGTAGGTGAAGCAGACCTGCGGCAGCGGACGGTCCCTCAGGGCGTCGGCGGCGGGCGGGCCGAGCCGGGCCAGGGCCTCGTAGCTCAGGCCCCGGCGGGGTACGGCGCGCAGCCGCTCCTTGACCTGCTTGAGGGTGGCGGCCCAGTCGGGGGCGCCGGCCGGGCCGGCCGGGGCGAGGGTGACGGGGTACCGGGTGGTGAACCAGCCGACCGTCCGGGAGAGGTCGACGCCGTCGAAGAGTTCCTCGCGGCCGTGGCCCTCCAGGGCGATGGTCACCCGTTCGGTGCCCGTCCAGTCGGCGAGGGCCCGGCCCAGCGCGCTGAGCAGCACGTCGTTGACCTGGGTCCGGTAGGCCTCGGGGACTCTGCGCAGCAGGGCCTCGGTGGTGGCGCGGTCGAGCCGGGTGCGCAGGGTACGCACGGAGGCGGCCGTGGGCGTGCCGGGGTGGTCGACGGGCAGCGGGGCCGCCGGGGCCCTGGTCTCGGCGCTCCAGTAGGGCAGGTCGTCGTCGAGGCCTCCGGCCCGGACCCGTTCGGCGAGGTGGTGGACCCAGTCGGTGAACGGGGTGGGCTCGGGCTCCAGGTGCGGAGCGTCCCCGGCCGCCGCCTGCCGGTAGGCCTGTTCCAGGTCCGCGAGCAGCACCCGCCAGGAGACGCCGTCGACGGCCAGGTGGTGGGCGGTCAGGACGAGTTGGGGCCGGGCGTCGCCGCGGGCCCGGAACAGGACGGCGCGCAGCAGGGTGCCGGTGGCCGGGTCCAGGGCGGCGCGGGCGGCCTCGGCGGCCTCGACCCGGGCGGCTTCAGGGCCGGGGCCGGCGCCGGGGGCGGGCGGGTCGAGTCTGGTCAGCAGCCCGGTGCCCGGGTCCGCGACCGGCTCCTGGCGCCAGGTGCCCCCGGCGCGGGTGAAGCGGGTGCGCAGCGCCGGGTGGGCCGCCAGGACCGCCCGCAGCGCCTGGTCCAGGGCCGGCTCGTCGAGGTCGCGCGGCAGGTCGAGCAGCATCGACATGGTGAAGTGGCGCAGCGGGCCGTGGGCGGCGAAGAACCACTCCTGGACGGGGGTGAGCGGGGCCGGTCCGTCCGCGCGGCGCGGCCGGGGGGCCGGGGCGGCGGCCGGGCGGGCGGCGGCGACCAGGTCGGCGACGGTCTGGTGGCGGAAGACGTCCTGGGAGCCGATCCGCAGGCCGGCGGCGCGGGCCCGGGAGACGGCCTGGATGCTCAGGATCGAGTCGCCGCCGAGCTCGAAGAAGTTGTCGGTGACGCCGACCCGCGCCACGCCCAGCACCTCGGCCCAGATCCCGGCGAGGGTCTCCTCCTCGGGGGTGCGCGGGGCCACGAACTCCCCTTCCCTTCCTTCGCCTTCGAGGTCGGGGGCGGGCAGCGCTCGGCGGTCCAGCTTCCCGCTGGTGGTGAGCGGCAGGGTGTCGAGCGCGGTGAACGAGGACGGCACCAGGTGGTCGGGCAGCACCCGCCGCAGGGCGGCGCGCAGGTCGGCGGACGGGCGGGCCGCGCCGTCGGCGAAGACCAGGTAGGCCGCCAGCCGGGTGTGGCCGCGCGCGTCGGGCACGGCGGCGACGGCGGCCGCGGCGACCTGCGGCAGGTCGAGCAGCGCCGCCTCGATCTCGCCGGGTTCGATCCGGTGGCCGCGCACCTTGACCTGGTCGTCGGCGCGTCCGAGGTACTCCAGGCTCCCGTCGGCCGTCCAGCGGGCCAGGTCGCCGGTGCGGTACATCCGGGCGCCGGGCGGCCCGTACGGGTCGGCGGTGAAGCGGGCGGCGGTCAGCCCCGGCCGGCCGGCGTAGCCGCGGGCGACCTGCTCGCCGGCGAGGTGGAGTTCGCCGCTCACCCCGGGCGGTACCGGCTGGAGCCGGTCGTCGAGGACGTAGGCGCGCAGGTTGGGCAGCGGGCGGCCCACCAGCGGCCGGTCACCGCCCGCGATGCGGCAGGCGAGCGCGTCGACCGTGCACTCGGTGGGGCCGTAGTAGTTGTAGGCGGCGACGTCCGGGTGCCCGGCGAGTTCGCGCCAGAGCCGGGGCCCGACGGCCTCACCGCCGAGCATCAGCACCCGGGGGCGGTGGCGCGGGTCGTCGAGCAGCCCGGCGGGCAGCAGCTGGCGCAGGTAGGAGGGGGTCAGGTCGAGGAAGTCGACGCGGTGGCGCACGACGTACTCGACCAGGGCGGCCGGGTCCATCCGGGTCGTCTCGTCGACCAGGTGCAGCGGGTGGCCGTCGGCCATCAGCAGCACGCCCTCCAGGGAGGTGTCGAAGGAGAACGAGGCGGTCAGCGCCACGCGCAGCGGCCCGCCGCCCGCGTCGGCGACGAAGCCCGCCCGGTGGGCGGCGAGCAGGTTCACCACCGCGCGGTGCGGGACGGCGACGCCCTTGGGGCGGCCGGTGGAGCCGGAGGTGTAGAGCACGTACGCGGTGTTGGAGGGGTGCAGCGGGGCGGTCCGGTCGGCGTCGCCGGGGTCGGTGTCCGGGCCGGTGCCGGGCAGCGCCCGGAGCGCCTGTTCGTCCAGGACCAGGGCGGGGCGGGCGTCGTCGAGCAGGTAGCGCAGGCGCTCGGCCGGCAGGGCCGGGTCCAGGGGCAGGTAGCCGGCGCCGGCCTTCCAGACGGCGAGGATCGCCACGATCATGTCGGCGGTGCGCGGCAGCCGCAGCGCGACCAGCCGTTCGGGGCCGGCGCCGCGGGCGATGAGCTGGTGGGCGAGCCGGTTGGCGCGGGTGTCGAGCGTCGCGTAGTCGAGCCGCTCGGCTCCGGCGACCAGGGCCGGGGCGTGCGGGGTCAGGGCGGCCCTGCGCCGGAACAGCTCGGGGTAGCTGGTGTCCTCGACGGGCAGCGCGGTGGCGTTCCAGTCCCGGGTGACCTGCCGGGTCTCCCGGGGCGAGAGCAGCGGCAGGGTGCCGAGCGGTCGGTCGGGCTCGGCGGCGGCGCCGTCCAGCAGCAGCAGGAGCTGGTCGGCCATCCGGCGTGCGGTGGGCGCGTCGAAGAGGTCGGCGCGGTACTCCAGCAGGCCGGTGAGCGCCTCGCCGTCCGGGACGAACTCGACGCTGAGGTCGAAGGTGGCGGCCTGCCGGGGCACGACGACCGGGGTGAGCGCCGACCCCAGCGGGGTGGTGGCCACGGGCGGCGCGGGGTGCAGCAGGACCAGCACGTCGAACAGCGGGTTGCGGCCCGCCTGGCGGGGTGCGCCGACCGCCTCGACGAGCCGTTCGAAGGGCGTGTCGCCGTGCGCGAGCGCGTCGTTGCCGGTCTCGGTGGCGGCCGCGAGCAGGTCGCGGAAGGATCCGGCTGGCTCCACCCGGGTGCGCAGGACGACGGTGTTGACGAAGCAGCCGACGGCCCGCTCCAGCTCGGTGCGGGAGCGCCCGGGCGTCAGGGAGCCGACGGTGACGTCCTGCTGGCCGGACCAGCGGGCCAGCAGCGCCTGGGTGGCGGCGACCAGGGCGGTGTGCAGGGTGCCGTGCCGCTCGGCCGCGAGCTCGCGCAGCCGGGCGGTGAGCGGCGCGGGGACGGTGAAGGCGTGGACGGCGCCGGGGCCGGCCTCCTCGCCGCGCCGCGGGTGGTCCAGCGGCAGCTCCGGCGGCACCGCACCGGCCAGTTTCGCCTTCCAGTGGGCCAGTTGGCCCTCCAGCCGGGCGCCGGAGAGCTGTTCGCGCTGCCACACCGCGAAGTCCGGGTACTGGACCGCCACCGGGGGCAGGTCCGGGGCGGCGCCGCGGGCCAGGGCCTCGTAGCCGGTGCACAGTTCGTCCAGGACGACGCCCATCGACCAGCCGTCGGTGACGATGTGGTGCGCCGTCAGTTGCAGGACGTGCGAGCGGTCCGACTCGCGCACCAGCAGGGCGCGCAGCAGCGGCCCCTGCCGGAGGTCGAAGGGGCGGGAGTACTCCTGGAGCAGGATCGCGTCGAGGGTCTCCCCGTCGGCCGGCTCCCGGACGGGCAGCGGCACCGGCCCGGCCGGCCGCACGGTCTGCACCGGGCGGCCGTCGGCCTCGTCGAAGGTGGTCCGCAGCCCCTCGTGGCGGGCCACGACGGCCGCCAGCGCCCCGGCGAGCGCCGCGCGGTCCAGCGGGCCGGTGAACCGTACGGCGACCGCGCTGTTGTAGCGGGGGTCGCCGGGGCGCAGCCGGTCCAGGAACCACAGGCGCTGCTGGACGAAGGAGGGCGGCAGCGGTCGGCTGCGGTCGGCTTGCGGGATGGACCGGTCGGCGGCGGCCCGGGCGCCGCCGGAGCGCCCGGCCAGCCGCAGGCGCAGCGCTTCGCGCAGGTCGGCGGGCAGGGCCTCGGCGCGGTCTCGCTTCGAAGGCGTCATGGTCGTCGGATCCTCACCGTTCGTCATCGTTCGTCATCGTCGGGGCCGCCGGACGCGGCGTCTTCGAGTTCGCTCAGCACCTGGTCCTCCACCAGTTCCGCCAGGGCGGCCACGGTGCGGGAGACCAGGACGTCGCGGGGGGTGAGCGTGACGCCGAAGGCATCGTTGGCGCGGGAGGCGATCAGCAGGGCCCGCATGGAGTCGCCGCCCAGCTGGAAGAAGTCGTCCGTCACGCCCACGGCCGTCCGCAGGGTCTCGGCCCAGATCTCGGCCACGGCCTCCTCGGTGGGCGTGCGGGGCGCCAGCCGGCCGGGCCGCTGCTCCTCCTCCTCCGGTGCGGGGGCGGGCAGGGCGGCGCGGTCGGTCTTGCCGCTCGCGGTGAGCGGGAAGCGGTCGAGGACCGCGAAGGCCGAGGGGACGAGGTGGCCGGGCAGGGAGCGGGCGGCCAGGGCGCGCAGTTCGGCGCCGGTCGGCGGTTCGGCGCCGGGGGCCGCGAGCAGGTGCGCGACCAGGCGGGGCAGCCCGGGCTCGTCCTCCCGCACCGTCACCACGGCGTCCAGCACGGCCGGGTGGCGCGCCAGGACGGCCTCGACCTCGCCCGCCTCGATGCGGTGGCCGCGCAGCTTGAGCTGGTGGTCGATGCGGCCCAGGTAGTGCAGTTCGCCCCGGTGGTCGCGGCGCACCAGGTCCCCGGTGCGGTACATCCGGGTGCCGGGCGGCCCGTACGGGTCGGCGGTGAAGCGGGCGGCGGTCAGGCCCGGCCGGCCGAGGTAGCCGCGGGCCAGGGCCGGTCCGCTCAGCCACAGTTCGCCGGTGACGCCGTCGGGCACCGGCCGGAGCCGGGCGTCGAGGACGTAGGCACCGGTGCCGGGCAGCGGGCGGCCGATCGGCGGCGCGGCGCCGTCCGGGGCCAGCGGCGCGGACCAGGCGGCGACCACGGTGGCCTCGGTGGGACCGTAGGAGTTGACCATGCGGTGGTGCGGGGCCCAGCGGGCCACCAGGTCGGCGCCGCACGCTTCGGCGCCGACCACCAGGGTCCTGAGCGCGGGCAGCGTGCCGGGGGTGTCGGCGGGCAGGGTGGCGAGGGCGGCCGGCGGCAGCAGGGTGTGGGTGATCGCCTCCGCCCGGAGCACCTCGGCCAGTCGGGCGCCGAGCAGCGGTCCGGGCGCGGGCACCACCAGCCGGGCGCCGTGCGGCAGGGACATGCACAGTTCGAGCACGGAGGCGTCGAAGCTGGGGGTGGCGAAGGCCAGCACCCGGTCACCCGGCACGACTTGGTAGTGCTCGGCCTCGGCGGCGGCGAAGGCGGCCAGCCCGCGGTGGGTGAGGACGACGCCCTTCGGGGTGCCGGTGGAGCCGGAGGTGTAGATGACGTAGGCGGGGTCGTCCAGGTCGAGCGGGCGGATCCGGTCGGGGTCGGCGGGGCGGTGGTCGGGGGCGCCGTCCGGCGGGGCGGCCAGCAGCGCCGCGACCTCCTTGGCGTCCAGGGTGAGTGCGGGCGCCGCGTCGCGCAGCATGAACTCGACGCGCTCGTCGGGGTAGTGGGGGTCGACCGGCAGGAACGCGGCGCCGGTCTTCGCCACCGCCAGCTGGGCGAGCACCATGTCCGCCGAGCGCGGCAGCAGGAGGGCGACCACCTCGCCGGGGCCGGCGCCGCGCGCGATGAGCCGGTGCGCGAGGCGGTTGGCGTGCGCCTCGGCCTCGGCGAAGGTCAGCTCCAGCCCGGGGGCGCTCAGCGCCGGGGCGTGCGGCCGGCGGTCCACGGCGGCCTCGACCAGGGCGGGCAGGGCCGCCGGGGGCACCGGGCCGCCCGCCGGGCGGGCCGGGCCGCGCAGCAGCCGCTCGCGTTCCCCGGGCGGCAGCAGGTCGAGGTCGTCCAGGCGGGCGGTGCCGTCCGAACCGGCCAGCGCGGCGAGGGTGTGCAGCAGTTGGGCGGCCAGTTTCTCGGCGGTGGCCCGGTCGATGTACCGGGGGTCGTGGCCGAGTTCGACGGCGAGCCGGTCGCCGGGCGAGACGACCACGGTGAGCGGGTAGTTGGTGGCCTCCCTGGCGTCCAGTTCGCGGATCAGCAGGCCGTGGGCGCCGGCCGTCGCGTCGCCGACCGGGTAGTTCTCGAAGACCACCAGGCTGTCGAACAGCGCCGTCCCGGGCGCCAGCCCGCTCAGGCCGTGCATCGCGGCCAGCGGCAGGTGGTCGAACCGGCGGTCCTCGGCCTGCTCCTCCTGGAGCGCGCGCAGCCAGGCGGCACAGGGCTGTGAGCCGTCGACGGTGACGCGGGCGGGCAGGGTGGTGATGAACAGGCCGACGATGGCGTCGGAGCCGGCCAGGTCGGCCGGGCGCCCGGAGACGGTGGTGCCGAAGCACACCCGCTGCTCCCCGCTCCACCGCGACAGCAGCAGCGCCCAGGCGCCCTGCACCAGGGTGTTGAGGGTGAGGCGGTGCCGGCGGGCGAACTCCTGGAGCCGCTCCGTCTCGGCCTCGGCCAGGAGGTGCGAGAGCCAGGCCCCGGAGCGGGCCGTGTCGCCCTGGGCGGGCTTGCGGTCGTAGGGCAGCGCCGTGGTGGTGAGGTCCGCCAGGACGCCGCGCCAGTGCTCCGTGGCGGCGGCGGTGTCGCGGGCGGCGAGCCAGCCGACGTAGTCCGCGAAGGGCCGGCGCTCGGGCAGGCCCGGCCGGTCGCCGCGGGCGAGCGCGGCGTGGGCGGCCAGGACGTCGGACAGGACGTGGAAGACGCTCCACCCGTCGAGCAGCACGTGGTGGAAGGTCCACACCACGCGTGCCGCGTCCGGCCCGAGCCGGATCAGGTCGAGCCGCAGCAGCGGGGCCCGGTCCAGGGCCAGCGGGCGGGCCCGCTGGTCGGCGAGCAGCCGCTCCAGGCGGGCTTCGCGCTCGGCTTCCGGCAGCGCGCTCCAGTCGTGTTCGGTGACCGGCAGCGTCACGTCCCGGTGGACCACCTGGAGGGGTACGGGCACGTCGCGCAGGACGACGGCGGTGCGCAGCACGGGGGTGCGGTCGACGACGTGCTGCCAGGCGGCGGCCAGCGGCCGCAGGTCGCGGGCGCCGTCCAGCACGAAGGTGATCTGCTCGACGTACAGGCCGTGTTCGGCCTCGTCCAGGCCGTGCAGCACCATGCCGGTCTGGGTGGGGGTGAGCGGCTGGATCTCCGTCACGTCCCGTCCGGTGCCGGCCAGTCGGTCGACGGCGGCCTGGTCCAGGGGGGCCAGCGGGTAGTCGGCGGGGGTGCGGCCGCCCGCGCCGGGTTCGGCGCAGTGGCGGACGATCTCCCGCAGCTCGTCCAGCAGTTCGGCGGCGAGCCGGGCGACGGTCGCGCGGTGGTGCACCGCGCGGGAGTACGACCAGGTGAACGCCAGCTTCCCGTCGCTCACCCGGCCGAGCACGTCCAGCAGGTGCGGCCGGTCCGCCGCCCGGTCCATGCCGCCGGTGAGCGGGCCGGACGGGGCGTGCAGCAGGCCGCCGGGGGCGGGGGTCCAGTCCTGCCGGCCCAGGTAGTTGAAGCCGATCTGCGGCAGGTCGGGCAGCCGGGGCTCGACAGTGGCGGCGGGCCGCAGGTGGCGCAGGGCGCCGTAGCCGAGCCCGCCGCGCGGTACGGCGCGCAGGTTCTCCTTGACGGTCTTCAGGGCGGTGCCGGTGTCGGCGCCCCGGGGCATGTCCAGGGCCACGGGGTACAGCGTGGTGAACCAGCCGACGGTCCGGGAGAGGTCGACTCCGTCGAACAGCTCCTCGCGGCCGTGGCCCTCCAGGGCGACCGTCACCCGGTCCCGGCCGGTCCAGCGGGCCAGCACCCGGCCCAGGGCGCAGAGCAGGACGTCGTTGACCCGGGTGCGGTAGACCTCCGGGACGTCCTGGAGCAGCCGGCGGGTGTCCTCGGCGTCCAGGGCGAGGTCCAGCGACTCCTCGGTGGCGGCCGTGTTGGCACCGTCCAGGTCGGTCGGCAGGGCGGTCGCGGCGCCGTGCTCCAGCCCGTACCAGTGGGCGTGCTCGTCGTCGAAGCCGCCGGCCGCGGTGTGCTCGGCGAGCCGTTCGGCCCAGGCCCGGAAGGAGGTGCTCTTGGGGCCGAGGTCGGGGCGTTCGCCCGCCCGCAGCGCACGGTGGGCGGTGTCCAGGTCCTCCAGGAGCACGCGCCAGGACACCGCGTCGACCACCAGGTGGTGCGCGGCCAGCAGCAGGACGGGGTGCCGTTCGCCGTCGAAGCGGCACAGCGCGGCCCGCAGCAGCGGCCCTTCGGCCAGGTCGAAGCCCGCGGCCAGGCGCTCGGCCAGCTCGCGCAGCGTCGCCTCGCGCTCCTGCGCCGGTGCGGCGGGCAGCTCGTGGGTGCGCAGCTCCGGCAGGTCGCCGGGCGCGGTGCCGTGCTGGCGCCACCGCCCGTCGCCGAGCGGCTCGAACCGCAGGCGCAGCGCGTCGTGGTGGTCCAGGACGGCGGCGAGCGCGGCCCGCAGTAGGGGCTCCTCGGTGCCGGGGGCGAGGGTGAAGGAGACCGACTGGGTGAACTGGGCGGTGTCCCCGCCGAGGGTGTCCAGCAGCCAGTGCTGGACGGGGGTGAGCGGGGCGTCGCCGACCACGGCGCCCTGTTCGGCGGCGACCGCCGGGCTCGGCGACTCCTCGGCGGCGAGGGCGAGTTCGGCCAGGGTCTGGTGGGCGAACAGGTGCCGGGGGGTGAGTGCGAGGCCGGCCCGGCGGGCCGCCGAGACGATCTGGATGCCCAGGATCGAGTCGCCGCCGAGCGCGAAGTAGTTGTCGTCCGCGCCCACGTCGGGTACGCCGAGCACCTCGCGCCAGATCGCGGCGAGGGTGCGTTCGGCCTCGGTGCGCGGAGGCCGGGCGCCGACTGCGGCCGGGGCGGCCCACACCGGGGCGGGCAGCGCGCGGCGGTCGAGTTTGCCGGTGGCGCCGAGCGGCAGCCGGTCCAGCGGCACCACCAGTGCGGGCACCAGGTGGTCGGGGAGGGTGCGCCCGAGGAAGGCACGCCACTCGACGGGGTCGGGCAGTGCGCCGTCACGGGCCACCGCGTAGCCCACCAGGCGCCGGTGGCCGTCGTGGTCGACGACCCGGGCGGCGGCGGCCGACACCTGCGGGTGGCGGGCCATCGCGGCCTCGACCTCGCCGAGTTCGATCCGGAAGCCGCGCACCTTGACCTGGTCGTCCGCGCGGCCGAGGTAGCAGAGGTCGCCGTCGGCCGTCCAGCGCACCAGGTCCCCGGTGCGGTACATCCGGCGCCCGGGCGGGCCGAAGGGGTCGGGCAGGAACCGGGCGGCGGTCAGGCCCGGGCGGCGCAGGTAGCCGCGGGCGACGCCGGTGCCGGCCAGGTACAGCTCCCCCGGCGCGCCGACGGGCACCGGGCGCAGCCGGTCGTCCAGGACGTAGGCCCGGGCGCCGCCGACCGGGCGGCCGATCGGCGGGTCGCGGTCGGGGTCGGCGGGGTCGCAGGCGAAGGCGGTGGCGTAGACGGTGGCCTCGGTGGGGCCGTAGATGTTCAGCACCCGGCAGCCGGGGACGGCCTCGCGCAGCCGGCGCACGGTGCGGGCGGGCAGGGCCTCGCCGGCCAGGACGACGGTGTCCGCGCCGAGGTGCACGGCGTCCTCCGCGAGGAGGCCGCCCAGGGCGGAGGGCACCGCGCTGAGCAGTCCGGCCCGCCACGGCCCGGGACGCTCGGCCAGGGCCAGCAGGTCCCGGACGAGTTCCACGCAGCCGCCGGCGAGCAGCGGCGAGAAGATCTCGAACACCGACACGTCGAAGTTGAGCGAGGTGGCGGCCACCACGTGGGCCAGCCCGTGGCCGGCGAACTCGGCGGCGGCCCAGTCGGTCAGGGCCAGGACCGAGGCGTGGGCGACCACGACGCCCTTGGGGCGGCCGGTCGAGCCGGAGGTGTGGATGACGTACGCGGGGTGCTGCGGCAGCAGGGCGCCGAGCCGTTCGTCGTCGCGCACGGCGTCGGGGCGGGCGGCGGCGAGCCGTTCGGCGCACCCGGGGTCGTCGAGCACGATCCGGGTGAACGGGCCCGCCGGCAGCCGCCCTCCGGTCTCCGCGTCGGTGACCACGGCGTCGGGCCGGACGTCCGCGAAGAGGAACGCGATCCGCTCGGCCGGGTACCCGGGGTCGACCGGCAGGTAGGCGGCGCCGCTCTTGAGCACCGCCAGCAGCGCCACGGCCAGGTCGGCGGTGCGGGGCAGCGCGAGCGCGACGAACCGCTCGGGCCCGGCGCCGGCCGCGATCAGCAGCCGGGCCAGCCGGTTGGCCCGTTCGTCGAGCTCCCGGTAGGTCAGCTGCACGTTGCCGCAGCGGACGGCCGGGGCCTCGGGCGTGCGGGCGGCCTGCCGGGCGAAGGCCTCGGGCACGGTGTCCTGCGGTGCCTCGACCGCCGCCCCGCCGAAGCGGTCGACGAGTTCGCGCCCCCGCGGCGGGTCGAGCAGCGGCAGGTGCGCCGCCGGCCGGTCGAGGCCGTCCGCCATCGCCGTCAGCAGGGTGCACAGGCCCGCCCCGAGCGCCTCGACGGTGGCGGTGTCGAAGACGGCCGGGTCGTGGTCGAGGCTGACCGCGATGGCGTCGCCGGGGGCGACCACCACGCCGAGCGGGTAGTTGGTCGGCTCCAGGACGTGCTCGGTCTCGACGCCCAGGCCGTGCCGGGTCAGCGCCTGCGCGTCGAACGGGTAGTTCTCGAAGACCACGATGCTGTCGAACAGGGCCGTGCCGCCCGGCAGTTCGCTCCAGTTCTGGAGCTGCGCCAGGGAGACGGCGTCGTAGCGGCGGGCCTCCGACTGGGCGTCCTGGAGCTCCCGCAGCCACTCCAGCAGCGAGCGGCCGGCGTCGATCCGCACCCGGGTGGGCAGCGCGTTGATGAACAGCCCGACCATCGAGGTGACGCCCGGGAGTTCGGCGGGCCGGCCGGAGACGATCGTGCCGAAGACCACGTCGTCCCCACCGCCGTAGCGGGAGAGCAGCAGCGCCCAGGCGCCCTGGAGCACGGTGTTGACGGTCAGCCCGGCCTGCCGGGCGGTGGTCCGCAGCCGCTCCGACAGGTCGTTGTCGAGGGTCACCCGCACCGATGCCGAGGACGACGCGCGGTGCGCCTCGGCCGGGCGCCGGTCGCGGGGCAGTTCGGTGGGGGCGGGGAACCCGGCCAGCGTGTCGCGCCAGTACCGCTCGACCCGCGCCGGGTCCTGCCCGGACAGCCAGCGCAGGTAGTCGGCGAAGGGGGCGCGCGCGACCGGGTTCGGCCGGCGCCCGGCGGCCAGGGCGGCGTACCGCTCGCACACCTCGTCGAAGACCTGGGCCGCGCTCCACCCGTCGAGCAGGACGTGGTGGAAGGTCCACACCACCCGCACCCGGGTCGGCGACAGCCGGACCAGGGTCAGCCGCATCAGCGGTGCGGCGGCCAGGTCGAGGCCGGCCGCCCGGTCCTCGGCGAGCAGCCGGGCGGTGTCCCGCTCGATCCGGTCGGCCGGCCGGCCGGTCCAGTCGTGGTGGGTCACCGGGACGGCGGCCCGGTGCTGGACGACCTGGAGCGGTTCGGCGGTGTCCTGCCAGGCGAGCCGGGTGCGCAGCACCGCGTTGGCGTCCACGGTCTGCTGCCAGGCGGCGGCCAGGGCGTGCGGGTCGGTGACCCCGGAGAGGACCAGCTGGACCTGGTTGACGTAGGTGTGGGCGTCCGGGTCCAGCAGGCTGTGGAAGAGCATGCCCGCCTGCATCGCCGTCAGCGGGTACACGTCCGCGACGCGGCGGCCGTCCCCGGCGATCCGGTCCACCGCCGCCTGGTCCAGCCTGGCCAGCGGGAAGTCGGCGGGGGTGCGGCCGCCGGCGCCGGGCTCGGCGCAGTGGGCGACGAGGTCCTCCAGGGCGCGCAGCATGGCGTCCGCGAGCGCGGTGACGGTCCGTTCGTGGTGCCGGCCCGCACTGTAGTACCAGCCGATCTCCAGCCGGTCGTCCTCGACCCGGGCGACGACGTCCAGCAGGTGCGGGCGCTCGGTGCCGGGCGCCTCCGCGCCGCCGAGGCCGCCGGGGACGGCGCGGACCAGGGCGGCGCCGTCGGCGGACCAGTCGAAGCGGCCCAGGTAGTTGAAGCTGATCCCGGGGGCCGGGGCGTCGGCGAGCTGCTCGTCCCGGGCGAGGTGGCGCAGCGCGCCGTAGCCGAGGCCGCGCTCCGGCACCGCCCGCAGCTGCTCCTTGACGGCCTTCAGCGCGGTGCCCCAGTCCCCGTCCGGGACGTCGAGGGCGACGGGGAAGAGCGAGGTGAACCAGCCGACCGTGCGGGACAGGTCGATGTCCTCGAACAGCTGGTCCTCGCGGCCGTGCCCCTCCAGGCCGATCGCGACGGTGCGCCGTCCGGTCCACTCGGCGAGCACCCGGCCCAGGGCGGTGAGCAGGACGTCGTCGATCCGGGTGCGGTAGACCCCGGGGACCTTGCGCAGCAGGTCCCCGGTGCGCTCGCGGTCCAGCCGGACGGTGACGGCGCGCAGGTCGGCGGCGGTGTTGCCGCCGTCGCCGTCCACCGGCAGCACGGCCGCGCAGTGCCGGGCGGCCGCCGCCCAGTGGGCGCGCCGGGACGCGAAGCCGCCGGCCGCGGTGTGCTCGCGCAGGCGGCGGGTCCACTCCCGGACGGAGGTGGTGCGGGCGGGCAGGCGCAGCGGCCGGCCCTCCACGGCCTGCCGGTAGGCGGTCTCCAGGTCCTCCAGCAGGATCCGCCAGGAGACCCCGTCGACGACCAGGTGGTGGACGGCCAGCAGCAGCCGGGCGGGCCGGGTGCCGTCGGTGGTGAACAGGCGGGCGGTGAGCAGCGGGAGGGTGTCCAGCCGGAACGCGGCGTGCGCGGCCTCGGTGGCCCGGGCCTCGGCGGCCTCGGCCGCCGCCCGGTCCAGGGCGCCGAGGTCGACGACCTCCAGCAGTTCGGGGGCGGCGGCGTCCGCGGGGGCGCAGTGCTGCTGCCAGGCGCCGTCCTCCCCGGTGGTGAAGCGGGAGCGCAGGGCGTCGTGGTGGGCCCACAGGGCGGTCAGGGCGCGGCGCAGGGCCTGCGGGTCGACCTCGCCGGGAGCCTCCACCACGACGGACTGGTCGAAGGACGCGGCGTACGGCGGGTGCGGGTCGAGGAACCAGTGCTGGATGGGTGTCAGGCCCACCTCTCCGCTGACCGGTTCGGTCCCGGCGACGGTGACGGCGGTACCGGCGGCGGCGGCCAGCGCGGCGACGGTGGGGTGCCGGAACAGGTCGCGGGGGGACAGCGCGAGACCGGCGGCGCGGGCGCGGGAGACGACCTGGATGCTCAGGATCGAGTCGCCGCCGAGCAGGAAGAAGTCGTCGTCGACCCCGACCCGCTCCACGCCGAGCAGTTCCGCCCAGATCGCGGTGAGGACGCGTTCGGTGTCGGTGGTCGGGGCGCGGTGGGCGCGGTCGCCCGTCGCCGACCAGTCGGGGGCGGGCAGCCGCCGGCGGTCCACCTTGCCGTTGGCGGTCAGCGGCAGTTCGGAGACCGTGACGAAGGCCGCGGGCAGCATGTAGTCGGGCAGGTCGGCGGCCAGGTGGGCGCGCAGCGCCGTGGCGGAGGGCGGCTCGGCGCCGCCGGTCGGCACCAGGTGGGCGGCCAGCCGCTTGCGCCCCGCGTCCTCGTGGAGCGAGACGACAGCCTCCGCGACGGCCGGGTGGGCGGTGAGCCGTGCCTCGATCTCGGCGGGTTCGATGCGGAAGCCGCGGATCTTGATCTGGTCGTCCGCGCGGCCCACGAAGTGCAGTTCGCCGTCCTCGCTCCACCGGGCGGTGTCGCCGGTGCGGTACATCCGGCCGCCGGGCGGCCCGAAGGGGTCGGCGAGGTAGCGGGCGGCGGTCTCGCCGGGCCGGCCCGCGTAGCCGCGCGCGACTCCGGCGCCGGCGATGTACAACTCGCCGGTGATGCCGGGCGGTTGCGGCTGGAGGGCGCCGTCCAGCACGTACACCCGGGTGTCGTCCAGCGGGCGTCCGATCGGCAGCACGGCGGGCAGCCGGTCCCCGGGGCGGAAGGCCCGGCGGGTGGCGAAGGTGGTGGTCTCGGTCGGGCCGTAGCCGTCGACCACGGTGAGGTCGGGGCAGGCCTCCAGGACGCGGCGCACGACCGCGCCGGGCACCGCCTCGCCGCCGGTCCACACCTCCCGGGCGCCGCGCAGGCAGCCCGGGTCCTCCTGGGCGAGGAGCCGGAACAGGCCGGCGGTCAGCCACAGGCATTGCACGCCCTGCTCGGTGACGGCGCGGCGGACGGCGGCGGCGTCCAGGTCCTCCGGCGGGGCCAGTACGGCGGTGCCGCCGCGCAGCAGCGGCACCCACAGCTCGTAGGTGGCGGCGTCGAAGGCGTGCGGGGAGTGCACGAGCACCCGGTCGTGGCCGGTGAAGGCGCGGTCCAGGGCGAGCGCGGCGACGTCGCGCCGGCGCACCGCGACGCCCTTGGGGGTGCCGGTGGAGCCCGAGGTGAACATCAGGTACTGGACGTTGTCGGGGTGGGGCACCGGGGCCGCGGCCGGGGCGGCCGGGCCCGGCCGGTCGGCGACGTGCGGCCGGTCGGCGATGTGCGGCCCGTCCGGCCGGTCGACGCGCAGCACCCGCTCGGCGGGGAGCAGTTCCTCGGCGGCGCTCACCCGGTGCGCGTCGGTGAGCAGCAGGTCCGCGCCGGCCTCGGCCAGCATCAGGTGCAGCCGCTCGCGCGGCGCCCTGCCGTCCAGCGGCACGTAGACCCCGCCGGTCCGGACCAGCGCCAGCTGGGCGACGACCAGGTCGACGGAGCGGTCCATGAGCACGCCGACCGGGTGTTCGACGCCGACGCCGAGCGCGGCCAGCCGGCCGGCCAGGGCGGCGGCGCGGGCGTCGAGGTCGCGGTAGCTGAGGCGCTCGTGGCCCGCCTCCAGGGCGACGGCGTCCGGGCTGCGGCGCACCTGCTCGGCGAACAGGTCCGCGATGTCGCGCTCGGTCCGTTCGACGGCGGTGGCGTTCCAGTCCACGAGGATCCGCCGGCGCTCCCCGGCGGTCAGCAGCGGCACGCGCGCGGGCGGGCTCCCGGCGCCCCGGGGCAGTCCCGTCAGGACGGCCGTGAGCTGCCCGGCCATCCGCCGGACGGTGGCCTCGTCGAACAGCCGAGGGTCGTAGCACAGCCGCAGGGCCAGCTCCGGCCCCGGGTAGGCCAGCAGGGCGAGCGGGTAGTTGGTGGTCTCGATCCCGTCCAGGTCGCGCAGGCGCAGGCCGTGCGCGGCGGCCGCGTCGTCCTCGACCGGGTAGTTCTCGAAGACGACGATGCTGTCGAACAGGGCGGTCTGCTCGGGGAGGACGGTGGCGGCCCGCAGGCGGGTGAGCGGGACGAAGCCGTGGCGCCGGTCCTCGCCCTGCTCCCGTTGCAGCGTGCGGAGCCAGTCGAGCAGGGTGCCGTCAGCGGGCACGACCGTCCGGGTGGGCAGGGTGGTGATGAACAGGCCGGTCATCGACTCGACGCCGGGCAGCTCGGGCGGCCGCCCGGACGAGGTGGTGCCGAACACCACCTCGTCCCGGTTCGCCTGACGGCCCAGCAGGATCGCCCAGGCGCCCTGGACCAGGGTGTTCAGGGTCAGGCCGGAGCTGCGCGCGAGGCCTTCCAGCGCCCGGGTCGCGGCGGCGGGGAGGGTGAACGGCACGGCCCGGGTGGATTCCGCGCGGTGGCTCTGGCGCGGCTCGCGGTCGTACGGCAGCGGCGTCGGCTCGGCCAGCCCGGCCAGGCGCCCGCGCCAGTGCCGCTCGGCCTCCGCCGGGTCGCGCTCGCGCAGCCAGGCCACGAAGTCGCGGTAGGGCCGGCGCTCCGGCACCGTGCCGTACGGGACGGTGCCGAAGGGCTCGGTGCCGAAGGGGTCGGTGCCGGACGGCACGGTACCGGACGGGACTTCTCCCGTCTCCGGCCCGGAGCGGGCCAGCGCGGCGTGCACGGCGAACACGTCCGACAGCACCTGGAAGAGGCTCCAGCCGTCCAGGACGAGGTGGTGGAAGGACCACAGCACGCGCACCCGGGTGTCGGAGAGGCGGATGAGCAGCAGGCGCTGGAGCGGGGCCCGGGCCAGGTCCAGGCCGCGGGCCCGGTCGCGGTCCAGGAGCTCGGCCAGCCGGCCCCGGCGCTCGGACTCGGGCAGCTCGCGCCAGTCCAGGTGGGTGACCGGCACGGCCGCCCGCCGCCGCACCACCAGCAGCGGCTCGGGCACCTCCTGCCAGCGGACGTGGGCGCGCAGCACCGGGGTTCGGTCGGTGACCCACTGCCAGGCGGCGGCGAGCCGCCCCGGGTCGGGCACGCCGTCCAGGACGAAGTCCAGCTGCTGGAAGTAGGCGCCGCTGTCCTCCTCGGCCAGGCCGTGGAAGAGCATCCCGGACTGGGTCGGCGTCAGCGGGAGGACGTCCTCCACCGCGCCCGGGGCGTCGCCGGTGATCAGGTCCACGGCCGCCTGGTCGAGCCGGGCCAGCGGGAAGTCGGACGGGGTGCGCCCGGCGGCGCCCGGGCGGGCCGCGTACCGCGCGAGGTCGGCCAGCTCGGCGGCGAAGCGCCGGGCCAGGGCCTCGACGGTGTCGCGCCGGTGCACGGCGCCGGAGTAGAACCAGCTGAACTCCAGCGCGTCGCCGTCGAGCCGGCCGACCACCTCCAGGGCGTGCGGGCGCTCGACGCGCGGGTCGGCGTCCAGTTCCAGGGGCCGGAAGGTGCCGCGGTAGAGCCCGGCCGCGTCCTGCGGGAAGGACATCCGGCCGAGGTAGTTGAAGCTGATCCGCGCGGCCGGGGCGTCGGGGGCCGTGCCGGGGCGCCCCAGGTGGCGCAGGGCGTCGAATCCGAGGCCCCGTCGGGGGACGGCGCGCAGCTGCTCCTTGACCCGCTTGAGGACGCCGTCCCAGTCGGCCCCGGCGGGCACGGCCAGCGCCACGGGGTGCCGGGTGGTGAACCAGCCGACCGTGCGGCTCAGGTCGAGATCGGCGAACAACTCCTCGCGCCCGTGCCCCTCGACGTCCACCACGACCCGCTCCAGGCCGCTCGCCCCGCACAGGGCCCGGCCGAGGGCGCTCAGCAGCACGTCGTTGGCCTGGGTGCGATAGGTGTCGGGCAGGGTGCGCAGGAGGGCGGTGGTGTCGGCGGGGTCGAGGCGCACGGTGACGGAGCGGGCCGAGGCGTGGGTGTCGGCCCCCGAGAGGTCGGCCGGGAACGGGTCCGCCGGGGCGTCACCGTCCTGCGCGGGGACGGCCCGCGCCCAGTACTCCGTCTCGTCCTCGAAGCCTCCGGCCGCGGCGTGGGCGCCGAGCCGCTGGCCCCACTGCCGCAGCGGGGAGGACTTCGCCGGCAGGGCCGCCGCCCCGTCCCGGCCGTCGCGGCGGGCGCGGTAGGCCGTGTCGAGGTCCTCCGCCAGCACCCGCCAGGAGACCCCGTCGACGACCAGGTGGTGGACGGCCAGGTGCAGGACCGGCGGCTGCCCCGCACCGCGCTCGTGCAGCACGGCGCGCAGCAGCGGGCCTTCGCCGCCCAGGTCGAAGGGGCCGAAGTGCGGGGTGTCGCCGTCCGGGCCGGTGTGCCGGCCCAGGCGGATCCGGGGCGCCCGGTCGTCGATCCGCCAGCGCACGCCGGGGCCGGTACCGATCTCGCCGTCGCGGGGCTCTGCGGGGTCGGACTCTCCGGCGTCGGACTCTGCGGTACGGGGCTCTGCGGGGTCGGACTCTCCGGCGTCGGCTGTGAAGGCCGAGCGCAGCGCGTCGTGGTGGGCGACCACGTCGTTCAGGGCGTCCTCCAGCGCCGCCCGGTCCACGTCGGCGCCCAGCAGGAGGGAGAGCGCCTGGTTGAAGTGCCCGGCGCGCCCGGCGGCCCGGTCGAGCCACCAGCGCTGGATCGGGGTCAGGACGCCCGCCCCGGTGGCGGCCACCCGGGCGGTCACGGCCGGCCGTTCGGCGTCGTCCGCGCACCGGGCCAGCGCGGCGACCGTCTGGTGCCGGTAGAGGTCCCCGGAGGTCACCGCCAGCCCCACCTGCCGGGAGCGGGCTACCACCTGGATGCCGAGGATGGAGTCGCCGCCGAGGTCGAAGAAGTTGTCGTCCGCGCCGACCCGTTCCAGCCGCAGCACCTCCGCCCAGATGGTGGCGAGCGCCTGTTCGGCGGGGGTTCGGGGGGCGACGTGGCGTACGGCGGGCACGGCCGGCCCCGGGGCGGGCAGCCGGCTCCGGTCGAGCTTGCCGTTGGGGTTGAGCGGCAGCGCGGGCAGCGGCACGACGACCGAGGGCACCAGGTAGTCGGGCAGGGCCAGGCCGAGCGCCCGGCGCACGGCCTCGGGCTCCACCCGCCCGCCCGGGACGGGGACCACGTAGCCGACCAGGCGCCGGTTGCCCCCGCCGTCGGCGACGGTGGCAGCCGCCTCCGCCACGCCCTCGCAGCGCCGCAGCGCCTCCTCCACCTCGCCCAGTTCGATCCGGAAGCCGCGCACCTTGACCTGCTGGTCGATCCGGCCGAGGTACTCCAGGTCGCCGTCGGCGTTCCACCGCACCCGGTCTCCGGTGCGGTACATCCGCTCCCCCGGCGCGCCGTACGGGTCGGCGACGAACCGGGCGGCGGTCAGCCCGGGGCGGCCCAGGTAGCCGCGCGCCAGGCCGCCGCCCCCGAGGTACAACTCGCCGACCACGCCCGGCGGTTGCGGGCGAAGCCCGGCGTCCAGGACGTACGTCCGGGTCAGTGCGAGCGGCCTGCCGATCGGCGGCGCCTGCTCCGGCAGCCGGTCACCGGCGAACCAGGCGGTGGCGTAGACGGTGGCCTCGGTGGGGCCGTAGATGTTGGCGATCGCGCTGCCGGGCAGGGCGCGCCGCAGGTCGCCCACCGCCTGGGCGGAGAGGGCCTCGCCGGCCAGCACGACGGTGGCCGCGTCGACCGGGGCGGCGCCCCCGGCGAGCAGCCGGGAGATCACCGAGGGCACGCCGCTGACCAGGCCGACGCGGCGCGGGGCCGGCTCCTCGGCGAGGGCGGCGAGGTCGGCGACCACCTCGACGCTCCCGCCCGCCAGCAGCGGGCAGAGAAGTTCGAAGACCGACACGTCGAAGTTGAGCGAGGTGGCGGCGACCACGTGGTCCAGCCCGCCGGGCCCGAACCGCTCGGCCGCCCAGCGGGCGAGGGCGACGACGCTGCGGTGGGTGATCACGACGCCCTTGGGCCGGCCGGTCGACCCCGAGGTGTAGATGACGTAGGCGGGGTGCT
The DNA here is from genome assembly GCF_056435365.1 of Kitasatospora sp. NPDC043949. Taxonomy (NCBI): domain Bacteria; kingdom Bacillati; phylum Actinomycetota; class Actinomycetes; order Kitasatosporales; family Streptomycetaceae; genus Kitasatospora; species Kitasatospora sp. NPDC043949. Next base: position 7,365 of record NZ_JBWKEQ010000014.1, on the reverse strand, counting down.
CCGGCAGCAGCGGCCGGAGGCGGTCGGCGTCCGTGAGGTCGGCGTCCCCGGTGTCGTCGGTGTCCGCCGGGCCGGCAGCGGCCAGGCCGGTGTCCGCCGGGCCGCCGGCGTCGGCGGCCAGGCCGGTGCCGTCCTCCAGCAGCAGGACGGGCCACCCCTCGGGCAGCGCGGCCGCCGTCTCCCGGGTGGCGAGGACCAGCGCGGGCCCGGCGTCCGCCAGCATGAAGCGGATCCGCTCGGCCGGGTAGCCCGGGTCCACCGGCAGGTACGCCGCACCCGACTTGAGCACCGCCCACAGCACCGACGGCAGGTCGGCGGAGCGCGGCAGGCACAGCGCGACCAGCCGCTCGGGGCCCGCGCCCCGGGCGACCAGCAGCCGGGCGAGGCGGTTGGCCCGCCGGTTGACCTCCGCGTAGTCCCGCCGCACCGGGCCGCAGCCGACGGCGGTCCGCCCGGGCGTACGGGCCGCCTGCGCCTCGAACAGCCCGGGCAGCACGGGCGGCACGGTGTCCGGGAGGTCGCCGGCGGCGTGCGCGGGCGGGTTCCAGGAGTCGAGCAGCGTGCGCTGCTCCTCCTCGGAGAGCATGGGCAGTTCGGCGAGGATGCGCTGCGGGCCGTCCGCCATGCCCGCCAGCAGGCGGTGCAGGTGGCGCGCCATCCGGGCCACCGTCCGGGCGTCGAACAGGTCCGTGTTGTACTCCACCGTCAGCGCGCAGCCGCCGGTGTCCTCCGGGGTGAACTCCAGCACCAGGTCGAACCGGGCGGCCGGGCGGGGCAGCGGGTGGTCCTCGAAGCGCAGGCCTCCGGCGGGCGGCGGGGTGGTGGGGCTCTGCTGGACGACCATGACCTGGACCAGCGGGGTGCGGCTCGGATCCCGGGGCGGGGCCAGTTCCTCGACCACCCGGTCGAAGGGCACCGCGGCGTGGGCGAAGGCGTCCAGCAGGGTGGTGCGCACGCTCTCCACGAACCGGTCGACGGTGGCCCGCTCGTCCACGTCGCCGCGCAGCACCACGGTGTTGACGAAGAAGCCGGTCACCTCCTCCAGCTCCCGCCGGTCGCGCCCGGTGGTGACGGTGCCGAACGCCACGTCCCGCTGGCCGGAGTAGCGCGAGAACAGCAGCGCGGACGCCCCCGCGAACAGGGTGAACAGCGTCGTACCGCGGCCCGCGGCGAGGTGCCGCAGCCGGGCCACCAGTTCGGCCGGGAGGCGGTGGCGGTGCGCCGCGCCGTTCGTCGTGCGCTGGGCGGGCCGGGGCCGGTCGGTGGGCAGTTGCAGGGGTTGCAGCTCCGCCAGGTTCCGCTTCCAGTAGGCGAGGTCCGGCGCGTCCGCTGCCCCGGCTTGGGTCCGCCGGTGCTGCTCCCAGCGCGCGAAGTCGGGGTACTGGAGGGCGGGGGCGGCGAGCGCGTCCGGTTCGCCGGAGGCCTCCGCCCGGTAGAGCGCGGCCAGTTCGCGGGTGAGGACGCCCACCGACCAGCCGTCGGTGATGATGTGGTGCTGCGCCAGCAGCAGCAGGTGCTCGTCGGCGGCGAGGCGGACCAGCAGTGCCCGGGCGAGCGGGCCGTCCGTCAGGTCGTAGGGCCGGTTCAGCTCCTCGGTCAGCAGCCGTTCGGCCGCCTCGGCGCGCTCCCCGGCCGGCCGGTCGCCGACGTCCGCGGTGCGCAGCGGCAGGGTGCCCTCCGCCGCGACGCGCTGCACGAGCTGCCCGTCGACGGTGGCGAAGGTGGTGCGCAGCGAGTCGTGCCGGGCGGCGAGTCGGCCCAGGGCCCGGCGCAGGGCCGCCGGGTCCGTCGTTCCGCGCAGCCGCAGGGCCACGCCGGTGTTGTACTCCGTCCCCCCGACGGTGAGGTCGTCGAGGAACCACAGGCGGCGCTGGGCGCTGGACAGCGGCAACGGCTCCTCGCGCGGGGCGGGCGGGATCGGCTCCGGCGGCGCGGCGGTGTGCCGCTCGTCCACCAGCGGGGCCAGGGCGGCGACGGTCCGCGCGGTGAAGACGTCCCGGAGCGTGAGCCGGACGCCCAGCCGCTCGGCGACCCGGGCCAGGGTCCGGGCGGCGAGGATCGAGTCGCCGCCCAGGTCGAAGAAGTCGTCCGCCGCGCCCACCGCGTCGACGCCGAGGACCTCGGCCCAGATGCTGGCCAGGGCGCGTTCGCGCTCGGTGCGCGGGGCGACGGGCCCGGCCGCGCCGGAGCGGGCGGGGGCGGGCAGCGCCTGCTGGTCGATCTTGTGCTGCGGGGTGAGCGGCAACGCGGCCAGGACGACCACGGCGGACGGCACCAGGTGGGCCGGCAGGGCGGCGGCCAGCGCCGCGCGCAGCTCCGCCGGGTCCGGGGCGTGCTCCGGGTCGGCGGGCGTGGCGTAGCCGACCAGGCGTTCGCGGCCCGGTTCGTCCTCCCGGACCACGACGACGGCCTGGTCGACGGCGGGGTGCGCCCGCAGGGCGGCCTCGATCTCCCCCGGCTCGATCCGGAAGCCGCGGATCTTCACCTGCCGGTCGAGCCGGCCGAGGAACTCCAGCTCCCCGTCGGCGGTCCACCGGGCGCGGTCTCCGGTGCGGTAGAGCCGGGCGCCGGGCGGGCCGAAGGGGTCGGCGACGAAGCGCCCGGCGGTCAGGCCGGGGCGGCCCAGGTAGCCGCGGGCCACGCCCTCCCCGCCGACGTACAACTCGCCGTCGGAACCCGACGGTTGGGGCCGCATGGCCGCGTCGAGCACGTACGCCCGGGTGTGCGGCAGCGCGCCGCCGATGGGGGGTGCGCCGCTGCCGGCGGCCAGCGGGCCGGTCCAGGTGGCGACGATGGTCGCCTCGGTCGGGCCGTAGGAGTTGATCATGCGCCGGCCGGGCGCCCAGCGGTCGACCAGTTCGGCGGGGCAGGCCTCGGCTCCGACGATCAGCGTGCGCAGGTGGCGGCCCGCGCCGCCGGGCACGGTGGCCAGGGCGGCCGGCGGGATGAGGGCGTGGGTGATGCGGTGCTCGTCGAGCACGGCGGCGAGTTCCTCGCCCAGCCAGGGGCCGTGCGGGGGGATCACCAGCGTGGCCCCGGCCAGGACGGAGATGAACAGTTCGAGGACGGAGGCGTCGAAGCTGGGCGAGGAGAACTGCAGCACCCGGTCTCCGGGGCGCACGGAGTAGTGCGCGCGGGCCGCCTCGGCGAAGCCGCCGATCCCCCGGTGGGTGACGATCACGCCCTTGGGCGTCCCGGTGGAGCCCGAGGTGTAGATCACGTACGCCGCGTGGTCGGTACCGGTCGGGCCCGGCAGCGCGGTACCGGTCGGGCCCGCCAGGCCGGCGTCGGGCGTGTCTGCGGCGCCGGCCCGGTCCGTCTCCAGCAGCGCGCGGACCCGGGCCGGATCGTCCAGGACGACGGCGGGGGCGGCGTCGGCGAGCATCAGCGCCCGTCTCCCGGCGGGGTAGGCCGGATCCACGGGCAGGAAGGCGGCGCCCGTCCGGGCGACGGCCAGCTCCGCCGCGACCAGTTCCATCGAGCGCGGCAGGACGAGCGCCACCGTCCGGTCCGTCCCGGCGCCGCGCCGCGCGAGGTCGCGGGCCAGGTGCTCGACCCGGTCGGCCAGTTCCCGGTACGTCCAGCTGCGCCGGCCGTCGGTCACCGCGGGCGCGTGCGGCGCGCGGGCCACCTGGGCGGCGAACAGCGCGTCGAGCGTCCGGTGCGCCGGCGGCGGGGCTGCCTCGGTCCCCGGGGCGCCAGGGGTGTCGCCGGCCTGCGGCGGAGCGGACGAACGCACGGGCTGGGCAGGCCGGTCGGTCATGGCGGAAGGTCCTTCCGGACGGGGAGGAGGCGATGCGGGCGCCGGGGCAGACGGGGGCAGGCCCACGGACCCGGGAACGGGGGCCGGGGGAACGGAACGAGCGGGGGGTGAGCCCGGTGGAGCGGCGTCGGCGCGGCGGCGGACGCCTCAGGCGACGGGCAGCGGCGGCGGCAGGCGGGCGAAAGGCGCCTCAGGCGGGGTCGGCGCGACGCGCCGTGCGCCCGGACACCTGCACCCGGTCGATCACGCCGGTGGCGGGGTCGCGGTGAAAGCGCCCGCCCGGCTCGGGGCGGCCGGTGTCGGGGGCGAGCAGGTCGTAGGAGAGGTCGGCGAAACAGCGCAGGGGTATCGGCAGGTCCCCGTCCACGGAGAGCGTGGACGATCCGTCGCCCGCGGGCTCGACGAGGTACCGGATCGAACCGTTGCGGTAGGTGCCCGCGCACTCGGGCAGGGGGACGGGCTCGCCCGCGCCCACCGGCGCGATCGCGGCGGGCACCCGGACGCCCGCCAGTTCGGCCAGGTCGGCCGCGAGCTCGCGCCAGAGCGCGGTGGCGGCGGCGGCGTTGCCCGCGAAGGCGACCACCACGCCGCTGTCGGGGTCGGCCCGCAGGTGGCAGGAGGTCCCCATGGCGTTGCCGTCGTGGCCGCACCACAGCCGGCCGTCCTGCTGGTAGAGGGCGAGCCCCGGGCCCCAGCCGTCCGCGAGCGCACCCGGCCGGGCGCCGGGCTGCGGGCGGCGCATCTCCTCGGCGACGGCGGGGGGCAGGGCCTTGGCCCGGCCGACCAGGGCGCCGCCGAGCGCGGCGAGGTCCGCGGCGCTCGCCAGCAGGGCGCCGGCCGGGGCCTCCAGCGGGGCCAGGTTCTGCCGGACCGGCCGGGCCCGGCCGGTCGCGGCGTTGAGCGCGTGCCCGGCGGCGACCGGGCGAGCGGGTGCGCTCGCGTCGACGAACACGGGCACGGTGCCGAGCGGTTCGAGCAGCAGGGCGGCCACGGCCTCGTGCCAGGGCATCCCGGTCACCGCCTCCACCAGGCGCCCGGCGGCGACGTAGCCGGCGTTGGAGTAGGAGAAGTCCGTCCCGGGCGGGAAGAGCGCGTCCCCGGCCGTGCACACGGACGACAGGTAGTGCGCCGCGGTGGTCCGGGCGGCGGCGTCGGAGTCCGGCCCGGTGGGCAGTCCGCCGGTGTGGCTGAGGAGTTGGCGAATCGTTACTGCGGGCATCCGGCGGAGCTCGGGCAGGTGATCGGCGACCCGGTCGTCGAGGTCGAGGTCGCCGTCGTCGGCGAGGAGCATCACCAGAGCGGCCGTGTAGGGCTTGGTGAGCGACCCCACCGGCACGACGGTGTCCCCGGTGAAGGGCGCACCGGTGGCGGCGTCGGCCACACCGGTGTGCAGGGCCACGACCTCCGAGCCGGTGTCCAGCACCACCTGGGCGCCGGGCACCCGGTGGGTGCGCGCGAGCGTGTCGAGCCGGTGCTGCAGTTCGCGGCGTAAGAGGAACGGCGCGCGCTCGCGGACCGGCGCGGAACTGGGGTACGGCATGGGCGGACGCTCCCGTTGACTGGTTCTCAGATGCGGGCGCGGCGAGCGTCCGCGGATGAATTCCGGATTACTGTGGAGCACGCCGTGAAATTTCCTGCCACCTGCGCTCCTCGACTCAAGACTCGCGGGAACAACGGGAATCGACGGAAGCCCTGCCGATGACGGCCGACGGGTGCGAACGGGAATCCCCGACGGTTCCCGGCAGGGCGCCGCACGCGCCCCGGGGGAACCGTTCCGGGCCGCTTCGGCGCTCCCCGACCGGACGGTGCGAATGCGACCCGAATTCCACGCCGCCCAGGAACGGCGAACGGGGGAACGGTGAGCGGGAACGGTGGGCGGCGAACGGCCGACCGCCGAATGACCTCACCCCGCAGGCGGGGCCGGACAGGAATCCCGAACGCTCCAGTCGGCCGCTCCGACGGCCCTGACCTGTGCGATCGTTGCGCCCGGCATGCCTATCCCCCCTGCGATCCCTCCCCGCAACCACCGTGCGGAACCTGCCACGACCGTCGCGAGGACCGGGCAATACCTTGACGGCCCGAACGCTCGGAACGACGAACGCGGAACAGTCTTCACGGCGGGTCACCCGCTCGCAACCCCTGGCGATTGAACGGAAAGCGACTCTCCCCGGAATCGGAACCGCAAAATCGCTGGTGTGACTCCCGGCCACGCCCGGAACGCCTGATGACAGGTGTGAATTCTTTGGCCGAAACTGTGGCACCCGGATCCCCCCGGCCACCCGGCCGGGTTTCCGCAGGGAATAGCCGAGTGATTCCCCTGACGCCTGGGGCGGTTGTGCAGGAATGCGACGGAACAGATCAGGTGCGTCGCGAGTGAATCAATGAGGGCTCTGATGCGCGTGTGCCCCGATGCGCTTGTGCCGTGGTGCGCGCGCGCCCCGTCGCGCGCGTGGCCCGGTTCGCGTCTGCCGCCCCCGGGCCACGGAAGGACCGCCGCGCTCGGCCACCCCGGGGCGCGGGGCGACCGAGCGGATCCGCCGCGCGCCGGAACGCGGGCGGGCTCGGGGCTCAGAACACCCGTCAGCCCTGCCAGGAGCTGCCGGTCGAGGGCCGGGTCGCCGTGCCACCGGTGGACGTCACCGCGCGCGACGGAGCGGACGGGGCCGACCCGGCCGCCGAACCGCTGGTCCGCACGGTCGGCGCCGACGAGGTGGTCGACGTCCCGCGCACCGGCGCGGCAGAAGTCCGCGGGGCCGACGCCCCGGACGCCGCCACCGGCCGGTCCGTCGAGGTGCGCGGCGCGGTCGCGCGGCCCTGTGCGGCCACGTCCACGGGCGCGCCGCCGCCCGATTCGACCCGCTCGATCCGCAGCACCAGGTTCCGGTCGCTGCGGTCACCGCCCTCGTCCCGGTTGCGACTGTGCACCAGCTGCGTCAGCACCCCCCGGACTTCCTGCCAGCGCCCCTGCACCGCGCGGATGTTGGGGCACCACTCGCCCTCGCGCCGGTGCTCCAGGTCGAGCTCCCAGCGCTCGGCGTCCACGAGGTGGCTCGCACCGACCGTCCCGGGAATCTCGACCGGACGGCCGCCGCGCACCGTCACCACCGCCCGCTGCGGCCACTGCCCCTCCACCGCCGTCACCGTGATCCGGCTCTGCCCCTGGTACCAGGCCATCGCTGTCCTCCCGCATCCGTCCTCGCGCCGTCCGCCGTCCGCCGACCGGCCTCGGCCGATATCACGGCCGGCGCCCCCTCCCGGGTTCGAACGGCGGCTGCGGAGGTGCACGTCAGGGGGTGCGGGAGCCCGGGGGCGACGCGACCGTCGAACGGTCCTGTCGACAGATTCAGGTCAGGGCGATGGCTCGATCACCCCCCTTGTCCATAGTCATGCGCACACCTGGCATGACCGACGACCGCCGCCTCTCTGAGAGGCTCGGCTTCGTCCCGTCGCACCTCGGATTCAAACTCCAGCTCTGAGGCCGTAACGCCCTTCAGCCATTAAGCCCTAGAAATGCAGAGAACCCCCATCCGGTTTCCCGGATGGGGGTTCTCTGTGAATGATTGTTCGGCGGCGTCCTACTCTCCCACAGGGTCCCCCCTGCA
>NZ_JBWKEQ010000013.1:169022-174551 GCF_056435365.1 Kitasatospora sp. NPDC043949 | reverse complement strand
CCCCCCCCCCCTCCCCCCCCCCCCCCCCCCCCCCCCCCCCCCCCCCCCCCCCCCCCCCCCCCCCCCCCCCCCCCCCCCCCCCCCCCCCCCCCCCCGCCGCCGGAGCCGCCGCTGGACGACTGCGACGCGCTGTCGCAGGACGCCGCGCCCAGGCCGAGGGAAATCGCTGCGGTCACCGCGAGGACGCGGCGCAGCCCGATGCTCATGAGGATGCCTTTCCGATTGGTTGGGTCCACCCCTCTTTCGTTCGAGTCTGGGAACCTTCGGCCGCGACCACGATCCCGGTGCGCCGAATGGGTCTCAAGCTTCCGTCGGCGGGTGTCCGTCAAAAGGCGTCCGTCAAAAGGCGTCCGCGAGGCGGAGGCTGGCGGGACGGCAGGCAGCGGCCGGGGCCGGCGGGACGGCGATAGACGCCGGAGGCGTAGGGCATCCCCCCGGACAGCCCTACGCCTCCGGCAGGCCCCAGGGCTGCGGGCCCCCGTCGGCCTCACCCCCGTTCGTCGACCACCCGCCGGATCTTCCCGACCGAGCGCTCCAGCGCGTACGGCTCCACCACCTCGACCGCGACCGTGACGCCCACCCCGTCCTTCACCCCCCGGACGATCGCCTCCCGCGCCGCAGCCCGCTGCTCGGCCGGGGCGTCCGGCCGCGCCTCGACCCGGACGGTCATGCGGTCCAGCCGCCCCTGCCGGGTGAGCCGCAGCTGGAAGTGCGGCGCGACGCCCGGGGTCCGCAGCAGGACCTCCTCGATCTGGGTCGGGAAGACGTTCACCCCACGCAGGATGATCATGTCGTCGCTGCGCCCGGTGACCTTCTCCATCCGTCGGAAGGCCGGGCGCGCGGTGCCGGGCAGCAGCCGGCTGAGGTCGCGGGTGCGGTAGCGGATGACCGGCAGCGCCTCCTTGGTGAGCGAGGTGAAGACCAGTTCGCCGCTCGCACCGTCGGGCAGCACCTGGTCGGTGAACGGGTCCACGATCTCCGGGTAGAAGTGGTCCTCCCAGATGTGCAGCCCGTCCTTGGTCTCCACGCACTCCTGCGCGACGCCGGGGCCGACCACCTCGGAGAGGCCGTAGATGTCGACGGCGTGCAGGTCGAGCCGGTCCTCGATCTCGCGCCGCATCTCCTCCGTCCACGGCTCGGCACCGAAGATGCCGATGCGCAGCGAGGTGCTGCGCGGGTCGACGCCCTGCTTCTCGAACTCATCGAGCAGGGTGAGCAGGTAGGAGGGGGTGACCATGATGATCTCGGGACGGAAGTCCTGGATCATCTGCACCTGCCGAGCCGTCATGCCGCCGGAGGCCGGGATGACGGTGCAACCGGCCCGCTCGGCGCCGTAGTGCGCGCCCAGGCCGCCGGTGAACAGCCCGTAGCCGTACGCGATGTGCACCTTGTGCCCGGGCCTGCCGCCGGCCGCGCGGATCGACCGGGCGACCACGTCGGCCCACATCGACAGGTCGTGCTCGGTGTAGCCGACGACGGTCGGGCGCCCGGTGGTGCCGCTGGAGGCGTGGAGCCGGCGGACCCGCTCCATCGGGACGGCGAACATGCCGAACGGGTAGCCCTCACGCAGGTCGGCCTTGGTGGTGAAGGGGAAGCGGGCGAGGTCGGCCAGGGTGCGACAGTCCTCGGGGCCGACGCCGGCCGCGTCGAACTTGCGGCGGTACAGCTCGACGTTGTCGTACGCGTGGCGCAGGGTGGCCCGGAGGCGGGTGAGCTGGTGGGCGCGCAGCTCGTCGACGCCCATCCGCTCGCCGGCGTCCAGCAGCGCGGGCGGGATCGGCTCACCCAGGCGCCGGGCGGGCACTTCACCGCAGGCGGACTCTTCACCGTAAACGGGCGCTTCGCCGTAGGCGGGCTCATCGCCGTACGGGCGCGGGGCGGGTGCGCTGCCGGTCATCGTCGCTCCTCCGCAGGTCGGCCAGGACGGGCGCACCGACCGATCGTTCGGTCAGGACGACCCCCACGCCAAGTAACCCAGCGCCCGCACCGACTGTCAAGGGGTCGCACGCCGGATCCGGAATGCGAAGTTCCGACCACTTCGAGTGGAGATCGGATACCCACCTTGGCTGGCCGATATGAAAATCATTACAGAAGTTTGACCCGTGCACGGCATCACCCGGCCCGACCGCGTGGTTCAGTAGTGCGGCTTCTCCCCCGCACCCCGGAGTGATCACCGTGCCCACGACTCCAGCCCTGGTCAGCGCGCTGCGCGAACTCGGCGACCGACCCGCCGTCGTCGCCGACGGGCGCGCGATCAGCGGCATCGGCCTGCTGCTCGGCGTCTCCCCGCCGGGCGGCCTGCCCCGGGCCCTCGCCCAGCGCGTCGCCGCCCACGCCGCGCTGCCGCCCTCCGCCGCCCGCACCGCCGAACAGCGGCTGCGGCACTGGGCGGGCGTCCTCGGCCCGCCGCCCATCCGGCACACCGTGCTCCACCCCGCCACCGACCTCGCCGTCGAACTGGCCCTCGCCACCCTGCTCGCCGGCGGGACCGTCCACTGCGGCGACCCCCGGCAGGACCCCGAGCGGCAGCTCGTCGACCTCGCCGCCAGCGCCACCACCCACCTCAGCCTGCCCTCCACCCTGCTGTGGCGACTCAGCCGCCGCCCCGACCTGGCCGACCACGACCTCGGCGCCCTGCGGCTCGTCCTGCACGTCGGCCCCGAACCCCGACAGGACGACGTGTACGCCGCCGTCGACGCGCTCGGCGCCGTCCTCGCCCACGTCCGCGCCCCGCACAGCCACGCCGAAGCCGCCGACCGGCGACTGCGTACCGCCGCCGACGCCGCCGACGCCATCGCCTGGAAGCACGCCATAGGCGTCACCGCCGAACAGGTCCAGGCCTTCGGGACCCACCTCGACCACGCCGTACTGTCCGCGCTGCTGCTGACCCTCCAGCAGAGCGGCGTCCTCACCGACCCCGGGCGCGGACACACCGAGGCCGAGATCCTCGCCGCCGCCCTCGTCACCCCCGCCCAGCGGCCCCGGGTCGGCCGCTGGCTCGACGCCCTCACCCGGCACGGCCTGATCACCCGGCACGGCGACGTCCACTACGGCCGACCCGAGCTCACCGCGGCCGAGGTCCGGGAGGCCTGGCGGCCCGCCGTCGAGGCCTGGAACGACGGACTCGGCCCGGTCTCCGCCCTGGACCGGATCCGGCGCGGCGCACTACGGCTGCCCCGGCTGATCACCGGCGAGGAGGCCCCCCGCCCGGCCGCCGCCCCGATCCGCTGGACGGCCGCCCGCGGCTACCTCGGCGCCGCCCTCGGCGCGCTGGTCCGCGGCATCGCCGAGACCCACGACGGGCCGCAGCCGCTGCGCATCCTCGAACTCGGCCAGGACGACGCCGACTCCACCGTCACCCGGGCCCTCGCCACCCGGCCCCGCCCCGGCGCCGACCACCACCAGCTGCCCGACGGCGGCCGATACGACCTCGTCGTCGCCACCGTGACCGGCCACCCGGACACCGTCGTCCCGGAGCTGGTCGACCAGCTCGCGCCCGGTGGGCAGCTGCTGCTGCTCGCGCCCACCGGCGAACAGCTCGACCTGCTGATCACGGGGGACGCCGAGGCCCGCACCGACTCCCCGACCTTCCCCGCCTCCCCTGTCCACCCTGCCGCTCCCGCCCACCCTGCCGCTCCCGCCTTCCCGGTGTCCGCCGCTGCCCCCGGCTTCCCCGCCTTCCCGGCGCTCCCCGCCGAGCGCTGGCGGGCCGCCCTCACCTCCGCCGGCTGCCCGACCGTCCTCGCGCTGCCCGAGGACGGGCACCCGATGGGACTGCTCGGGCAGCGGCTGTTCGCGGCGCGGATGCCCTGAGCCGCCGCTACCATCGGGCCGTGCCCGACTCCCCCGTGGCGGCCGGCTCCGTACTCAGCGCCCTGTCGGCCGGCTCCCGGCTGAGCCTCGGCTCGCTGTTCTCCGCCCGTTCCCGCTGGTCGGTACGGTCCCGGCGGCCCGGCGGCGGGCGGCCCGTGGCCGGGCCGTGAAGCCCGGGTCGTGCACCACCACCCGATGCGTACCATTTCGATACCGAAGCCTGGATGAGCTGCAAGGATTCTCGCCCAGCGGGCCCACCCCCGGGTAGGCTCCGCTTGTCCTCCGGCCCTGGCGCAGGCGGCCCCGCGCCGCCGTGCCGCGTTCCGGGGGTGGCATACCCCCGCGGGCCATTCGGTGGGCACCGCGCACTCGACACCGCGCGCCAGGGCAGTCGCGCGAACGGCGAAGGGCATCGCATTGGCGGATCGGCTCACCGGAGGAGACTCCTCGCTGCTGCGGCGGATCAACGCGGCGGTCACGCTTCGGGCGCTGCGGACCGGCCACTCCGTGACCCTCACTCAGCTCGTCGGCGAGACCGGGCTCTCCCGCCCGACCGTCGAGGGCGTCATCGAGGGTCTGGTCGAAACCGGGCTGGTCGCCGAGGTCGACCAGCCCAAGGAGGACGGCCAGCCCGGCACCGGCCGGCGCGGCCGACCGGCCCGCTGGTTCCGCTTCCGCGCCGAGGCCGGACACATCCTCGGCATCGAGGTCGGCGTGCACGACATCCACGTCATCCTCGCCGACCTCACCGGCGAGGTGGTGGGCAGTCACTTCAAGCCGGTCGACGAGACCCTGGACGCCGAGGACCGGCTCGCCGCCGTCCGCACCGCCGTCGCCGAGGTCCTGCGCAAGGCCGGCATCTCCCGCGACAACCTCTGGGCCGTCGGCATCGGCACCCCCGGCATCGTCGACCGCGACGGCACCATCCAACTCGGCACCGCCATGCCCGGCTGGACCGGCCTCGACCTCGGCGCCCGGCTTCGGCGCTCCTTCCGCTGCCCCGTCCTGATCGAGAACGACGCCAACCTCGCCGCCATCGCCGAACACTGGCAGGGCGCGGCGGTCGGCGCCGGTGACGTCGTCTTCGTCATGGCAGGCCTCAGCCCCGGCGCCGGCTCCCTCATCAACGGCAGGCTGCACCGCGGCTACGGCGGGGCGGCCGGCGAGATCGGCGCCCTCCACCTGCTCGGCCAGGAGGTCACCCCCGAGCGGCTCCTCTCCACCACCGGCAAGCCGCTCAACCCGCTCGACGAGGCCGCCGTCGCCCGCGTCCTGCGGCTCGCACGGGAGGGCGACGAGGTCGCGAAGGTCGCCATGGACCGCTTCCTCACCCGCCTGGTCCAGGGCGTCGCCGCGCTCGTCCTCGCCATCGACCCGCAGCTCGTCGTGATCGGCGGCTGGGCGGCCGGCCTCGACGGCGTCCTGGAACCGCTGCGCGAGCGCCTCGCCCAGTTCACCCTCCGCGCCCCCGAGGTGGCGCTCGCCGCGCTCGGCTCCGAGGTCGTGGCGATGGGCGCGCTGCGCGTCGCCCTCGACCACGTCGAGGACCAGCTGTTCGCCGTCGACCCGCCGACCACCGGCAACGGCCGCGCCTGACGGGCCCGGGGGGGGGGGGAGGGGGGGGGGAGGGGGGGGGGGGGGGGGGGGGGGGCGGGGGGGGGGGGGGGGGGGGGTCGAGTCGCTCCGAAAAACCCTCCCCCACGGGAGGAGAGGAGG
>NZ_JBWKEQ010000013.1:21449-169012 GCF_056435365.1 Kitasatospora sp. NPDC043949 | reverse complement strand
CTCACCGACGCGTGGGCGAAGATCTGACCCCCTGATCCTCCTTCCCCACCCTCCGGGAAAAAGGGAGCCCCCCCACCCCGGGCCCCCCCCCGGGCGGCGGTCCGGACTCAGCTCCGCCCGGGCAGCGATCCGGACCCAGCTCCGCCCGGACCACTCCGCCCACACAACGGCCGAGGCCCGGACGCCAGTTGGGCGTTCGGGCCTCGGTCTGAGGGTGTCGGAAAAGTGGTTCAGGAGGCGGTGCGGACCTCGGCCGCAGCGCCGACCGGGGTGACCTCGACCAGCCCGGTCGAGCCGAAGGTCAGCTTGCAGGTGTCGGCCCGGTAGGTGGCGACGGCGAGCGCCACCAGGCGGCCGGCCGACGCGTACTGGGTGGTCATCACCAGCACCGGCGAACCGGGCGGGCGCTCCAGCAGGGCGGCCTCGTCGGCCTCGGCGACACCCAGCTCGACCGCGCGGGACTCGCCGTCCACCTCCAGCCGCTCCAGCTGGCGCAGCACCGAGCGGGCCCGGTCGCTCTCGGCCCGGAAGCCGGGCAGGTGCGGCAACGCGGCGGCCGGCACGTGCAGCGACTCGGTGGCCACCGCCCGGCCCTCCACCAGGCGAACCCGGCGGACCGTGTGCACGGTGGCGCCCTCGGCGATGCCGAGGCCCTTGGCCAGCTGCGCCGGGGCGGGGGCGGTGGTGCAGTCGACCGTCCGCCAGGCGTGGCTGCGGCCGACGCCGGGCCAGCCCTCCTCCTGCCGGTTGACCGGGACGCCGACCCGCGGGGCGGCGATCAGGGTGCCGATCCCCCGGCGACGCACCAGGCGACCCTCCAGCTCCAGCTGGTCGAGGGCCTGCCGCAGGGTCGCCCGGGCGACCCCGAAGCGGGCGGAGAGCTCGCGCTCGTTGGGCAGGACCTGGCCGGTGGAGAACTCCGAGTCGATGGCCCGCAGCAGCACCGTGCGCAGGTGCCAGTACTTCGGTTCCGGCACCGCCGAAAGCTGTCCAGTCGTCCCCACCGTGTCCTCCACCCTGCTTCGTCCACCCTGCGGTAAGGAGGGCGGATCCCGGGCCCGCTGTCCGCGGATGCGGCAGGTGGGAGAGCGGGCTTTTATCCGTCCTTCTTTATTAAAGGTCTTTGCAGTAAGCGACCCTAGGGGCATCGTCCGGAGATGGTCAAGACCAATGGCGCGGCTTGGTGCGACTGTCGCACACATTCATGCCGCGTTCACGTCATCCCGCGGCGGCGCGCGTCACGCTTCGGCGCAGGCCCCGGCACTCGGTAGGCTGCCCGGGTGATCGTGGTGACGAGTGTGAACGTGAACGGAATCCGGGCGGCGGCCAAGAAGGGCTTCGTCGAGTGGCTGGCCGGCACCGAGGCGGACGTGGTCTGCCTCCAGGAGGTGCGCTCCGAGCCGGAGCAACTGCCCGTCGAACTGCGCGACCTCGACGGCTGGCACGCGGTCTGGGCCCCCTCCGTCGCCAAGGGCCGGGCCGGCGTCGCCGTCCTGTCCCGCCAGGAGCCGCAGCGGACCGTCATCGGATTCGGGTCCGAGGAGTTCGACAACACGGGCAGGTACGTCGAGATCGACCTGCCGGGGCTGACCGTCGCCAGCCTCTACCTCCCCTCCGGCGAGGTCGGCACCGAACGCCAGGACGAGAAGGAACGCTTCATGGCGGAATTCCTCGTCCACCTCACCGCCCTCCGCACCCGCGCCGCCGCCGACGGCCGCGAGGTCGTCGTCTGCGGCGACTGGAACATCGCCCACCGCCCCGAAGACCTCAAGAACTGGAAGGCCAACCAGAAGTCCGCCGGCTTCCTCCCCGAAGAACGCGCCTGGCTCTCCCGCGTCTACGACGAAGCCGGCTACGTCGACGTCGTCCGCACCCTCCACCCCGACCGCACCGGCCCCTACTCCTGGTGGTCCTACCGCGGCCGCGCCTTCGACAACGACTCCGGCTGGCGGATTGACGCACATTTTACAACGCCTGGGATCGCAGGCAAAACCGTGTGGGCCAAGACCGAGAAGGCCGCCACCCACGCGGAACGGTGGAGCGACCACGCCCCTGTCACGGTGGCCTATGACTGGCCGCCAGAGCCCGCCGGCGCCCTCTGACAGACGACAACCGCCCCGGAGCCTCAAAGGCTCCGGGGCGGCTCCGCGACCAACCTGCGGCGGCTACAGCTCGATACCCAGCTTGGCGCAGATGCCCTGGATGCCGAGAGCCATGGCACGGATCTCACGTGCCGTGAAGCGACTCCCAATGAGGTCCTGGTTCTGGCTGTCGCCAACGTAGACCCCGAGCAAGTTACCGGCGCTGTCGCGCAGGGCGGCGAACTCCACGCACGACCCTTCAGCCTCGCTTACCTCCGATTTGAAGCGCTCGGACTTCGGCGGGGTCATTGCGTACAGGTCTTGCTTCTCCATCACAGTTCCTTGCTAACGGTCTCGATCAGTACCAGCGAGTCATGCGGAGTCAACGCCTTCCCGGCCAGGTAGTCAAACCTTCGCCGACGTGACCGCACTTCCTTCGCGTCGTCCAGGATTGTCACGCCAGTGCCGGTATCCATGGTCGCCAGCCCCGGATCACCCGGGGTCCGGTAGTCCATGACGGTCAAGTTCAGCTGAGTAGCGGCAGCCGCGCCCGCCTCGTACGGGATGATCCTCAGCGAGACGTTCGGCTTCTGCGCGACCTCAGCCAGGTGATCGAGCTGAGCCTTCATCACCTTGCGCCCGCCGACATGTGCACGGATGGCCGCCTCCGCACACAGCGCATCCAGGACTGCTGGGTTCTCAGGCCGGAGGAAGATCTGCTGCCGCCGAAGCCGCACGGTGTGCTGCGCCGCCGTGCGCTCGACACCTCGCTCTCCCATGTGGAACTCATCCACGGCTTCCATGTACAGCCGGGTCTGGAAGGCCCACGGGATCAACCCGCCCGTCGAGATGCTGACCTTGCTCGCGGTGTCCTCATGCTCGATCAAGCGAACGAGGTTGCGCGGCAGGTCGGAAAGGTACTCGTCCCACCAGACCGCCTGAGATGCCCTCGCTTCCCTGATCTCAGCAAGCACATCAACCTGGATGGCTTCCGGAACCTTGTACAGGTCGAGCATCGTCATCAGCTGCTGGTCGTCGGGTAGTTGCCCACCCATCTCCATCAGCGAGACCAGCGCCTGACTCTTGCCGATGGCATCGCCAACCGCGCCCTGGGTCAGGCGAGGGCGTACGGCCAGGCGAAGCGCCTTCAGTCGCCGGCCGACGCTGACCATAGCGCGGGACGCTTGCGGCTTCGTCACGCTCCGCTCCTCCACTCAGCATAGATGTTACTGATGTGAGAGTAGCGCGCACAGCCGAGAGCATGCCCCGGAGGAGTGAAGTTTGACGGGTCATCACGAAGGGCTTGCGTACCAGCGGCCAGTACTAGGAGACTCAGTTTCGCACCAACCGCTACGAGCCACCTGCGGAGTGTAGTGCGTCCGCATTGGCGCATGGCTCCCTCCGGCCTATCTGTGGAGGAGCTGTGCAAGAGCTGATCACTCACGTTCACGTGAGTCCGTATGTCGTCTTGATTCGAGCGGCGAAGTTCGAACCTGTCACCACCTCGGTTCGGGCGGTCCGCAGGTTCATCGAGAAGTGCTGTCTTGAAGTCGGCATCGACCCGGACACTCCGGTGATTCTCGCCAGCGAGCTGGCCACGAACGCGGCCCGTCACGCCGGGACGCCGTTCAAGGTCACCT
The DNA here is from genome assembly GCF_056435365.1 of Kitasatospora sp. NPDC043949. Taxonomy (NCBI): domain Bacteria; kingdom Bacillati; phylum Actinomycetota; class Actinomycetes; order Kitasatosporales; family Streptomycetaceae; genus Kitasatospora; species Kitasatospora sp. NPDC043949. The sequence continues at coordinate 165,291 of NZ_JBWKEQ010000013.1, read as the reverse complement.
TCGTGGCCCTGGAAGGGCGGCCGATGTGGATCGAGGTGGAGGACGGCTCCTTGAAGCTTCCAAAGCCCCGCGCCGCCGGCCCCGACGACCTCGGCGGCCGTGGCTTCGAGCTGATCGAGGCGCTGGCCGCGAGCTGGCACACCGACCGCAACATCAGCGCGGGAAACAAGGTCGTCTGCGTCACTCTCAGGGGGAAAGAGAAAGATGAGTCCGGCGACGGGAACCACGTCGATACAGCCTGTGCCGATGGACAGCACGCCCCTTCGGCAGGGCAGCCGGATCTACATCGAGGCTTTATCCCCCGAGCAGTTGCAGCACCTCGGACAGCCTGAGCTTCCCATCCGGCTGACGATCAGCGGCATCATCCCCGACCCCACCGGGGAACGTCCTCCGCCCGTCCTGGAACTGCGGTTCGATCGAGCGATGTTGGAGGAGATCGAGCAGCAGATTCAGGGGCTCCGGCTCCCGACCGGCCCCAGCCCGACCGACGCAGAGCCCCCGCCGGCACCCCTCGCCCGCAGGACTCCCGGGAAGGTCCTGGAAGCCGAGCTCTCCCCCGAGCGGATCGCCGAACTGCGAGGGGCCAACCAGACGCCGGCTCTGTCGCACCCAGACCTGGAAAGGCTCCTGGAGGGGCTGAAACAGATGGAGGTCGGTACCTCGTGACGGTCGTCGCCGAGCCTCCGGTTCAGTCCCCGGTGGACGCCCAGCCGCCGGGCAAGGTCAGCAAGTCCTTCGCCTACAAGGACGAGTCCGCCGGCCTCGCCAGAGAGCTGGTCAAAGACACGCTCCGCCGCTGGGACTTGGCCGACCTAGTCGAGACCACTGTCCTGGTCACCAGCGAGCTGATGACCAACGCCATACAGACGGGGTGTCGGCGCGTCATCACCCTGGCCGTTGAGCAGATCGGCGAGTCCGCGGTGCGGATCTCCGTCGAGGACGGGTCGCGTTACCCGCCCCTTCTGATCAAGGCCGGCCTGCCGGCCAACCCGGACAGGGTGCCAGCGCGCGGGCGTGGCCTCCTACTCGTAGACGGACTCTCCAAGCGGTGGGGCCTTGATCTCCGCCCCCTGGGGAAGTGCGTGTACGCGGAAATTCACGGTCAGCGCCGCCCCCTGCGCTGACCCCACAGCTCCCGACCTGGTTCGGATGGGGAAGTCCGCCAGGCCGGGCCCCACCGGGAAATCCCCCGGATGGGTCGTTGCACCACCCAGCAGGAAGGAACCGAGAAATGAACGAGACCATCATCACCACCGACGAGGACGACGAGATGGCCCCGGCCGTGATCGGCGACGCGGCGGCCCTCACCATGGGCGGCCTCTCCGACGGCGGCGAGGGCAAGCGGTTCGTCTACACCTACACCAGCTGATCCTCCTCCTCCTGCGGTGCGGCCCTTCGGGGCCGCACCGCTCCGCGTTCTGCCATTGCAATTGCCAAGGGGAGGGTCACCATGGCTTTCGGGGGCTTCAGCAGCTCCGCAACGGGCACGCCACACCCGTTGGGAGCGACACGGCTGCATCCGCAGTCGAGCGTGTGGAAAGACGGCATGACACCAACTCAGCTCTACGTGGCGGACCGTCGCCCGGCCTGGCGGCTGTTCGTCCTCGGGCCGAGCGGCGCACGGCCGGCGGATCTGAAGGCGTTGGGCGCCGGACCCCTGCCGGCCGATCTGGCCTGGCGCTGGCCGGGGGCCTACATGGTGGTAAACGAGGCCGAGCACGAGACTGTGATCTACACCGACCCGGCCGCCGCGCAACCGGTCTATGTCACCCAGTTCGGTGCGGGGTGGGCCTGGTCGTCATCGGCGCGGCTCCTCGCAGGACTCAGCCGGGCCCCGGTCGATACTCGGCGGCTCGTGACTGCCGTGTTCACGCCGCTGCTCCCGGCACTCGTTGCGGGCCGGACGTACTTCTCGGGGGTCGAGCAGTTGCCGCCGGGTGCCCGAATCCGACTCGCTCCGGGCACCGCCCCCCAGATCACGAATCTCTGGCTGCCACAGCCGGACTTCGACCCCGCGCCGGCCGGGCGCCTCCGGGTCGAGCTTGAGAAGGCTGTGAGCCTGGGCCTGGGCGACGGCCCGTTCAGCACCGACCTGTCGGGCGGCCTCGACTCATCGTCCGTCACTCTCCTGGCGGCCCGCCAAGCACCCGAGAACGTGTGTACGCCCGCTGTGACAGTCCACCCCGAAGGGGACGAGTCCGGGGCCGACCTCCGGTTCGCCAGGCTCGTTGCGGACTCGATGCCGGGCAGGATCGAGCACCACCTTCTACCGACGCAACGCGAGCACCTGCCCTACAGCGGGATCACCAGCGTGCCCGCCGCCGATGAGCCGGCACCGTCCACCCTGGCCTGGGCCGGGCTGCTCCGGCAGTTGGAATGGATGGCCGAGCGGTTCGACACCAAGCTTCATCTGACCGGTGATGGCGGGGATAGCGTCTGCTCGCAGCCGCCGGTCCACATCGCCGACCTGGTTCGACACCAGCAGTTCCGGGCGGCCTTCCACCAGGCAGCAGGCTGGGCCCGGCTGAGGCATCTGCCGCTCTCGAACATCCTCAGGCAGGCTCTCGCCACGGCCAGGCTCTCCCGGGCAGACGTGCTGTCCGTGCTCGCCGAACAGATCGTTCAGGGCTCGTCCTCGACGACCGGCACCGTTCACTGGTTCCCGCGCGTGCAGCTCCCAGCCTGGGCCGGCACCGAGACCCTGCCGCATCTGCGAGGTGAGATTGAACGGGTGGCCGCAGCCCCGGACCCCTTGTTGGGACTCGATGCCGGGGTCCGCACGGTCATTGATGAGATTCGCGAGGTGGCCCGAACGGCGCAGGCGGATGCCGTACTTGCGGAGGACATCGGCATCCGACTCCGGAACCCGTTCCTCGACGCCAGCGTGATCGACACCGTTCTGCGCGTCCCACTCGAAGCCCGGCCACCTGTGTACGCCTACAAGCCGCACCTGGTACGGGCGATGCGTGACCTACTGCCGGCCCCGCTCGCAGCCCGCAGTACGAAGGGCTCGTTCAATGCCGACTTCTATACCGGCCGACGGGAGAACCTGGATACGCTGCTCTGCCTGGCGGACGGGTTCCTCTCCGCTCTCGGCCTGGTCGAGCCCCGGGCCCTGCGCCGGACGCTGAAGCAGGCCGCGATGGGCATGCCCGTGCCGATGGGCATTCTGGACCGGACGCTTGCCGTCGAGGCGTGGCTGATCGCGCTTGACCGCGAACCGGCGCCGCAATGGGTTGAGGGAGTGGACGACCGTGGCTGACTCACCTTCGTTCGTGAACATGCCCCGCCATGTCCGTGGGATTGACTTCGGGCACGCCGTTGTCCTGGTGAACTACCTCAACGGCCAGGTCAGCACGCTCCCCGCGTCGGCTGGCGCAGCTCTCCGTCACGCGGCGGAGTTCGGAAACGCCAGGCACCTCCCGGAGCCGCTGCTGAAGTCGCTGCTGGCGTCGGGCTTGCTGCTGGAGACCGACCGGCCTCAGACGTCGCGGAACGTCCGCGCGGTGGAGGCACCGAAGGCAAGCTGGGGCAGCGACGAGTTCCGGGCCGGGCTGACTCCCCCGGCGCCCGTCCCGCGTACCCGGACGCTGACTGCGGCTGCCGCCCTGTCCGTGGTCCACACCGTGAAGGCCGCAGGCCCGGAGCACGAGGCGATGGGTCGCGTCCTCAAGCTGGTTCACTCCGCCAGCACGACGGGGCGCAGAAGGCCGGCAACCGTCAGCGAAGCCGAACAGGCCGTCCACGCTGTACGAAGCGCGGGCTGGTACTCGCCCGGACGGACCAACTGTCTGGAGGAGTCTGCGGCCTCGATGCTGCTGCTCCGCGTGGCAGGCAAGGCCGCGGTTTGGCGTCACGGGGTCGCGCCCGACCCGATACGGTTGCACGCCTGGATCGAGACCGTTGACGGCACACCCGTCGCCGAGTCCACGTCAGTTCACTTGTACACAGCGACTCTCAGCATCCCCGGAGCACATCATGTCCGTTGAACAGATCATCTGGATGTCCGCTGGCACCTGCGGGCTCGGCCCCCTTCGATCCGACCTCGCTGAGGAGTACTGGCGCTGGGAGGAGAACCCGAGTTCCCTCATCGGGTACGGCCGCCCGGTTCCCGAGTCCCTGCCGAGCCGGACCCAGGGACTTCAGCAGCAGCTCGCCGGCAGGAACATCAGGTTCACGGTCTACGACCTCACGGACGCCGAGAACCCGGTGCCCGCCGGCATGACCACGCTCCAGCCCGACAACTACGCCCGCACCGGCGAATACATCCTCGTCATCGCGCCCGAGGCGCGTGGCAAGGGCCTCGCCACCCCAGCTACTCGGCTGACGCTGGACTTCGGGTTCCACGTCGCCAATCTCCGGTCCGTCTGGCTCAAGGTCCTCGCGCCCAACAAGGCCGCCGTCCACGTCTACGAGAAGGCCGGCTTCCAGCACGTCGGCGCGATGCGCCAGGCCGGCTACTGGCGCGGCGCGGTGTGCGATGAGCTGATCATGGATGCGCTCGCCTCGGAGTTCTCCGGCCCCAGCGTCCTCGCACAGGCGGAGGCATGAATCAGAGCCCCGACTACCTGATTCAGCTCAGCGCCAGCAACACCGCCCTGACTCTTGCGGCCGTCTTTCAGGTGGCACGCCCGGATTCCGGGGTGCCTCGTGCTGAGGGTGATGAGCTGACAGGGAACCAGATGATCGCTGAGCTGACGCAGCTCTCGAATCAACACGGCGTGACGCCGCAGACCGCGATGGCCGAGCTGCTGCGCGCACTGTCGATGCTCGCGGCCGGCCTGCTGGCGGAGAACTCCGAGATGACCGGTGTTCCTTTGGGAGACCTCATCGAGGTCAGGCGGATGGAACTGCTCTACGGGACATGAGCACAAAGCGCGGAGAAGATCGATGACCGACAAGAAGAAGAACACCTATCTCCTGACCATCTCTCTGACGATCAACGGCAAGAGGGAGGTGAAGAGTGTTTACACCCCGTGGCGGGAGAGCGAAGAGGAAGCGCGACAGGAGTGGCGTGACTACGTGAAGGAATGGCTTCCACGGGCAACTTCCGAGGTCCTGAGTTGCGAACTCGTCAGATCAGAGAAGCCCACGTAGGTACGGGCTGGTGACGTGTCAGCTCTGAGCAGCTTGCCCACGAGCGGGACCTGATGGCCCCACCAGTCAGGCCGGCGGTGATCTTCGGCATCTTCCGGACAGGATGCCGAAGCACTGTCATGATCATCCCATGAACCACGTTACGAACACGATCACTGGCGGCGTCCAGCACGGCACCGTCTTCCAGGTTGGGCATGTCACGGAGAGCATCACCACGGACGGCCGAGGGATGACCTTCGGCTCGGCGCCGGCCGACCCCGCCCCCTGGCCCAAGGTGTACCGCCAGGCCCTTCGCATCGCGGCCGACGGGGGCGGTCCGGAAGACCTCGCGGCCTGGGCCGCCGAGTCCGGCCTTTCCCTGCGATGACAGGGCCCGCTTCTGCCGTGGCCTAGCAACAGAGTAGCTACACCGGTGACCCGTCGATGAACACGAAGACCCCCTGTCAGGCCATGCCGACAGGGGGTCTTGCGTATACTTACTATCTATTCGCGATGGCAGTTGAGCCAGTGATGATCATTTGCAGATCGCCGCCGGTCGGCATGCCGGCGAACTCCGCCAGGACGGCCTTGCCATCTCGGGCCCGCGCGATGACACCGGGGACGAACTCCGCCAGCATGCCGTGATAGGTCTCGCGGAAGTCGGCCGGGTCGATCATGCGGTTGGCGATGGTGTCGACCAGGAAGGCGATCGAGGCATGCAGCTCGGCTTCATGGATGCCGTCCACGTACCCGTCCTTGAGCGGACAGTGCGAGTGGGAAGCGGGGGCGAACTCGATGCGGTAGCGCACTACTCGATCACGTCTCCTCGCTCGTTCTCTGCGTAGACCTCCGGCCGGCCGGTCTCGTGGTAGTCCGCGACCATGGCGCGGGCCTGGTCCTCAGTCAGCTTCGTGTCGATCGGCTCGGAGCTGTCGCCCCACACGGACCAGTCGTTCATGTCTCTCCCCATGGATGACGAAGGGGGCCTCCTCGGAGGCCCCCGAAGCGGTAGTCAGGTCAGTTGCTCTGCGCGGCCTCGTACGCCTCGATGACGTTGCGGGGCACCCGGCCCTGCGCCTTCACCTCGTAGCCGTTCGCCTTGGCCCACGTGCGGATGGCCTCGTTCTCCTCCGGGGTGCGACCGCTGCCGCTCGTGGCCTGCCGGCCGGAGGCCCGGCCGGAGGTGCTGCGGGCCTGCTGGCTGGCAGCCTGCTGCGGCCGGGCCTCTTCCAGGTCGGCGGACTCGATGGCCTCCGTGAGCGCCTGAAGGGCCTTCTCGAACGCCTCGCTCTTGGCCTGAAGGTCCTTGATGACCTTCGGGTCCTCCACCTCACCCTTGTAGGTGGTGCCGTTCACGTCGAGGGTCACAACCTGGACAACCTTCATGATGCTTACTCCTTCGTCTTCCATGCTGTGAATGGTAACGCCGAGCATCCCAATGGATGCCTGGAACGTGGAAAGAATGCTTCGCGAGACTGCTAGATGCCGCCGGTTCGGTACCGGCGGGCCTGGATTCCCCGGCCGAGTTCGTAGGCTTCGCGGTGCGAGATCGCACCGTCTTCTTCCTTCGAGACCGGCGCGCTCTCGATGTCTTCGACCTTACTCACAGCCCCGTTGCATGTCAACCTGTCGTCCGGTCGATAGGGCCACCGAACCGTTTCAATCCCCGCTGCCCGGATCATCTTCGAACAGGCGCCGCAGGGTTCCCGGGTGACGTAGAGGGTTGCGCCGACGCAATCGGCCCGGTTCGCGTAGAGCAGGGCATTCGCCTCGGCATGGATCTCAACGCACCCGTCGTACGACGATCCTGAGGGCGCATCGGAGAGGCATCGCGGGCATTGCCCTTCGTGACACGAAGGCTCACCGGGCGGAGATCCGTTGTAGCCGGTCGAGACGATCCGCTTGTCTGGCGACACCAGGACGGCACCGACCTGGCTGCGGATGCAGTCGCCGCGCAGGGCCACGGCCCCCGCGATGGTATGGAAGTACAGGTCCCAGGTCGGCCGGCCGCTCACAGGGCCTCGGCCTGGTCGAAGAGGGCGCGGACGGCCTTGGCGTCGAGACTGCCGATCCGCCGGCCGATCTCGGCGTCCAGGTCGAACGCGAGCAGGGCCGGCACCCCTCGCACGTTGTACTCGGAGAACAGTTCCGGGGCCTTCTGAAGGTTGATCTCCTGGACCAGGAGCCCGCGTTCCTCGGCGGCCTGGTGGACGACGGGCTTGGCCCTGTCGCACGGCGTGCAGGTGTCGGAGGTGAACAGGAGATAGCGGGTGGTGCACTCGGTCATCAGGCTTCCTTCGTCTCGTACTTGCTGCCCCAGGACCGGCCGGCAACCTCTAGGTCGGTGTCGATGAGCACACCCTTCATCTGCTGGCGCATGATGCGGGCGGCCTCCGCTCCCATCTCCTGCGCCTGGCCGGCCGGGAAGGAGAACACGCACTCGTCGTGCACGGGCAAGCGCATGAAGGGCGTGTATCCGGCCTCGTGGAGCCGGATGAGCGCCGAGCCGGTCACGTCCCGGCTGGTGCTTTGGATCATGTAGTTCAGGGCGGAGTACGGGCGGTCCTCATCGACCACAAGCCGCCGGCCGACCGGCGTCTCTACGTGGCCGTACCTGGTCGCCTTCTTCGAGAGCATGTCGTTGTACTTGTGGAGCCCCGGATAGGTCTTCCAGAACGCCTTGATGACCCCTGCGGCCTCCCTGAGCGGAAGCCCGCTCTGTTCGACTAGGGCCTTCGCCCCGCCGCCATAGGCGGACAGGAAGTTGGTCATCTTGCCGATGCCTCGGGAGACTTGGGCACCGTCTGCCGTGATCTGGTGAAGGTCCGCGCCTTCGAGGAAGGCCCGCATCATCACCGGGTCCTGGCTGAGCGCCGCAGCGACACGAAGTTCCTGGGCCTTGTAGTCCACGGCGGCCGTGACATGGCCTTCGTCCGCGACGAAGCAGTTCCGCACGTACGGATCGCCACTGGGAAGCGTCTGGGCCGGGATGCCCGTGACACTCATCCGGGCGCTGCGGGCACCCATGCTGTTGATCGACGCGTGGCACCGCCCGTCAGGATCGGCGGTCTCCAGGAACGTTTCGAACCAGGTCTTGGCCCACTTGCCGGCCCGCTTCCCTTCGATGATCGCCTCAACCAGAGGGTCACGCCGATGAGCGCCCAGAAGGACCTTATCGACCTTGTAGTCCCCCGACGGGGTACGGTCCTTGATCTTGATCCCGCGCCCGATCAGCGCCTCGGCCACCTGCCTCGGGGCGTTGATGTTCTCCAGTCCGAAGAAGAGGGCCTTGGCCTTCCAGAAGTCTTCTTGCGCCCGCAGGCGCATCGCCTCAGTCTTCGTGTAATCACCGTCGAGGAGGTATCCGGTCCGCGCCATGTAGGCGCATACCTCAGCGAGTTTGTGTTCGTAAGGGATGAGCCGGTGGCTCGACGCCGGGACCATCGGGCCGATCTTCATCGCCAGGCGGTAGGAGAGAACGGGGTCCATTCCGGCATAGAGATTGAAGACGGGATCTTGGAGATCCACAATCCGCCAGATCTTCGCCTTCGTGGTCCGGTATGCCTTCGCGAGAGCACCCATGGAGCCTTTGACCCGTTCCGCGGTCTCCTTGCAGAGATAGCGTCCAGTCATGAACTCCAGGCTGTGCCCGAATCCGTCCTTCACACCCCGAGAGTCAACGAGATGCCCGAGAATGCGATTGTCCACGAGCTTCGGGAACATCGTCTCGGCTTTGACTCCCCATGCCTGATCCATGGACAGGAAGTCGAAGGTCCCGTTGTTCATGAACACCTTCCCGAGGTGCCCGAGTGCGGAAACCGTCTCGGCTTGGAACTGCTCGCTCTCTTCGACCGGCAGAATCCAGGACTCTTCAGCATTGCCGAACTGGGCGAGGCGCACCCGGTAGTCCGGTTGGAAGATCTCCAGTCCGGTCGTTTCGAGATCGAATCCGAGGCCGCGCTGATTGCGTCGGATGAACTCACGGAAGGCATCCAGGTCTTCCGGCCGTTCTACTCGATGCATGGTGACCGGCTGGCCGGCCATCCGATAGCACCAGCTACGCACCGACCAGCCCCCTGTCACGTTGCATGTCAACCCTTGGGCGTGCGTTGATCATGCGTAGTACTTGCGGCGGATGATGCGGCTGATGGTCGCGGGGTTCACGCCGTACAGCTCGGCGAGTTCCTTCTGTGTGTAGCCGTCGGAGTCGTAGGCCAGGCGGATGCGCTCGGCGTCCTCGCGGCTCAGCTTCTTGCGGTTGGTGCGGGTCTGAAGCTCCGCGCGCAGCAGCTCGGCGTCACGCTGGGCTGCCCGCAGGCGGACCTTGGCCTGAGTGAGTTCCTGGCGCAACAGGCGGTTGGACGAACGGAAGATCACTTCTTGGTTCCCTTCTGGCCGAAGCACAGGCCGATGATCAGAAGCAGGTCGAGCAGTAGGTTCGTGGCGATGAGCACGTGCACCAGAGCCTCGTTCACTCCGCACCGCCCGAGGTGGCGTTGTCGATGAACGCGCACACCAGGTGCGCCGCCAGGTCTTCCGGCAGGCCGGTGCGGGCGTGGGCGTAGAGGCCGGCCGATGAGTCGGCGATCTGCCGGTACAGGCCGCTGGCCAGACCCAGGCCCTTGCCGACCTCATCGCGGATGACGCTGTTGGCGGCCTGGTCCATCTGATCGGCCAGCTCGCGGAACACCTTGTCGAAGTCGTCAGACATCGGCGGCCTCCGTGATCGCCTCGAAGCGGACGCTCACCAGATCGGGAACGTACTCCTCCGGCATCTCAGCGAAGGGGTTGTGCCGGGCGTCGAACTCGGCCATCTCTCGGGCCGTCGAGCACCCGGGGTAGTGCTCGGCGTCCGCCCAGTACTCCATGACGGCCGTCACGCGGATCTTCTTCACTTGCTCTTCTCCTCCCGCAGGCGGGCCAGGGTCTTCTTGTCGAGGTACAGCGGCCCGTCGAACTCGGGCGCGTAGTTGGCCGGCACCGTGCGCCGTCCGCAGTTCAGGCAGTCAGCGGGCATCTCGGCGTAGCCGTCGAGGCACCAGGTGCACTTCACTTCGTCAGCTCCGCGAAGTCGTAGTCCTCGCCGGTGGGCCGGTGCGGGATGTCCTGGAAGCAGGACGGGGCCAGGGCTCGCAGCCACGTCAGGATCTCGGCTGCGAACTGGGTGATCTCGGCGTCTGCGGCGATGTGGTACCGCTTGCCGATCACGTCTCGCCAGGCCCGCAGGTTGCCGGTCACCACGAGATCGACAGGCGCGCAGTTCGGCAGGACCGCGCGGGCCGCCTCGCGGGCCTGCTTCCGCTTCAGGCCCCGATCGGTCAGGATCTTGACCAGGGTGGTGTACTCGCCGGTCAGCTCCTCGTACAGGGGCTCGATGACCTTCTCGGCCAGGCCGGGCACCTCGGCGACGGCCGGCGGGATCACGGGCCGGGTCTGGCTGTAGTCCACGAAGCGCTGCGACTCCACCGAGAAGGACAGGTGCCTGTGCCGAGTGAGCTCGGCCAGCAGGGAACGGCTGACGCCCTGGACGTAGAACGTCGCGCTCGCATGCTCCATCACCGAGAAGTGGCCCTGGTCGATGATGTTGGACATGTAGCCGTCCACGTGGGCCGTGGCCGGGTTCGGCCGGTCCCACGACTTGTAGCAGGCGCGGCCGGCGAACTCCGTCAGCCGCTCCGCGGTGGTCCCACCATCCTCAAGTCCCCATGCATCCTTCGGGGTTGGGTCGTAGCCGAGCCGTTCGCACAGCTCTTCGAAGTCGTCATTGAGGACGGTCGAGGCGATGAAGTGAACCTGCATGGGGTGCTCCTTGTCAGCTGGACGGGACGGGGGGCCGGCCGGAGCCGGCCGCCACGTTGCATGTCAACCCAGAGGGCTGGCGAGGGTCAGTTCTCGAAGATCGGCTTCGCGTCGCGGTCGTTCGGGTCGGTCCACATCCGGTACGCCTTGCCGGTCTTCTTCGAGACGCCCGACTTGAAGACGTAGTGCGCGGGCACGTTCGACGGCCGCGCCGGCTGCTGGGCGGACGGCTCGCTACCGCCGCCGCTGGCGGCCTGGCCGGCCTTCTGGGCGCCGGTCGAGGCGAAGTACGATCCGACCTTGGCCACGTCGTCCACCAGGGCCTTCAGGGCCTCCTTGTCGGCCATCTGCTCGTGGGCGTCACGCAGGTTCGCGCCCCGCAGGACGATCCACGGCGCGTCATAGCCGCTGCCGCCCTTCAGGGTGATACTGACGCCGGTCTCGCCGCGCTCGGGGCTGGTGGTGGTCACGCTGGTCTCCTTGATGGTGGTGTCGGCCTGCTCGGTGGCGGTGCCGAAGGGGTCGGTGGTGGTGTTGTCGTCGGCGAACGGGTCGTAGGTCATGGGGTCCTCAGATGGGTTCGTGGTTCGGCGTGCACCTCGCGCACGCCAGGGCTTCGACGCCGCCGGCATCGACGGGCGTCATGTCTTCCTCAGGGATCTCCCGGGCGGTGCAGATCTCGCAGTCCGCGAGCCAGGGAAATCCGCGGTCGCTCCTATCGCACGGGGCATGCTCCACTGCTGCACTCCTCATCGACGCCATCGGCCACCGCCCGCACGGCGGCCTGCTCGTACTGCTCCTGAGTGATCCGCTCGTACGGGCTCTGCGGTCGGCTCGTCTCGGGGAACACCGTCGTCCCCTTCAGGACGGGGCCGAACTCCCTGATCAAGTCCGCGAGTTGCTGCGTGGTGTACCGCTCGGGCTGGACGTTCACCGTGTAGGACACGGCATTGTCCGCCCAGTGCTCCTGATAGAGGAGCTGCACGCTCAGCATCTCGGCCGGCGTCAGGTCCGATGCGGACTGCACGATGACCTGCGCGGCCTCCTGGCCGTGGATCTGCTCCACCTCGGCCAAGAGACTGTCCTTCGTGGGGATGGTGACCACAGCCGTGTTCTGGGCGTACTGGCACGGCTCCACGTGGAAGCCGAGCCGCCGGTACTCGGCCAGCTGCTTGGCCTGGTCCTCATCCACCGTCGAGAACCGGATGCGCCGCAGGAAGTACGGCGCGAAGATCGCGTGGATTCCCTCGCTCACCCCGGGCATCTTGGCAATGGTCCCGGTCGGCGCCACGGTGCGCGTCTTGACCGGCCTCGGAATCCGAAGATCGTGGCTGTAGCAGTCCGCTTCCTCTTCGACCACCGCCGCCATGTCCTCCAGAAGCGCGATGACCTCTGGATGACGCGGGGCATCCGAGTAGCGGATGCCCATCTTGGCAAGCATGCCGGCCAGACCGAGATGACCGACGCCGATCCGGCGATTGCGGGCCAGCGTCGCGGCCTGCTTGGAGTCGTTCACGTCCCCGTAGGTCGCCCTGATCAGGAAGCGGGTCATCAGACGGTGCGCGACCATCAGCCCGGCCTTGTCGAGGTGGCCGGCCTGGTCCACGAACGCGGACAGATTGACGTGCCCCAGGTTGCAGTTCTCCCACGCCTCCAGGCAGATTTCTCCGCAGGGGTTCGTGGCGATCACCGGGTTCGGTTCACCCTGGTTGGCGTAGTCCGAGTTCCAGATGCCCGGCTCACCGTTGGTGATCATCCCCTCGGTGATCCTGTGCAGGATCGAGGCCGCACCCTGGTCGCCCTCGTTGACGGCCCGGAAGAACCGGTTGTCCACCTCTACTGAGATGTTCGTCGTCCAGTGCCGGGTGAAGTCCTGCTTGCAGGTGAGGAAGTCGCCGATCTGCTGGTCATCCCATCGCATGATCGCCATGCGGGCCGAGCGGCGTACACCGCCCGAGACGACGCATTCGGCGATGGCGTGGTCAATCGCCATCGCGTCCAGGCCGAGCATCTTGGCGAACGGCCGGCCGGCCACCTCGTTCATGACGGCCTGTACCTCCCGCAGCATCCGCGCCAGCGGCGCGGGCCCGGAGGCCGTACCGCCGAACGTCTTCAGCCGGGCGCCGGCCGCCCGCACCCGGGACACGTCATAGACGCGGTTGCGGTGCTGCACGTCGGCCGAGTAGTACGTGCTGAGCAGATCGACCAGGGCGGCCGACCAACCTTCCCGACTGTCCTCCACCTCGAAGGCACCGTCCCAGTCGGGATCGTAGGCGTCCGAGATCAGGCCGGCGGCCCGCATCTCCTCGAAGTCCTGGTGTGCCGGGTCGCAGACGATGTGAACCTCGTGCTCACGCTGGACCAGGCCGTAGCCGTCGAGGAGGCGGTTCGAGTAGTTCGCGCCGACGCCTCCGCCTTCCATGAGCCTGAGGAACAGGAAGTCGAAGTGCTCCGCGGGCGTCGAACTCCAGCCGGAGACATGACAGTTGAAGAGGTACTGGCGACCCTTCACGCCGGACGCCCACAGGTGCCGGCCAGCGGGCAGCACCTTGAACGAGGTCATCATCTCGGCCAGGCGCTCACGCTCACCTTCCAGCAGGTGAGCGGTGTTGAGGCTCAGGTTCCCGTCCACGACGCGAGCAACGGTCTCGGGCCACTCCTCGCGGCTGCCGTCCGGCTTCTTCCGGGAGTACGTCCGCTCGTAGACATCCTGGCCCGTCTGACTCGGGAAGTGCATTCCCATCCTTTCAGTAGTTCGAATCGGTTGCGTGGCGGGCCGCAGCGCCGTCCAGAGGCGCCCGACTGCCGGCACCCTCGTAGCTGATTTCCGCTCGCGCTCGGCTCGTGTTCATGTGCTTGGCCAGGGATTCGATCGCCCGACTCAAGGTCTTGCGGTGCGGGATCTCCACGTCCAGGACGTACCGGTCGAGGATGACCTGACGGTAACTGTCCCTCAGGCGGCCCATACCGTAATCCAGGTCGATCTTGTCGTCATGCGTGACCCGCTCGGCGAAGTCGCTCTTCGACTTCCGCCCCGTGACCAGCACCCCGATCTGAGCGTCCAGCAGACTGTCAGCCTCGGGGCCTTCCAGGAGACCCCGTTCCAGGAGTCTCCGAACATCCCACGTCGAGTAGTAGTGCTGGAAGGCGAACCGCCGATACTCGTACATCAACTTCGAAGCGCACTGGTCCGCCATCATGCGGACCAGTCGGCCAGTCGAAGCTTCGCCGTTCTCCAGCGACTTCCTGACGAATCCCGGAGACTCCACCATCTTCAGGAGTACTTCCTGTTCGATGTCCCCGGCATCGACAGCGGCACCCCAGCTTCGGGCGACGATCATCGACGCCCGCCGCGCCTTCTCCTGAAGGCCCTTCCACTGCTCCGCAGTGATCTCGCCGTCCTGCATTCCGATCCTCTCAGCCACTACGTTGCATGTCAACCTAAAGGCGGTAGACAGCGCCGTCCACGATGAACTGACCACGCCCGATCCGGACGGGAGTCACCTGGACGTGCTCATGGTTCACGTCCACCAGGCCGAAGCCCTGCTGCCAGTTACCGGAGTACCCGGCGAGGTACTTGGCCTTACGCCGGTCCATGAGGTTGCCCACCTCCATGCCGGTCAGGGTCACCGACATGCCGTCCACGCCGGTCGTGTGAGAGCCCACACCAAGCCTATGAGTGTGCCCCATGATGATGTTCCGCCCGAGCTTCTTGGCGGCGTTCAGCGCTGTGTTCCCGGCGATCTGGGACAGGCCGATCTTCCCCAAGTGCCCATGCGTCATGGTCCAGCGCGGCGCGAAATGGTAGAAGTCCGGCACGAACTGGATGCCGAAGTCATCGAGACGCAGCAACGCCCGCTCCGAGAAGACACCTTCGTCGGCGATAGCCGGCGCGTACTTCTCGGCGTACTTCATCGGCCGCTCACCATGGTTGGAGCCGAGCAGCACCGAGGGGCCATCGAACACCTTCCGCAGTTCCATGCAGTAGTGCTTGCGGGCGAACGCCGCCTCCTCGAAGACGGAATCCTGGTACTCCGCCCGGGTGTCCTTCGTCCATCGACCAGGTGACGTGTAGTCGTTGATGTCCCCGATGTTCACCACCTCATCGGGCTTGTAGTCCGCGATGAACCTGAGCACCGCCTTCCAGGCCCGTCGGTCGTGCAGCGGCATCTGAAGGTCGGAGACGACCACATAGCGCTTCGCTGTCACCGGCCGGCCCCCGCCTTCTCCAGTCGGGTGATCTCCCGCTCGGTGTACCAGAGGGCCTTCCGCAGGTCTTCAATCTCGGTCACCGCGGACTTCAGTCCCGCCCGAGCCAGATACTTCATCGCGTTACCCCGGTTGAAGTTCAACTGCTCGGTCAGGTCGATGATTTCGAGCCCGGCATAGGCCGTGTAATGCGCGGGATGGTTCACCGCGTCGTGGTCCTGGTCGTCCAGGCCGGCGCGCTGCGCGCACTCCTCCGTGAAGGCCAACCTCATGATCTCCTGTTCTCTGCTGGTACCGAGGGCCGCCTTCAACGGCCTCTCGTACAACCTCAGTTCATCCTCGCCGAAGACGCAGTGACCGCCCTCGGCGAGGTCCACATCGACGCCCCAGTGATCGCCCGGCCGCACGGCCGCCACAGCGCCCTTCAGGCCCTTCATGTGAGCCAGGCCGCCACCGGGGCGTACGACCTCCACCACATCGCCTTCGGCGAATCGACTGCGTTGCATGTCAACCTCCGATCCGCGAAAGGAGGGCCTGCCGGCCCTGGGTGACCACGAGCGAGTTCACGTCCTGGCCCGCCGGCATCTCGATGACCCGGGCGTTGGGGAGCTGGGCCTTCACGTGGTCGGCGAAGTCCCGGCCGGCATCGTCGCCGTCCGCCAGGATGTACACCCACTCGTACCCGAGCAGCGGTTCCCGGAAGTGCGGCTTCCAACTCGCCGCGCCCGGAACGCCCACCGCGTCAACTCCACAAGCCTGCGCCGTGATCGTGTCCAACTCGCCTTCACAGATGGCGATGGTGTCGCCGTCCTGGAGCAGAGCCCGGGTGTTGTAGAGCCTCGGCGTGTCACCCGCCACCGTGAGGTACTTGGGGCCCTCCCCGACGAGCCGCCGAAAGCGGATCGACACCACCGACCAGCGGTCTCCCGGCGCGACCCGAAGATACGGGATCGCCAGGCACCCCCGGTACTGGCCGTGCCCCGGAAGCGGCTCATCGACGTAGCCAAGGCGGAAGGGGCTGTGAACGCTCCCCAGCCCCCGGCTGGCCAAATACTCTTCGGCTGGACTGCCTTTCAGCGTGGTCGCGTACCGGCTGGTGGCTTCCATCAGAAAGCTCCGCTGCTCGGCGCTGAGCATCGGCAAAGCTGACGCCCTCCTGTTCTCGAATGATGCTGATCACGTCACCGCGGAACCCGCAGGAATGACAACGGACCGCTCCCTTGCCGAAGTTGACGGCCGCTGACGGCCGTGACTCCGCATGGGATGGACACAGGGTCGGAACCCATCCCTTGCGCTCGGCCGGCGGCTCCCACCCCTCGAAGTAGCGCTCAAGGACTCTCACGATCGGCGCCGCCATCGTCGTCTTCCGCCTTCTTCCGCACGGTCACCGGGAACTCTCGACCTTCCTCGCTCATGAGTCGCCAGGTCGGATCGAAGCGCCTCGGCCGGCCGACAGCCGGACCGAACGCTTCGTCATAGGTACTGGTCATGTCTCCTCTGGATTCATCGGGGCCCCGCCGTACCAGCGCCGCCCGAGGAAGCGATCACAGGGGTACGACTCCAGATAGTCAGCGGCGGCCCGCAGCCGCTCGGGCTTGTCCCGCGCGGCCGTCAGCAGCCGGCCGTTGCACATCCGGCACAGGAGTCCTCGAATCGCCCCCGTCTTGTGACAGTGGTCAACCGACAGGCGTTGCTTGCGAGTTCCGCCACAGATTGCACAAGCGCCTGCTTGCGCCTCGAAAAGGCTGTCGTACTCGCCAGGGCCCAGCCCGTACACCTCGCGCACCCTGGCCTCGTGGCTGGCCTTGCTCCTGGTCGTCTTCCGGCAGGCCGAGCAGACCCGTCCGCGCTGACCCTCGAAGAAACGGGCCGCGCGGTTGCGCTCACACTTCGAGCACTGCCGGTACCCGGCCCGCGTCATCCACTCCCCCAGCTCACCAAGTGCCAAGCACCGCAAGACTTGTGCGGCACCAGCCGCACCCCGGTCCGCGCCGCCACAGCCGCCGCTGCGGCCCGGCTCCGGAAGTTGCGCTCACCGCAGCGAGCGCACCGCTTCGACTTTATCGCCATCGTTGCATGTCAACCTTTCATCAGACGGGATCGGCGATCCGCATGCGGTCGCCGTCGAATTCGAGTTCCACGAAGGTCTGCCCGCTCGGGTCTGCCCGACCGCCACGGTTCTTCACCGTGGACACGCACAGCTTGTCGGACTCCACTCCGGGAATTCCCTCGATCTTGTGGAGCGTCAGGATCATCTCCGGAACTCGTCCGATCTGCCCCTTCACGCCGGACAGGGGAATCGGCTTGTCGGCATCGTTGTACGCGCCGGTCACGTGGTGCAGCCCGATGACACAGGCCATCGTGGCGCGAGCCATCGTGTGAAGGTAGTCCATCAGGGATTCCAGCCCCTTGAACGGGTCGTCCGCGTTCCCCTCGCCAGAACTACGGACGTTGGTAATGTTGTCGATCACCACGAGCCACGGGTATTCCCCGAAGACCTCCTCCCACGATTCGATACTCGCCTCGATCGTGGACAGATCGGGACTCGCGTCGTAGATCATCCGGACAGGCCGGCCGGGAAGCTCGGCCATCACTTCCATGTCGTCATCCCGCACGGCACGGATCGACTCCCGCATGGTCCGGCCCGTCAGGATGCTGATGGAGCGGGCCAGTTGCACGAAGGCGTCCGAGTCCGCCGAGAAGTACAGCACCGGCACGCCGGCCTGAAGCGCGTAGGCCAGGACAAGGGCACTCTTGCCGGTTCCCGGACCGGCCGCCACAAGGACGAGTTGCCCCCGCAGGAACCTGGTCCCCGCGTCGTCCAGGCCGCGCCACACCGTAGGCAGTGGCTCGCCGGCCGAGCCGCGAACGCGCCGGCTCTGCTTCAGGGTGTACATCCCCAACCTCCCAACTCAGTTACTTAGTTACAGGCTTACGTTGCATGTCAACCTCGCGGTCGAGAAAAAGAGCCCTCGTCGCTACCGTGCGAACTCGCACGAGAGGCTGACGGGACAGAACGAACAGTTCTCGCGGCTGGGCTTCGGTTCGAACTCCTCTGCCTTCACCGCCTGGTCGAGCTTCTTGAACACCTCGTCCACCTCCGGCCGGCCCCAGTCCCCCAAGTCGTACGGCTTGGTGGGGCCCCCCTTGCGGTTCTTGTTCCGGCCCATCCAGTAGTCGCCCTGGCTCAGTTCCAGGTCGGGCAGGACCGCTCCGAACATGTCCTCCACCGCGCGGGCGTAGACCGCGAGCTGAAAGTCATCGCCCGGCGCGTTACCGGTCTTGATGTCTCGTGGGATGACGCCGTACTGCGGGTGGTCGATGAGCTGGTCAATGTAGCCGACCACCTTCACGCCGTCGCACTCCATGTCGAACCGCAGCTCGACGGCCGGCACGTCGTCAGGCGTGATCCATACCTTCTCGTCCGGGGCCTGGACCTCGTAGTACTCGACGTACCCCGCGACCTGATCGAGGCCGATCCCGAACCGCCGCTCGATGTCCTGCTCACCCTTGTACGGGCCGCTGGCGAACCAGTAGTCAAGGTTCGGCGTGCTCTTGCACATGCGGTTGGTGTGGGCCGCGTAGGACTCCCGGAAACGCTCCTGGGCCTCCGCCGTGGTGCCGGCCCTCATGGTGTTCTCCCACCACTCCGCGGCCTCGTGCACGGCCAGCCCTTGAGCGAGCCACGCCGCCGGCCGGGCCCACACCTTGTCAACTCTCTCCAGCTTGTAGGCGTACGGGCACTTCTCGTATCCCTTCACCTGCGACACCGACCGGTGCAGGGTGCGAATGTCAGGCAAGTACGAGCCTCCTCGTGTTGATCCGCGCGGCGATCAGCTCAGCCTCGGCCTTGAGCTGGTCATCGGTGAGCACTCGACCGAAGTCGGCGTACACCCAGTCAATGCGACTATTCCCCCCGTATTCATCGTCGGGAACTTCAACCCTGCTCAGCAGGTAGCAGGTGTCACGGCGGATGAACTCCCCCAATTCTGGGGTGAGTTCGGATATGTCTCGATAGAGGGCACTCGCTGAGATCGCCATGACCTGAGCGTCACCCACCGCATGCCTCCATCCCACGATCACCATCGGGTGGTGAATCCAGAGAAGCCCGAGACGCAGCAGTTCGAAGTGGAAGTGCATGGGTAGTGTCCATTCGAGTTGCCGGGGGAACACCGTCATCCCCCCGGCCATTGCTCTTGATTCTATTTTGGCAGGCTTAGCAGTGGCCTGTTGAGAGGCGTGATCACCGTGTACTCATTCTCGCGAATGATCAGGTCACCATCACTGGCTTCACGGGGACAGTAGTCCCATCCACCGGCAGGAGAGATCCCCGGCTTCGACGGGATATTCGGATCGAAGACGACGATGACGTTATCGTCAATCAGTCTCCGAGTAAACCATGCAACCTTCTTCTTCCCCTCCTCACTCAGCTCCTCGGGGGCGAAGACGCTCACCATGAAGTCCCGAACTCTCATGAATGGTGCACAGCGCTGCTGAGCAGAACTCACCGAGCACGGGAACATCTTGAGGGCTTGCCTCCTCTTCGTTTCCCATGAAATTCCGTAGGCGCCGGACATTTTGCTGACAGCCTGACGGGTCACACCGAAGTGATCAGCGATGTTCTGCTGATTCCAACCGCGTCCCTTCAGCTTCGTGATGCCGGCCGGGGTCATCTCCCCCCGGGGAAGCTCCTCTGCTGGAAGCCCAGCCCCCTCGAACTTGCCGCTCATCGCTGCCCCGTTCTTCTCTCCTCGAAAGGTATCTGCTGCGCGAATGATCCCCATCCTAGGGTTGACATGCAACGCAGTCAAACCGGACCGGTGGGTGTCGTAGGTCACGAGACGCACCGATGACCCGAGCGGGCACCTCTCCACGGGCGGCCTGACGTGCAGACAAACCGTGCACTCAAACGGAGCGTGACAACGGGAGGCCGCTCCGTGCACCAAGCAGAAACTATGAAATGGCATGCCAACGGCTTATACCTCCTACTTTTGGGGGAGGGCACCCCCGCCACTCGGCGGGGGTGTCCGATAGCGACTGGTGTTCGTGGTGTTCCGCACGGTCCGTCTGTGACAGGAGCCACAGGCGCCAGTGATCCTTACCCGCACAGCCGCCGGCCTCTTCCACCCCCGCCCGCAGCCGGGTACCCAGCACCGGGGTACTCAAGGCGGGAGTACCCAGTACCGGGGTACCCAAGGCAGGGGTACCCAAGGCAGGGGGGTAGCTGGAGGGGAGGGGAAGGGAGAGGGGGGAGGAAGAGGGGGAGGGAGGGGAGGGGGACGGGAGGGGGACGGGAGGGGGACGGGAGGGGAGGGGGCGGGAGGGGAGGGAAGTGGACAGATGGGACGGAACGGGTATGGTGGGTCACCCAAATTGGTTTAGACCGTGAAAGATCATCATTACCACTACCATGAAGCACTCGACTTATCAGCCGTTGAGCCGAATGTCCCAGGAATCCCCTGGGAGCTTGCTCAGCCACGCCGCCAAGCACTCCCGGGCCATTTCCGCGGTGACCCCTTCGTTGGCCAAGTCCGGTCGCATCTCGCTCCAGAACTCGACCAAATTGCCGGCCTGGTCGATCAAAGCCGCGGCGATGCCGGCCTTCTGCTTCCTCGTCGGCCTGGTGATCTCTTCCATCTCAATCCTTTCGGTTTCCGCCGACCGTCAGCCGGCGTCCTTCAGCTCTCTCGCGCGTATATACGCGCGCGTATATACGTACGCGCGCGCGAGGGACTTGCCGACTCTCTCCACCCGGACCAGGACACTGCCGGCGGCCAGCTCGGTGACGCAGCAGCAGGCCCCCTTGGCTCTAGTCACACGCAGTGGTGTCACGATGACGCGGCACTCCGTATCCGCTCCGGGTCAAGGTGGGGCGCGTCACATTCGCCTCACCCCTCCCCCGACCCAGAGCCGCACCACTCCCCGAATCCGACACTGACAGGCAAGCCCAAAGCACCCCCACACGGGCCAAAAAGGGCCGAATACCGCCGGTAACCCAGTGAGCTTGACCAGGGAGACCAAAGCGACCCCCACTGTCCCTATGGGCCCTTTCTGGCCTTTTCGGCTTGACCGGTTGCGCCTGCCGAACTGGATGCACCAACCCCTGCCGGATAGCCGGGCGGAACGCATGCGACAGTGCCCAAAATCGCCCCTCTCGCAGCCTTTCAGGGGCACCCTGGACTGAGAGACCAGAGTGGGGGTTGCGGCTGCCCTAGGGCCCTTTCTGGCCGTTTTCAGACGTGGTGACACGGGTCACACCTACTGTCATTCAGGAACGCAAAAAGCCCCCACGGGCAACCCGGAATTTCCGGGTCACCCGTAGGGGCTCAATGTGACTGTCTTTTAAGTCCCGCCGCTTGGACTGAAGAACTCGACTGCTAGGCGTTTGGCATGCCCGGCATTTTCGGCATAGCGATATTTCGGATGCTCAATCTTCGTGATGCTGTCGCCGAAGATGAGCCACAGTCGTTTCGTGTAGCGGTTCCATTGGACCGCGATTCGATCGCTACTCGGATCAGGGAAAGTGACAGTGGTCGGATTCGCGTATGCCTTCAGAGTCAAACCTTTCGCTGGATTGGACGAAGAGTGATGTTCTCTTCTTCTCGGGATCGCTTCCCGCATTCGTCAGTGTCGCAATAAGGCGTTGACAGGAACCGCTTATCTCCGTAGCGCTCCCAGTCTTCCCAGACCGTTGCCAGATTCTCACAGTCCCACTTGTGGCAGAACGGATTGCGCTTGTCGTCATAGGTAGTACTGCTGGAAATCACGCCTCCACCGCCTTTCGGTCTGCCACGATGACCGGAAGCTCATTGCGATAGTCCGCCACCTTGATATATCCGCCTTCCATGACGGACATTGTGTAATCCACTGAATCTTCCCGAGTGATGGCCCGCTTTTCCGGCTGGACATAGACGCAGATTCGGGGGTGACTCCCCTTAGCTATGCTGTGCCACTTCCGGGCCGACGTAAAAACGACTTCCAGCCGGTCAAGGTGAACGAATAGATTCACCTCACCGATGTCACTGGTGCTGTCCAGGTACTCAACCGCGTAGGTCATTCCGCCACCTTTGAAGCCGTGTATTCGAACCGGAGCGGGCCGGTAAGGTCGTTATGGTCCGTGATCTCAGTACCGACAGGCACCGAAACCATCATTGTTGTGTATGCCTCGTATTCACCGCCAACGTAGTTCTGTGCGAACCCCGTTGCTGCCTCCCAAGCTTCCAGACCACAGATACTCTCCGGTCCCCGCATGATCAGCGTGATAGGAGATGGAGTTTCGGTCGTTCCACTGTCGCACCAATCAATGCCAACGATGTAATCAACCACGGAACCAGTTCGGCCCTTCACCCCAGAAGAGAGACATAATCTCTTTACCCAAAACGTCGTCACCTGATTCCGTCTCACATTCCATGCAGATGATCCGGAATCCAACCTCGCTAAAGTGGCGGATAGACAGGTCTGTCTTCCCCTGCCAATCGCGGGAGAGATCAAGCCAGCATTCTGCCGAAACTTCCAGTTCTCCGCCGCAATCAGGCGCCATGCACCGGAACTCGGTTTCCTCAGCTACGAGAGTCGTCAAAGTAGTCTGCTCCATTCTTCAGGCCAACGACAGCGTCACCGATCACCGGTTCGCATTCATGGACGAAGTACTTCCGGCGGTTGTCTTTCAAGGCCAGTTCCGCCCATCGGTGTGCTTCTTCGGGGGAATCGGCTTTCACTGGCACAACGTAGACCCGAACGATGTCTACGGGAATCCAATACGTTTCACTCATCACGCCACCGTTTCGAAAAGCTCAAGCTGTCCGGGAATCTCGATACGCGGGGAAGGCATTGCATCGCTGTGACGCTTTCCGCTGTCGCACTGGCATTCCAGGTTATTGGCGAGTTCTTGCGCCAGACCAGAGCAGAAGCCACGGAACGAATCGGCCACCGTACCGGAGCACTCCGAGCACTCCCCTGAAGTGCCTACGCAATCCAGGCAAAGGATAGGCACGAGGCTGCCCGAAGGAATCCATTCGTCACAGTCGGCGCACTGCCGGTAATCCATCTTCTCAACGACCTTTTGCACATCCCAGCATGAGCAGTCGTCACAGTCGCTATCCCCGGCATCGTGCAATGCCTGGAGAATGTCCGAAGCTTCTACGCCTTCCGGAAAGCTGTAGTTGCTCTCCAGGACATCTATCGCATTGTCGTACTCAAGCTCACTCACGCGGGATTCATCAAGGCAACCATCTGTCGCAAGCGCGCTTTCCAGCCTTTCCACCACTTCCCGCGCTTCGGGGCACGAGTAGTCATAAGCAATGCTGCCATTCCAAAAGACGTACGTAGGTCGGCCGACCTTTTCGTCTACGTCATCCAGGGCGGCCAGAACGGTTTCAGTGTTGGCAACGTTCTGTGCATGTTGGCAGAAATGACCGTAGTAGGAGTCACTTTCACTAGTCCAGGAAATCGCGTCTCCACCCGGCTCGAAGACTACCGCAAAGCCTTTCCACTCCTGCGCTTTCGCCGCATCCGTCGCATGCCAAAGGCGAATGCGGATGTTGCTTTCGATGTGCCTAACCGTCTGCTCACTGCTGATGATCCGGGTTCCCGGGCAGAGTTGGACATAATCCTTGTAAAGGCTGACAGTCATTATTGAACCTCTCAGACAGCTTGGAAGACGTACCCGGACACGGTCATGTGGTGACGGCATGAGAAATCAACCATGTTGATTACCGGACTCCACCCTAGGTTTCCCTCGAATGCTTCCCGGAACTTCTCGTCAGTCTCGAAGGTGTGCCGGTGGGCAAAGTCTTCAAACGTCTCGCTTTCCTCAGCTTGCCCTATCAATGCCACGTCGAATAGCTTGGCTGCCGATTCGGCGTCACCAACATAGGCCACATACTCAGTGAATGCGCCTAGCATCTCCAGGCCGATCCCGTGCGTTTCGGCCACGTCCAAGAGGACCGATTTCATCATTCCCATGATTCCCCTACGTTGCATGTCAACCTAAGACCCGGAAGATCAGCCCGCGCAACAGCGCGAGCAATCCCGAGCATGTATGTCCGCCAACCGTCGATAGACCGATGCGAGGTAGCGGTCCGATTCGACATACGCCCGCCACAGGTCTGCCGAATAGCGCCGACCAGCGAACATCCGATCCCGGGCCTTACCGCGACTACGGGCCCCGTTCTTAATGATGTACATCCCCGACTCACACATTGTGACTCTCTCCGTTCCGCTCTCTCTTACGTTCTTAATCCTGCCGCATACCGCGTTGCATGTCAACCCAAGAGGCTGTGATTGGGATCACCCACACTCACGGCAACGGACCATGTGGGCATTGATCTTCCGTGCCATGGTGCGACGGGCACCGTAAGACGTCGCAAAGAGAGTCTTAGCCGTACTGTCATCCGGCCGGTTCAATGACGCTTCCATGTCCACGTTGGCGTAAGCGGTGTAAGACTCACGAATGCGCTTAGCGCGATTGCAGAGCTTCATTACTTCTTCACCATTCCGTCTGCTACGTAGGCGTGACTGCCGTAGTTGCCGATTTCAAAGGACCCATCCTCATAGAACGTGATCCGGTCCCCGCCATAGCCGAGTTCCATACCATTGGCGGTGTCGAGTGCCTTATGGCAAGCATCCGGCCCCTTGTCGCACTGCTCACCCACGTAGCGCGCTGCCTCATCGAATGCGTTGACAACCCATGTGTCAATCTCGGCTAGCGCGTCGTCATCGAACGCAACCACTGGAGCGGCGGGCGCACCCTTCGGGGTGTCCGCGTAAGTAGACCATGCGATGGTCATTGCGACGGCCATACCGGCCGCCATGGCGAGAAGTCGCCTGCCCATGTCTTGCCTCTCTGAATCAGAACGACTTGGCCCACGCTGCTATGGAGTCATGCAGTTCATCCAGCCCGTTGATCCGGATGTCATGGTCAACGTGGCGGCCGGACAGCATGTAGTCGAGTCCACCATTCACACCGTCCACCACGCTAACGCGAATGGTGTAGGTCACACCGTCCTTGGACCATCCATAGAGCCGACTCACACCCATGGAAAGACTGTCGTACATCACAGTCAGTCCCATGTCGTTCAGTTCGTTGGTGGCGTTCTGAAGCAGAATCCGCCGGATGTCTTTGACCCTCATTCGTTCGCTCCGTTCCCTCGTTCGTTCGTTGTGGTCTCACCTTCCCAATCAATCCCGTTGCATGTCAACTCAATGGCATGTGATGCCGATCACACCCCTAGGAGTCCTCTTGTCCGGATGGTCAGAACGCCCAACCAATCGCCGGTCCCTGCTCCCATCCGACTGGCCACTACGGCGCGCGGTGGTGCTCCAAAGGGACGGGTACCAATGCCGGGCCATCCGTGCCGATACGGGGGCGCCATGCGGGGCGGTAGCCAATCAGGTGGACCACGTCATACCGGGGGGATCGCACGGGGTGCAGAACCTACAGGCGTTGTGCGCCCACCATCACGCATCCAAGACAGGGAGTGAAGGCGGGGGGAGAGCGCACGCCGAGGTATCCGGAAGGGGGCCCCGGAAGGGGGGTCGCAATGCCCGACCCCCTGAGAGGCATCCTGGCCTGATGTGATGCCCATCACTCAATAGCTGCACACCTAGACCACTCGCATGCACTCAATGCGTTGTGATGCAGATCTCACACGTTCATTCATCATCACTCATTGCATCGCAATGATCACAACACAATGAGTCATTGAGTCTCGATGCTTCGAACCTTATGCCTGCCCCATTGTCAATGGCATTCGAATGTGATTCACGTCATCATCATTCAACTACTCATTGCGCTCATTCGGTCGCATTGAGAAACGAAACCACGTCTGATCTGCATTGATTCCATTCCGTATCCGAATGGGCACTCCTGGCCACCCTGGGGATACCCCCCTCGGGGCTTCTGTCGGGGACTGCTGCGGTTAGCGAAGACCTCGATGTACGGGTTCCGGAAGTCCCGTCGGCCACCCGTCTGACCTGGGCCGATGCCCGCCCTACGCGCGGGCAGGAGGCCGGCACTCCCTCTGTGGTGCACGTCACACTGACCCGCGTCCCTGGTTCAGCTCGGGGGCTTCTCTCTCTGGGTGAGGGAAGGAGGGAGCGAAGCGACCGACTGACCGAACCTTCCTCCTTCCTTCCTTCAAGGGGCCCTCCAAGGGGCCCCCACCTAGTTACTTAGTTACTTACTAAGGGGCCGCCCCGAAGCGGCCCTCTCCCTCCCAAAGGGCCTCCTCCGCTGGGAAGTCGGAGGCCCCAAAGGGTTCCCATTCTCCGATGCCGGCGGAGCCCGCCGGCCTGGTCCTGGCCGCCGATGCGGCCAGGTCTAACCACGTAACTAAGTAACTGGGCTACCCGCCCCCACAGAGCCCCGGAGGCTCGTACGTCGAGACCCCGGAGGTCCCCTGTGCCTGGCCCGCTGCCGAAGGACGAGCGTCGCCGACGGAACGTCTCGCTGGCCGACGAAGCCGAGCTGGCTATCGAGTCGGCCGCGGTGACCACCCCCGACTTCGGGGACCTGTCCCGCCTCAAGCACAAGTCCCGTGAGTGGCTGGTCTCCGTCGTCACCTCCGCTCAGGCCGAGGTCTACCAGCCGTCCGACTGGCAGCGCGTTCGGGACGTGCTCCAGCTCCGGGAAGCGCTCAACTCGCTCGATGCCGCAGACCACTCCACCCGGCTGAAGTACGCCAGCGAGATCCGCCAGCTCGAAGGCACTCTCCTGATGACCCACAAGGAGCGTGTCAGTGCCGGCGTGAAGGTCCAGGCCGCCAAGGTCGAGCCCGCGAAGGCCGGACCGGCGGACGACGCCGCGATTGTCGCGGGGGTCTTCTGATGGCCGTGCTCCAGGTCGGCAATCTGCCGGCCGTGAGCCCGGTCGATCAGGGGTACTCGATGATGGTCGGTCTGGCGCTCATCCGCTGGGCCGAAGATCACCTGTGGCATCCGGACGAGAACGACGAGAACGGTGATCCACTCCCCTGGCGATTCACATCCGAGCAGAAGCGCCATCTGTTGCACTTCTATGCGACAGATCCGAATCGCTCGCACCGCTGGATCTACCGCCGGTCGATCTATCAGCGAATCAAGGGCTCCGGTAAGGGCCCATTCTCCGCAGCGATGGCATTGTGCGAAGCTCTCGGCCCCTGCCGACCGGTCTACAACCGCACCTTCCGAACCTGGACGGTCCAGCGCAACGAAGCGGCCTGGGTGCAGCTCGCGGCGGTCTCCCTGGACCAGACCGCGAACGTCTTCAAGAGCCTGCGCGGGATGATCCGCGACCGGTCCGAGATCGACGGCATCCCAATCGACCCGGGCCTGACCCGCGTCTATGCGGGCGCGAACAACGAGCGGCAGATCGCTCCCGTGACGAGCGAATCGAAGACCCTCGAAGGGGCCAGGCCGACGTTCGTCATCTGCGACGAACCTCATTTGTGGACTTCTTCCACCGGTGGCCATCGCCTCATCGAGGTCATCAAGCGAAACCTGGCCAAGTCGAAGAACGGCGCTTCGCGCGCCATCATCACCACCAATGCCTTCCTTCCGGGTGAGGATTCTGTCCTTGAGCGGGAGTACGAGAGCTTCAAGGCGATGATGGAAGGCCGGTCGAGGACGACCGGCATCCTCTGGGACTCGATCGAGTCCAGTGACCCGGTTCCGGACCTCGGGGACGAGGCCGCGCTTCGCGCCGCTCTGATCGACTGCCGAGGTGATTCGATCTGGCTCGACATCGACACGATCGTTGCCGAGATCTACGACGGAACGATCTCCGCCGAGCTGTCCCGCCGCTTCTTCCTGAATCAGGTGGTCGCGGCCGGCGACGCGTGGCTTACTCATCAGGAAGTCGAGGCCGCCATCCGGGACGCCTCGATCGAAGAGGGCCGGATCGTGGCCGTCGGCTTCGACGGATCACGCTCGGACGACGCCACAGCGATCATCCTGGTTGACGTGGAGACAGGTCACTGCGAGGTGGCCGGTGTCTGGGAGAAGCCCGATGCGCCCGGCTTCGATGACTGGGAAGTTCCCCGTCACGAAGTCGATTCCGCGGTGCATGACCTGTTCCGCCGCTACCGCATCGCGGCAATGTTCTGCGATCTCGCCTATTGGGAGTCCTACGTGGACCGATGGGCGGATCAGTACCGCGAGAAGCTGTTCGTAAAGGGATCGCCGCAGGGTGCCCTCTCCTTCGATATGCGGAAGTCCACGAAGGGCTTCACCGAGGAGTGCGAAATGACCCTGGCGGCCTTCCAGCTCGGTGACATCACCATCGGCCGGCACCCGGCCTTGGCCCGGCACCTGAAGAACGCACGCAGGCGCGTGAACGAGTACGGCGTTCGCTTCGACAAGGAATCGAAGGGCTCGAAGCACAAGGTCGATGCCGCGACCGCGCTCGTGATCGCCCGTCGGGCCCGCCGCGTCGCTCTTGAGCGGGGCGTACTGGAGAAGTGGAAGCGCCGTAGCGCGAAGCTCAGACTCACCTCTTGACCCTGGAAGGGGATTCATTGGCTCCCGCCCTCGGGGACAAGAAGAAGACCGACCTGAAGCAGGCTCTTGAAGCCTCGCTGAATCGCTTCAATGACGACTTCGCTCGCCTCTCTTACATCGAGTCCTACCTGAACGGGGACCAGGACCCGCCGTACATCCCGAAGGGTGCGAGTAAGGAGTACAAGGCCATCCTTGACCAGTCGTGCATGAACTTCCTGCCGCTGATCGTGGATGCCGTCGCCCAGCAGCTCTACGTCGAGGGGTACCGCAAGCCGGACTCCCCCGACGATGACAAGTGCTGGGAGTACTGGCGGCGCAACGCCCTGGATGCCTGGCAGCACTCGGCGCATCGGGACGCCCTGTCGTACGGGTACTCATACGTCACCGTTCTTCCCGGCGACAAGGCGCCGGTCATCAAGCCAGTGTCTCCGCTGTCGATGGCGGCGCTCTACAACGATCCGATCCACGACGAATGGCCACAGTGGGCGATGCAGCACAGCATCGACTACAGCACCGGCAAGAAGCGTTCCCGGGTCAAGCTGCTCGACAACGAGAACGTGTACACCTACGTCGGTGACTACATCCACACCTTCACGAATCTCGACTCGTTCGAGCTGAAGGGGGTCGAGAAGCACGGCCTTGGCGTCTGCCCGGTCATTCGGATGCGGAACCGGTTGACGACTTCCCCGAACATCCCCGTACGGGGTGAGGTCGAACCGCTGATCGTCACGCAGGACCGGATCAACTCCTACACCCTGTCGGAGTCGATGATTGTGCACCTCGCGTCGTGGAAGCAGAAGTGGATTGCGGGCATCGAGCTTCCCGACGACTTCACCGACCCGGATTCCGGCATCACGGTCAGCGCCGCGCCGGATGCTGCGGTCAATCGCCTGTGGTCCACCGAGGACCCCACGACGAAGTTCGGGGAGTTCTCCGAGAGCGACGTGACGAAGGTGCTGGCAGCGACCGAGGCCACCATCAAGAAGATGTCCAGCGTCAGCCAGGTGCCGCCGGTCTACCTGCTCGGCGACATCGTGAACCTGTCAGCCGAAGCGCTGGCAGCCTCGGAGGCCGGCCTTCAGCGCAAGGTCCAGGAGAAGCGCACGGTCTTCGGTGAGGCATGGGCCCAGACGATGCGCCTGGCGGCCGTCGCCGATGACGGCCAGGGCGACCTGGACGACCTGTTCGACAACCGGATCGTGTGGCGGGACACCGAGGCCCGGAGCCTGGCTTCCACCGTCGATGCACTCGGCAAGCTGACGCAGATGCTTCAGGTGCCGCCGGAAGCGCTCTGGGAGCGCGTCCCCGGCGTCACATCCTCGGACGTCGCCGCCTGGAAAGAGCTCGCCAAGGAGGCCGATTCGCTCGGCAACATGCTCGGCATGCTCCAGGACCAGGCCGGCCCCGGTCAGGCCGCGGGGCCCTCCCCGAAGGGCCAGGACAACGCGAAGCCGGGCACCAACACCCCGGGCAAGTCCAGTACCGCAAAGGCCGGTTACGGGACGCCTTCCGACCGGAAGGACTACCACCGTTGACCGAGGTGGCAGACACCCTGTCGGCCGGGTACGCGGCCCAGCAGACCGCGATCCGGGCGGCGGCCGTCCGCGAGTTCGTCACCCTGTGGCAGCTGCTCAACCCGGACGATCTGACGGCCGCCTTTCCCGGCTATCACTCGGCGATGCTCAGTTTCGTACGGGCCTACCGCTCCGAGATGTCCGCGATCGGGAACCGGTACTACGCGGGCATGCGGGAGGCCGCCGAGGTGCCGGGCATCTGGACGGCCGGCACGCTGTCACCGCTCGATGAGGAGCACTTCGTCAAGGCCCTGGCCCTGCGCGGGCCACTGGCCATCAAGGCGGCCCTGGCGAAGGGCTGGAGCCTGGAACGGGCACTCGCCAACGCCTTCGTCGTCTCGGCCGGCACCGCCGCCGAGTTCATCCTGAACGGCGGCCGGGATCAGATCACCGACAACGCCCGCCACGACAGCGCGGCGCGCGGAGTCGCCCGGATCGCCTCGCCGAGGGCCTGCGCCTTCTGCCTGATGCTGGCCTCACGCGGCGCGGTCTACCGCTCCAAGCTGACCGCCGGCTTCAAGGCCCATCCGCACTGCCATTGCTACCCCAGGCCCGTCTTCGAGGGCGACAAGACATCATCGGTCACCGAGTGGGCCGAGGATCTGTACGCCGATTCGAAGGGCCGTGGCGGTGGCCACGCGGACGCCAAGCCGGAGAACGACCGGCTCAACCAGCTCCGCCGCGAGCTGTACGCCCAGCGCGGCGAGTAGGCCCGGCGCCTACTCCCCCCACCCACCTGCCCCGGAGGCATCCCCATGTCCGAGAACACCACCGTCACCGAGACCACCGAGACCGCCCCGGAGGCGGACGCGAAGGCCGGTGTCGAGTCCCTGCCCCAGTGGGCTCAGGACCAGCTCCGCAAGGCCCGTACGGAGGCCGCGGGCTACCGCGAGAAGCTGCGGGAGGCCGAACCGCTCGTCACCCGCGCCAGGGAGCTGGAAGAGGCCGGCAAGAGCGAGGCCCAGCGGCTCACGGAAGCACTTGAGGCGTCCAAGGCCGAGAGTGCCGCCCTGCGCCACCAGGTGACCCGCGCGAGCATCGTCCGCGAGGCCGGCCTGAGTGACGAGCTGGCTGAGTTCCTTGTCGGCGACGAGGCCGCGATGCGGGCCGCCGCCGCGAAGCTCTCCAAGCTCGCCACGGCCGCCAAGGGTGCGGCCCTGACGGGTCAGCCGGTCGAGGCGCTGAAGAGCGCCGGCCAGGCCCCGGACGACGACGGCGACGACTTCGACCCCGAGGCGTTCGCCGCGTCCCTCTCCCTCTGATCCGACCTGACCGAGACCCCCGCATCCGTCGGGGGTCTTCGCCGTTCCACAGAAAGAACACCTCTTCGTGGCAAACACCCCCCTCAACACCGTCGGCAAGAACAACGGTGTCATCGTCCAGAACGGCCGACTCGCCTCCGGCGCGGTCGCGGCGCTTCAGCGCGCCATCGTGCTCCCCGCGCTCTTCGACAAGCGCGGCGAGGGCGAGTTCAAGGGTGCGGTGAAGGACACCATCAACATCAAGCGGCCTACCGTCCTGCGAGCGAAGAGCAACAAGTTCCGCTCCAAGCAGGTGTACACCTTCGTCAACCAGCTCAACGAGTGGTCCATCCCCGTGACGCTCGATGACAACCTGTACACCACCATGGCCCTGCCGGACGACTTCGCCACCATGGATCTCCAGAACAAGGGCGATCAGGTCATCGCCCCCCAGATCCGCGCCATCGCGGAGGCGTGGGAAAACTACGTCGCAGTGAAGATGAAGGCAAGCTTCGCGACGGTCGGCACCGGCGGCGTGACCACCATCACCGCCGCCGACGACACCGAGGCCGGCAAGGGCATCCGCAACCTGATCACCAAGCTCCGCAAGCAGCTCAACGACGAGAACGTGAGCGCCAACGGCCGTTACCTGGTGGTCGGTTCCGAGGTCGAGCGTCTGCTTCTCAACGACCCGCACCTGACGAAGATGGACGAGTCCGGCTCGACCACCGCACTGCGCGAGGCCGTGATCGGCAAGCTCTACTCCTTCACCATCTACAGCTCGAACGCGGTCGGCGAGAACGACGTGTACGCCTTCGTCGGCTCGGCGCTCCAGCTGGTTTCGATGGCTCCGGTCAGCCCTCAGGGTGCTTCCTTCGCGTCCTCGCTGTCCGCCAACGGCGTGGCCCTGCGGTACATCCAGGACTACGACATCGAGACCACCACCGACCGGAGTCTGATCAACGTTTACATGGGATGCGGTGAGGTCAAGGACATCCCTGTCAAGGAGCTGGACAAGCTCTTCGACGCGGCAGGCAACTCCAAGAACGGCCTGGCGGCCGTCGAGGACATCGACCCGGCGACTCTCGCCAAGCAGATCCGCGGGCTCCAGACCAGCATCAAGGTCGTCGCTCCGCCCGCCAAGTAAGCCACTAGGGAGGCCAGTTGGACACGCTCGCCTCTCGGGATGAGTTCCTGGCCCGCACCACCGTCCCGGTAACGGAGTCGGATGAGGCGCGGGTTCAGGCACTCCTCGAAGACGCAACCACCGTCATCCTGAGCTATCTCGGGCGGGACGCACTCCCGAATCCGCCGCGCGCGGTCCGGCTGGTCTGCCTGTCGATGGCCCTGCGGGTCTATCAGAACCCCCTCGGGATCACATCGGAGACAGTGGGCGACACCTCCATGCGCCGGTCCGCCGCGAGCGTGGCCGGCATGACGCTGACCGACCCCGAGAAGACCATGGTGGACAAGGCGATGCGCCGATCCCCGCTGCGCTCGCACCGGATCGGCTCCGGCATCACCGATGAGGACCGCGCATACTGGGGCGCCCGGGTACCCGCCGATCGGCGGTACTACCAGTGATCTCCCGGCACCAACTGACGGATGCCGTCGTGGTACTGGAGCCGTCTTGGACGGCAGACCGGTACGGCAACAAGGTCCCGGTCTGGGACAGGCCACTACGGCGGCCGTACGTCGGCCGGCTGTTCATGACGGCCGCCCGCGAGGACGAGAAGTACCGGGATGCGGCAGTGGACACGTTCACTCTTCTGCTGCCGCCATCTGCGGTCATCACCCACCATGACCGGCTGCTCTGCGGCGGCCGGCGCTTCGATGTCCTCTCGGTACAGCCCCGGCACCTGCTCGGCCGCCCGCATCATCTAACCGTCCGCCTGCGATCCGTTGAAGGGTGGGACAGTGGCCCGAGTTGAGGTCAACCGCTCCGAGTTCCAGCGTCTTGCCCAGAGCCCCGAGGCGTACGCCGCCCTGATGGTCAAGGCCCGTCAGGTCCTCGCCCGCGCCCAGGCCACCGCGCCGCGTGGCTCCGGCGACTACGCCGGCCGCTTCCACATCAGCGGCGGAAAGACCCGCGAGAACACCGCGATCGTCTACGTCGGCAACGACGACCCCGCCGCCGCGCACATCGAGTGGGGCACCAAGAAGGGCGGCTGGCGCAACGGGCCGAGCAAGGCCCATCACACCATGTCCCGTGCGCTCGGGTCGGTGGTCGAGGAGTGAAGCCGGTCATCTTCGGCGATGCCGAGGCCGCCACGATTCAGTACCTCAAGGCCCACGTTCCAACGCCCTACACCTACTCCGCGGACTTCCCCGAATCGGAGTCGAGGACACCACACATCGTGGTGCGCCGGTACGGCGGGAACTTCAAGCAACGGGCCATCGACTACGCCCGATTCTCCATCGAATCGTGGTCCACGGATCGCGGTCTCGCCCAGGACGCCATTCAGGAAGTCATCGGCTGGCTTCATGTCGCCAACCACAAGAACTACGTCTCGTTCGACGGCATCGTGCTGGCCCGGGTCTTCGTGGAGTCCGCCCCGCAGTACTTCCCGGACAAGACCAGCGGTGAACATCGCTGGATCTCGACGGTAGCCGTCTACTGCCGCCCCAAATCCGCCTGACCGTAAGCCATCCAGCCCCCGTGACCACCTGTCGGCCGGGGGCTCCGGCATGCCCAGAAAGACTTCATGGCTGACTACAACTTCAATCCGGACTCCGTTCGCGTTGCGATCACCGGTAACGTCTTCTACTCCGAATCCCCCTTCGCATCGGTGAAGACGGCCGTCGAGGACGTGACGTTCGACCTGACCGCCGACCCGCGTTTCAAGTCCCTCGGTGTGCTATCGGAAGACGCGCTGGAGTCGGACTTCTCCGACGAGACCGAGTCCACCGGTTCCTGGCAGTCCGGCAATGTCCGCACGCTGGTCAAGTCGCGTGAGGCGACCGTCAAGCTGGCCGCCCTCCAGACCAGCCGCGAGGCCGTGTCCTTGTTCTACGGCCTGCGCCCGCAGGACATTCAGGGCAGTGTCTTCAACGTTCAAGCGGCGGTGGCCCGCCCGTCGATGGTCGTTGTCTTCGAGTTCAAGGACGGCAACCTTCGGGGCAGTTCGACCGAGCGCGTGTTCCGCATCGTGATGCCGCTCGCCCAGGTCTCCGAGGTCGAGAGCCCGAAGTTCACCTCCGGCGAGGCGATCACCTGGGGCATGACCTTCAGTGCCCTCGGTGGCGCGGCCGGCGCCTCCGGCGCACTGCTCAAGCTGGTCAGCAACGACGAGGCGATGCAGTCCCGCAACGCCGTCTCCCTGTGGGTGGACGACCAGATCACCACGGACGGCAAGCTCTCGGTCTCCGCGACCCCGGGCGCGACCGTGACCGTGGCCGGCAAGTCCATCACCGCGACGGCCGGCCCCGACAAGGTTGACTCCGGCCTGATCAAGGGCCAGGTGGCGCGCGTGCTGGTCACCGCCACCAAGGCCGGCCTGGACGACGCCCGACAGGCCGCCATCGTCGCCTACCCGTAAGACCCCTCCCAGGCCCCTAACTCAGTAACTTAGTTACTGAGTTAGGCCGCCCGGCTCCCCCTCGCTCTTCCCCGATCACAGGAGAACACCATGGCCTACTCCCTTGATGAGCTGCGCGCCCGCCAGGCCGGCACCGCCGCCGCTGACATCCCGTTCACCCTCGGTGCGAACACCTTCTACATCCCGACCCCGGAGCGCTGGCCTGACGCCGTGCTCCTGGCGGGCAAGGATGCCGATGTCGTCGCTATGGGCAAGGCCCTGCTGGGCGCCCAGTACGAGCCCTTCATCGCGGCCGGCGGCCGGTCCCTGGACCTCCCGCTGATCCTGGACGCCTACGCGACCGAGCAGGGCGCGACCCTGGGGGAATAAGGGGGCTCGTTGAAGACCTCCGGGAGTATGAGGCCGATATCGACGCCGATTTCCTCGCCATCTACGGCCTGGACATCCGCTATCTCGGTACGGCCTCCCTCTCCTGGGGGCGCTTCCGCGAGCTGCTGAAGCGGCTCCCGCCGGAGTCCAACACGCTCCGCGCGGTCGAGGGCCGGCACGGGCTTGCCTGGTCGGCCGAAATGCAGCTTCTTGCCGGGCTCACCGACTCCGTTCGGGTCGGCAACTACCTGACCGGCTTCCTCCTTCAGGCCAACGGGATGAAGAAGAACCCCGTCGAGATGCCTGAGCCCATTCCCCGGCCTGGCGTGCAGGCCCGTACGAAGCAGTCCGGTCTACGGGCGATCATCAGCAAGCTAGGGGCCGAAGGGGCTTATTAGTGGGTTACAAGCTCGCCACGGGTTTCGTGGAAATCCGGATCGGCAATGAGCAAGTCTTCATGCAGGCGACGGACGCCGCCGTGCGGCGTGTCATGGCGCGCGCCGAAGCGACCATGCAGTCCGGTTTCCAGCGGGCCATGAACAAGGCTGCGGATTCCGCAACTGCCTTCGGGCTCAAGGCGACTGCCGCTCTTCTGCCGGTCGAGATGGCGTTCAAGAACGCCGTGAAGCAGGGCTGGGACTTCGCTGTACTCGTGGGCCAAACGTCCATGATGTTCCAGCAGTTCGGTCTGTCGGTGAAGGATGCCGACGCGTTCGTTGGCCGTCTTCAGAAGAACTCGATCGCCTGGGGTCAGGACAACCGCAGCACCATCATGACGGCCCGCTCCCTTATGACCTCCTTCGGCGGGGATGTCAAGCAGGTCGAGTACGCGATGGCCGGTCTGGCAAACATGACCGGCAAGTACAAGCTGAACACGGAACAACTCAACGGCGTCACCCGGGCCTTCGTGCAGATGCAGCAGAAGGGCAAGGTCCAGGCCGAGGAGATGCTTCAGCTCGCCGAGAACGGCGTCAACGGCTGGGATCTCTTCTCCAAGGCGACCGGCAAGTCCGTGGTGGAGCTTCAGAAGCTCACGCAGGCTGGCAAGTTGTTCGCCAAGGACACCATGCCGGAGGTCTACAAGTACCTCAACGAGAACCCGGAGTTCGCTGGCAGAGCGACGGCCAACGCGAAGACCCTGAACGGCCAGATGAAGAATCTGGGCAACAACATGCGGGAGATCTTCGCCGGGCCGTTCATCGCCAACAACGACAAGCTAGTTCACGCCTTCCAGGCCATCAACAAGGCGCTTGCGAACATCCGGGACTCGGGGGTTGTCGATCGGTTCCTTCAGCCGATGATCGACGGCTTCGTGAAGCTCGCCACCTGG
Organism: Kitasatospora sp. NPDC043949; assembly: GCF_056435365.1. Taxonomy (NCBI): domain Bacteria; kingdom Bacillati; phylum Actinomycetota; class Actinomycetes; order Kitasatosporales; family Streptomycetaceae; genus Kitasatospora; species Kitasatospora sp. NPDC043949. The sequence continues at coordinate 128,678 of NZ_JBWKEQ010000013.1, read as the reverse complement.
TTCGGGAACCTCAACCCGGTGACTCAGGCGTTCATTGCCAAGCTCGCCCTGGCGGCCGTGGTCATGGGTCCGCTGGCGCTGATCCTGGGCAAGGTGCTCCGCTCCGTAGGCTCCTTCGGGGCCCGGGTCGGCGAGGCCGCCGGCCGGGTGACCGGATTCGGGGCAGCGATCCAGCCGACAGCCGCTCAGCTTGAGCGCTGGGACTCGGTGATGCTGCGCGTGGCTAACGGAACGTACCGCGTTTCCAACGCCGTTGACCGGCTGCTGCACCCCTTCCAATCGATCCGTGATGCCGCGTCCGCCCTGGCGGACCGCTTCCCGGTCATTGGGCGGGCCATGGATGCCGTGCTGCATCCGATCACCGCACTCCAGGTCGGGGTTCTCAACCTCCAGCGGCGCTTCACCGAGTTCCGCAACGCGGCCGGAGAGGCGGTGTCGAATGCCTTCGACCGCATCCGGTCCAGTGTCCTCCAGCTCGACATCCGGTTCCGCAGCCTGCCGGCCACCATCGGGGCCGTGGCGTCCGCGCTCGGCTCCGGCCTGGCCTCCGCCGCGACCCGTGCGGCCGATGTGCTGCGGCACCCGATCACGTCCGCGCGCCTGCTCGGCCAGAGTCTTCGGGAGTACGCCGTTGGCGGCCTGGACGCCCTCCGGGGCGCGCTCGGTCGGGGCCTGGACGCCGGCCTTCGCGGCCTGGTGCGCGGGATGGACCTGGCCGGCCGGGGTGCCATCACGATGGGCAACGGGCTGAAGCGGCTCGGCGGTGGCGCGCTCGGCATGCTGAAGACGGGCCTTCTCGGTGCGTCGGTCGGACTGTTCGCCTTCGTGGCGTCGGGTCAGGACGTGGGCCCCGCGATTGACGGAATGGTCAATCAGATCACGTCTTTTCTTCGGAATCTCCCGGCAGTCATAAACGCCGTTTCGGCAAAGCTGCCGGGAATGGTGACCGAACTCGTTCAGTCGCTGACTTCGGCCATTCCGGAAATCGCTACGGCTTTCACGACGGCAATACCGGCTATAGCCAGCGCACTGACCGTTGCACTACCCGCGATAGCCAACATTTTCGGAACTGTCGTACCGCAGATCGTCACTCGTTTGGCTCAACTTTTGCCCGGAGTCGTACAGGCGGTACTCAGCGTCTTTCCGATGCTGATAGCTTCGATCACTTCCGCCCTGCCGGTTGTGATCAAGGCTTTTGCGGATATGGTCCCGCAAATCGTCCGGTCTTTGGGAATGGCGCTACCCGGCTTGGTTCAGGCTTTCGCTGACGGCCTGGTGAAAATCGTAGATGCGGTGGCCCAATCTCTTCCGGTCATCATAGCCGCGGTAGTGGGAATCATCCCGCCTTTGGTCAATTCCTTGACCGCTGCCCTACCAGCGCTAGTCACTGCTTTTGCAGAAGCTTTCCCGAAAATTGTAGAAGCGATTGTGAATGCAATACCCGGAATTGTGATGGCTTTTGCTGATGCAATACCGAAAATCGTAGACGCCTTGCTTCGAGCACTGCCTTCGGTAATCCAGACTTTCGCGGATGCCATTCCGAAAATCGTGACTGCCGTGCTCGTGGCGCTACCGCTAATCGTGACGGCTTTCGTAAAAGCGATCCCGCTTATCGTGACCGCGGTGACTCAGAATCTCCCGCAAATCGTACGCGCTTTCGTAGATGCCATTCCGCAGATCGTGAATTCTGTGGTTCAGAATCTGCCTCAAATCGCGTCGGCCTTCGTGAAAGCCGTGCCGCAGATTGTCAAGGCGCTGGCTGATGCTGGCGGCCAGCTATTCGACGCGGGCGTGAATATGGTGAAGAAGCTGATCGACGGACTTGGGTCGATGGCGGGAAGCCTGGCCAGCAAGGCGAAGTCCTTGGCGGGCAGTGTGCTCGATGCGATCAATCCACTGAAGGCAATGTCTTTCTCGATGCCTTTCAGCGCGGATTTTGATTCGGGCTTCGAGGGGTCGTTTGCGGATGCCGATTTCGCACCGATGAGCCTCGCGGCCTTCTCCGCGCCCGTGGCGATGAGCTACCACTCTGAGGGCCTTGCCGGGGCCGCTCAGGACCTTGGCGGGGCGATCACGTCCGGGTTCACCTCCGGCATGAGCGCGCGTGACTTCCGTCTGCCTCGCGCTCGACAGGAAGAGTCCGCCAGCAGCTCGTACAACGTGACGGTCAATGCCCGTACGGACGCGAATGCCACGGATATCGGCCGCGAGGTCGTATGGCAGATGAAGACGAGTGGAGTGTGATCCGTGGCGGCTCTTGAGCCATTCACGATGGAGTTTAATGGGGCCCTCCTCGGAGGGCCCTCCCCTATCTACCTCGAAGAAGTGGACGGCCTCCACGACGCCCCGGATATGCGGGTGTCCGATACCGGGCTCATGCAGCGGGACGGGATGATTCCCGGAGAGGACTACTACGGGGCGAGAACCGTCACGGTGACCGCCAATGTCCTGGACGATGGGAAGACGCTCGACGCTCTGATGCAGGCCCTCAAGCCTGGGCTTCAGAAGCCGCTGCGTTTCTCCTTCCCCGGAGTGGCCGGCGGCCGGACCGTGAGGCTTTACGGGAAGGTGCGGAAGCGCTCGATCAAGGCGGACAACCTCTTTCACAAGGGGCTGGCGAAGCTGATGGTCGAGTTCTACTGTGCCGACCCGTTCATCTACGCCGATGACCAGACAGCGGCCCTGGTCACCCCTCCTCGGGACAGGCCCGGAGTCCGGGCTTTCCCGATGCGCTTCCCGTTCAACCTGCGGACGAAGGATGCGAGCTATGCCGATCGGATGGTCCTGATCAATGAGGGCACCTCGGACACGTGGCCGCTCTTCCGGATGGTGGGGCCGATGGGCAATCCCGTGTTGCACAACACGCTGACTCAGCAGCGCTTGATCCTGAACCTCTATCTCGGGGTCGGCGAAATCCTGGAGCTGGACAGCCGCCGCCGTACCGTCCTTTACAACGGGGCTTCGAGGTACGGCGCTCTCGACTACACCTCGGAATGGTTTCCGCTGATTCCCGGGGTCAACCGAATAGAGCTGTCCGGGTCCGGCGTGCAAACCGATATGACTGCCGATGTGCTGTGGCGCTCGGCCTGGATCTAGGACGACTTCTTGGCAAGTGTGAATTTCCGCCCGCCCGCGCTGGTGACACAGGGCGAGTACGACGCCTCGGATTTCCGGCGGGCGTTCGCCGACCTTCGCGGCCGGCAGAAGGGCGTCATCTGGGAGGACAATCCGAAGGCGCTGAAGGTCGAGGCCGTTGCCGATGCGAACGCCCGGATCAGGGTGTACGCGGGCGACGCCTGGGTGCCTGTGTGGGTCGAGCACCGCGAGAACCCGAAGTCGATGGCGAGGGTCCGGCTGCTCAACGACATCTCGTTCAACCTGACGGGCTCCAGCACCAGCGGCGACCGGATCGACATCATCGTTGCCCAGGTGCACCCCAACGCCGACGACTCCACCACGGTCACGCTCGCCCCCGAGGCCCCGGCCGCCGACTACGACCCGGCATCGTGGGTGGCCCTGTGGGGCGTCAAGGTCATCAAGGGCAACGTCAGTGAGAAGCTGGCCGATGTCCAGAAGCGCATCCCCGAGTCCTGCATCGTCCTGGGCCACGTCACCGTGAAAGCCGGCACCGCTTCGACCCTCGGTGCGGCCTCCGTCCAGGACGCCCGCGGCCTCTACGGGCAGTCGGATACCACCTGCATGTACCCGGCCAAGACAGTCCCCGGACAGGCCCCCGTGGCACTGGCCGGCAGCCTGTTCCCCGGACAGCTCGTCTACCACACCGATTCGGGCCTGTGGTACCGCAAGGAGGCTTCCGGGGATGTCGCCGAGGCGTTTCCCCGGGCATTCCGCACGGACGCTTCCTATCAGGCCCCGGAAGGCGCGTGGGGAATGGAGGCGTGGCACACCTTCACAGCCCCCGCCGCCGCATACCCGCGACTGGTCACCGTGACCTTCGAGGTTTCGTATACCGGCAACTTCGGTGAAGGCTGGTATGCCCCTGTCGTCTGGGGACATGGTGAGCGACGAAGGGCCGGACGGCCGCAGTACACCCGGGCGAACGACGGCCGCGACGCTCGCGGCTGCGCGTCCATCCGCGTGCCCGCCGGCACGCCGCTGGCCGTCTACAGCGGCATCCAGTCGGATAACACTGCGGCTTACAATGCGAAGTTCACGGCGGCCTGGACTTCCTATGCCGAGGCCGTCATCGCTCCGGGCAGCCTCACGTGAGTGGCCAGTACCGGGTACTGATGGCGGAGTTCCGCACCGGAGACATCTGGGCGGAACTCCCCGTCTCTGACCTCACGTTCACGTCCATTCTCAATGCACCAGGCGCGGCCGAGTTCACGCTTCCGCTGGCCGGCACTCCCCTGGCCGGACTCAACTTCAACGCCCTCTCGCCCTGGCGAACGCTGATCTTCGTACAACGCGGACGACAGATCCTCTGGGGCGGGCCCCTGATCACGTACCGCGTGGACATGGAGAAGGAAGAACTCAAGCTCTCCTGTGAGGGCTTGTGGTCCTACTACCGGCGTCGGGTCATCAACTGGCAGTACCTCGCCACGAAGCGCGATGAGCTGGTAATCGCCCGCGAACTGCTGATGCGCTTCGCTGACGGCCAGGGCGCCAAGCTCGACGGCCAGCAGCCAGACCAACGCTGGTGGGACCTCGGAGCCCCGTACGGCAACGGAGTTGGCGCGCTCACCTTCGACACGAATGCCCGATCCGGCGTTCTGCGGGATCGAACCTACTGGCGCTATGAGTGGCGATCGGTCGGTGAGGCCGTCGAACAACTCGCCGCGATCCGCTCGAACCCCTTCTCTCCAACTCCAAGCATCCCCGGAGGCTTTGACTTCCGGATCGACCACCGATGGGAAGGCTCGAAGGTCCGCAATGACTTCAACTTCCTCGTACCCGTCCTCGGACAGGAATCCGGCATCGTGCTGGAGCATCGAGGCAACTGCGATGTCACCGGCGTCTCCGTGGACGGCACGGCGATGACCACCGCCGCCACCGTCACAGGTGCGGGCGAGGGTCACGATCAGCTCGTGAACTGGTGGTACAACCGCGACCTGGAAGAGGACCCCAACCGGCGCATCCCCCGCCTCTACCAGATCGAGTCTCACTCGAACGTAACCGAGATCGACACCATCAACGGGTATGCGCGCAAGCTCATTTCCCAGGGTCAGACCCCGATCACCATTCCCTCGGTCCGGCTGATCCCCGGCCTGTACCCCTCGGTGTCCGACGTCCATGTCGGCGAACTGGTCGAGGTCCGCGTGAAGACTCCCAACTGGCCCGGACTGTCGGGCAAGTACAAGGTCATGCAGATCCAGGCCAAGGCCGGAGAGGGAGCCGAAGACGTAACCCTCGAACTCTGTCCAGCGGAGGTATTCACCTATGTCGGAACTGACGACCCCCAGCCTGGCTGGTGAGCTGGCGGCGCTGAAGCGCCGCATCTCCACCCTGGAACGTACGCCGCAGCGCGCAGCCCGTCAGCAGCAGCTTGTTGTTGCCAACGTCCCCCAGGCCGCCGGCCAGATGCCGAGCCCGACCGCCCAGGGCTTCATCAACATGTGGGGTGTCTCCAGCCGCGCCATCGTCGCCGAGTTCGACATTGGCAAGCTCGGGGCGGGATGGATGGCCGGGTTCCAGGTCTACGACCCCGTGACGGGACGCTCCACCTCGCACTTCACCAATGAGGCTCTGGGCGCGAAGCGCCTTCGCCTGGCCTGGATTCACGGCCGCCCCGTGGGCTGGCAGACCAACCTTGCCAACTCTGCAACACCGATCGAGATCCGCATGTGGGGCAACACTACGGGCGATGCAGCCAATCAGCGCATGTCCCTGCGCTGGGCCGTCGCCCTCGCCCCGGAGGAATGGGACGCCGCCACCGATGCGGGAGCGTTCCAGTACATCTAAGGAAAACCTATGCAAGGACAGTCGTTTGACGTTTCCGTCGTCCTGACCGAAGACGACGTGAAGGCGGTTGCGAAGTACCTCGGATACTCCACCGCCGAGTACTGGAACCCGGACAAGAGCGTCGATGTGGTCCGTGAGCACATCCATCGACTCATCGAGTCCGAGGTGACGGCGCTTCTCACTCGCTCCGCCCCGTACCGTCCTCTCTCCGCCTCGGTACAGGTCATCACCCCGACTAGTTCGGCGAGTTGATTCGTGACCGTCTTCACGAGCTTCGCCGAGATGGCCACCGCGGCCTTCGGGCTCAGTGGCCTCTTCGCAGCCTGCTACGTCAGCTACAAGGCGCGCACGCAGACCGAGACTGTTCGTGTTCTCGCCGAGGAGCGAGACGCATTCAAGGAGCAGTCCGACCGACTGAAGTCCCAGCTTCAAGAGATCAAGGACGAGCTTCGGGCGCTCCGAGCGGAGAACCAGATGCTTCGCCGCGAAATCCTGCTGTTCACCATCAACCGAGGGGGCCTCAATGCCGACTCCGAATGACGTAATCACCCAAGCCCTCAAGCACGTTGACTACCACGAGGGCCCGAACAACGACACCGTGTTCAATCGGCGCTTCGGCCAGATCCCCGGCTACCCGGCGAATGGCTACGGATACCCGTGGTGCCAGTCGTTCCAGTCCATCGTCTTCAAGGACGCCGGCATGCGGCCGAACGTTGACTACCCCTGGACCGCCGCTTGCAGCGTGGCGACGCAGTGGTTCAAGAGCCGTGGCCGGTTCGACCGCACTCCCCGTCCCGGCGACCAGGCGCTCTTCGGCACTGACGGCGGCTCGCATGTCGAGCTGGTGATCGGCGTGTCCAACGGCGGCCGGGACATCGAGGTCATCGGCGGGAACACCAGCTCCGGGCAGTCAGCCAACGGTGACGGCGTCTACCGCAAGCGGTATACCAACTGGGCTTCCACCACCCGCATTCACGGCTTCGGACACCCCCCGTACGCAGAGGCCGGCGGAGGTCAGACCGCACCGCCAATCGGTCCCAGCACGAAGTTCAAGGTGGCCGCCGGCATGACCCTGCTCGGCATCGCCGCCGCACTGGGCGTACCCCTGTCCGATCTGCTCGCCGCCAACCCTGAGATCCGCAACCCGGACCAGATCGCCGAGGGCCAGGTGATCAACGTCCCCCAGAAGCCCGCGCAGCCGACTCCGCAGCCCACAGAGAAGCCAACCGAGAAGCCGACCCCCAAGCCGGTCGAGAAGCCCGCCGAGCGGCCCTCTGTCGGGTCTTACGCGGTCAAGCGGGGCGACACCCTCAGTGCCATCGCCCAGGCCCACCGCGTGAGCCTGGCGGCCCTACTGAAGGCCAACGCCGGACGGTTCCGCGACCCAGACAACATCGTGCCCGGCCAGACGGTCATCATCCCCTCGGGAACCCGTCAGGCACCGCAGTCGCAGCCGTCCGCACCGAAGCCGGCCCCCAGGAAGGCTGAGAGCGGCACCTACACCGTGAAGAAGGGTGACACCCTCTGGGGCATCGCTCACGCTCACGGCGTCGAGCTGCCCGCGCTCCTGGCGGCCAACGCCGACCGCTTCCCGAATCCGAACCTGATCTACCCGGGCCAGCGCGTCTTCCTGCCCGGCCGAGGCGGCGCGACGGCTCCCCCGGCCCAGCCGAATCCCCCGACTGAGCAGCGGCCGGCAACCCCGGCCCCGCCCGCACCGCCCGCCAAGCAGCCCACCCCGCACGGCGGAGCCACCGCGGATTCCCTCCTCCCACTCCCCCTGACCCACAATCAGGTGGGCTTCGAGTTCACGGCGGAGATGCGGGAGAACGCCGCGATCATCCGGCAGGAAGCTCACGCGGTCTTCGGCGCCGGCCTCGGTGACCGAGCGGCCGTGATCGGCATCGCCACAGCGATCCAGGAGAGCGGCCTGAAGAACCTGCGGTACGGAGACAAGGACAGCCTTGGCCTCTTCCAGCAGCGGCCTTCGATGGGCTGGGGCACGGTCGCCCAGGTGACCGATCCGCACTACGCGGCCCGGAAGTTCTTTACCACGATGAAGGAGCTGGCCCCGGCGAAGTACGGACCCGATTTCCTGACGAAGGCCCCGCTCTTCCAGGTGTCTCAGGTGGTCCAGCTCTCCGGCAGCCCGGAGGCCCCGGCCAAGTACGAGCGGGCCGCCGCCCAGCTCGTTTCCCAGCTCAGCGGAGGCAGCAAGTGAAGTGCCTGAAGAACAACCCCGCCTCGATCGTGAGCTTCGTCGGCGCGCTCCTGGCGCTGCTCGCGGTGTACGTCCCGGGTCTGCCGCAGGAAGCGATCCTGGCCGTCGTCTCCACCCTGGTCCTGGGCGGCGTGAAGGCACAGCGGATCGAGGACGAGAAGACCCGGGTCGCGCTCCACCAGATGAGCCCGTTCGAGGCCGCCGCGCTGGCTCAGCAGGCCCTCGCGGAGGCCGAGGCGGAGCGCACTGCCCTAGCGGTCACGGACACCGGTACGCGCCCGATCGTGACCGGCCTGGACCTGGACGACGGTAGCGCCAGCATCCGGTACACCGAGTGATCCGGACATGAAAGAACCCCCACCAGCCTTCCGGCTAGTGGGGGCCTTTCTGCGTTTCCGACGCTAGCTGTCCATCGCGTCGAGGAGTTCCTTCACCTGCGCCTGCCTGACTGCGATCTTGTGGAGCACCGGCACGGCATCGGCAGGCATCGTCTCGGAGGCCATCCACCGGGCGGCCTGCTCACCGCTCGCCCACCATCCGAGGACTTCCCCAGCCAGCTCCGGCTTGCCCTTCAGCTCGGCGAACTTTCGCTCCGCCATGGCCCATTCCACTTCGGCGATCTTCTGGGCAATCTCTTCGTCGGTCACCGCCGGTCAGCTCTCGGTCCGCGCGGCCGGCAGGCTGTACATCCTGGTCGGCCTTCCGCCTCGGGCCTGCTTCGTCTCGACCGCGCCCACACTGGCCATCAGCTCATCGAAGCGGTCGCCGCTGAAGTTGTAGTGCGTAAGCTTCATCAGCTCCATCCGCTTCATCCCCGCCTCGCCGGCCTCTTCCAGGTGGAGCCGGACGTTCTCCTTCGCGTTCTCCCACTGGCGGTTGACGGGGACGGCGCGATTCTTCCGCAGGAAGACGACGGTAGCGAGGCAGTAGTCGAGGACCGCCTTCGCGGCCTTCAGGTCCTTCACACCGATCTTGTCGCGCTGGTCCATCAGGGCGTACACGGCGGCCAGGCGCATGAGGTAAGGAACGTGCCGCTGGACGAACTCCTTGAGTACCGGATCAGTCTCGCCCCGGTAGGAGAGTTCGGCATAGAGCCTGTCCACGTACATCTTCTGTGCGGGGGCCGTCAGTGTGACCTCCGTGACCTTCTTGGCGAACTCCACCGCCGCGCGCAGCTCTTCGGCCAATGCATCCGTCGTCTCTTCCCATCCGGGAATGTTCGGTGGGATCGGCACATCCTTCTCCTTGTGGGTGAACCACGTCAGGAATCGGTTGTACGAGCCACCGGACATGTCGGCGGGCTTGACCTTGGCATCCCACTCCTCGGGAGTGATGTGCCCGAGGACGACGATGTGAGCGCCCGAGGCGGTCTCAGATTCCTTGGTCTTGATGACCAGGTTCTTGCCATCCCAGGCATCTCGCAGAACGCCGCCGAGAATGCCACCACCGGACTTCGACATCACGTTCACGTACTCGGTGGCGATGACCAGGATGCGCTTGTCATCGACGCCGCCGGTCAGCTCTTCTTCCCACTCGCCGGTTTCCGGGTCCTTCTTCTTCTTCATCCGGTGATCTCGGACCGAGTAGATCAGGCCCTCGCCAGTGTTCAGCGACGTGGAGACATTCTTCCCCTCGAAGAACTTCGGCTCCGCAACGCGAAGGAACTCTTCCATCTCATCGGTTGCCGTGCCCTTCCGCCCCTCACCGGTCGGGCCCATCATCAGCGACCAGATTGCCAAGCTCTGCCTGCGCCGGCCCACCCGGACCTTCGGGCCGTTCCCGATCATGGCGGAGAAGCCTGCGAAGAGACTCGCAAACATGCCGGCGTTGTCAGCTTCGGTCATCGGCTCCACGTGCCGGACGATCCTGCCGGCCAGACCGGCGTACACCTCGCTGGCCAGAACGGGAGCACCCACGGGCCTCAGATTCACTACAGCTCTCCCCAAACGTAGATGGGAAGGAACCGGGGCATCCATGACAGGACGAGCCCCGGCCCTTCAACACGTTGAACCTTACCAGGCGTCCGCCCGGCCCAGAAACTTAGTTACTTAGTTAGCCCCCGGCGCACCGGCGCACTTAGGCGGCTGCCTCTACCTCATCGCGCTCCAGGGAGCCGCCCCACTGCTTCGTGGTGACGACTCCGCTTTCGTCGGCCCCCAGCGCGATGGCGTCGGGAACCTGTCGCCCGTACTTCTGGACACGGGCAGCAAGGTCCTTCGGTATGTACCAGCCCATGACCTCCGGGGAGGCGAAGATCTTGACCCCCGCAGAGATAAGCAGCAGCCGCCGGCGCTCGGTGTCCATCTCAGCCCAGACATCCCCGTAGGTCCGGTCAGTGTCCTCTTCAACCCACTCCGAAGGCCGGTGAGGCATGGCTGCGAGCACCTTACGGCGCATCGCCAGGGCGGTGATGCGCTCCTTGTACTCCTCATCGCCGCCGGGGTAGTCGTAGGCCAGCAAGTCCTTCTCCTCTCGAACGTCCGCCATGGCTTGGACCACGGTCTCAAGCTCTTCGGTGTGATCCTCACCAGGGACGAACCTGCGGACAGTCAGCGGCACCCGGCCAAGCTCGAAGGTCATCACGGCGTCGATCACGGCGGTCAACTCGTCGGCCGCGAACGAGTAGCCAGGGCCGCACTTCGGCTTGCCAGCCGTCTTCACGCACCGGTAGTACTCGTAGATCTTGCCGTTCTTGGCCTCGTTCAGCTGACGGTAGAGGCGGTTCGCGCAGGTGTCGCAGTGGACCACCCCGAGGTACGGCGCAGTCCCGTTTGTACGCTCCTTGACGACCGTGCGCGTCTTCAGGGCCTCCTGGAGAGCGTCCCACTCTGCATTGGTGAAGATCGCATCCGCGATGCGGATCGGCATGCCCTTCTCGTCGCGGGCGATCCGCCTGTTCTGGGCGTTGGTCCCGAGGAGCTTGAAGCCCATGGTTGCCGGCGAGCGGAGGATCTTCCCGACGCTGGTCTGATTCCAGATGCTCAGCGGCGGCTTCTTCCGCTTGCTGCGCGAGTTCTCGCCCTGCTGCTTGATCACGTACTGCGCCGGGGTGAGGTGCCCGGCTGCGGTCAAGATCTCGGCAATGTGGTTGAGGCTCTTGCCTTCCAGGTAGAGCTTCCCCATGAGCCGGACGACGGCAGACGAGATCGGGTCGATCTCAAGGGTTCGGCCGCCGCCAACCCGGTCCACGATCCGGTACCCGTACGGCGGCTGCCCGCCCGCCCAACGGTCGGTCTTCCGGAGGTGGCGGTGAGCGCCGGTGACGCGGTTCTTGATCCGCTTGAGCTCCATTTCGGCGAAGATCGCCGCCATCATCAGGAAGACCTTGGCCATCATCGTGGCCATGTCGTCGGAACTCTTGGTGAAGTCCAGAACGATCCCGTCATCGGTGAAGACGAGGATCTTCTTGTTCACTTCTGCCCAGTGGGCCAGGTCAGAGCAGTCCTTCGCCGAACGGAACGCACGGTCCACCTTGGCCCAGACGATCGCGTCCCACTCGTCCTCACGCTCAGTGAGCCAGGGCCCGAGGTCCGGCCGCTTCCAGGGGGAGACCTGGGCGGACACGTCGAGGTCTTCGAACTGGCCAACGATCTCCCAGAAGCGAGCGGCGGCGAAGCGCTCGGCAGACTCGTGCTGGGTGTGGTGGGAGGTCTTCCCCTCGTCCCCGTGGGTATCGGAGACGCGGGCGCCGACGACAGCGCGGACAGTTCGGGTGGCCAGAGAGGTGCGCTCGGCCGTGGTGGTGCTCATCTAGGTAGCCTACGATCTATCCGACCGCCATCAGGTGTGACTTAGGTCCCCTGACCTGGGGACCTTCGTTTGTAAACCTGGCGCCATGCGCTGGCGGATCGACCTAATTATCGCTACTGGAATCCTCGCTAAGAAGTGCGTCGAGGCCTACGTCGAACGCGCAGCCACCCACGCCGAACGGTGGTCCGACCACGCACCGGTCACGGCAGTGTTCGATCTGAACAACTAGGCAGCAGAAACTGGTAGTTCGACGGAATTAAGAGGCGGCCCCGACGCGAGGCATTCCACACGTCGGGGCTTCCTCTCGGTAGCAAATACGCCAGCGGCGAAGGAAGTCGCACGGCACTCCCGGAGTGGATTTTTCAACAAAGCGATTTACGTGACCCTGCTTCCACAAGCGAAACGCCCGTCCGCCCCAGGTCAGCTCCCCCGACGATCCAGACCCAAACATCCCTCTAGATATGGCCACCGCCCGCAACCCCTTGCCCCCAGCCGCCCGGCCATAACCATCGCTACACGTCAGCCGGTAGACAGCCCGCGCTGTTCGTTCGCCGAAAGGCACCTCAGTGATAGTGGTGAACGACGCGTGGTCCCCAGCGAGTCCCCCCGACTCGATCTCGGCTACTCCAGGGAGCGATCGCCACTCTCGTCTCAGGGTCCAGCTCGGCACCGCACCGGAACTGCGATCCTGACCGCCCAAGAGGGCAACCGCCACCACCCTCCGGCGCTGGGTCGCGGACAGCGCGGCATCGCGTTGCGATCCTCGGCCGCCCGGAAAAGCGACCGCCACCGGCCCCGGGCAGATCACCGCCGCCTCGTCCAGGACGTTGCGATCCTCGGTCACCCTGGAGAGCGACCGCCACCCCGCGGCCAGGAGGTGACGCTGTACGTCGCGGCGGACTTGCGATCCTCGGCCGCCCCGAAAAGCAACCGCCACCGCCAGCTGGTCCAGGACGCAGCCGCCAGCCTTCACGTTGCTATCCTCGGCTGTCCGGGAGGACAACCGCCACTCCGTGCTGCCCGCGCGCTGTACGACCAGGCGTGCGCGTTGCGATCCTCAGCCGCCCCGAAGGGCGACCGCCACGACGCGGCGCCGGCCGCGACGGCGGTGACGTAGCCGTTGCGATCCTCGGCTGCCCGGGAGGGCGACCGCCACCCGCGCAGGTCGCGGATGCGGCCGTCGGCGGAGCGGGTGTTGCGATCCTCAGCCGCCCCAGAGGGCGACCGCCATGGCGCCACCGGCGAGCAGCTGGCCCTTGTAGGCGTAGATCTCGGGGTTGCGATGCTCGGCCGCCCGGTAGAGCGACCGCCACCAGGCCGTTGGTCAGCGACGTCGACGACCAGCGGTCATTGCGATCCTCAGCCGCCCAGGAGGGCGACCGCCACGCAGGAGCAGGGCAGCGCTCGGTGAGGGGTTGTTGTGATCCTCGGTCGTCTCGGAGGGCAACCGCCACTTGGCACGCCGTAAGGCTCGGCGTTGCGGAAGTGGTTGCGATCCTCGGCCACAGCGGGGAGCGACCGCCACCGATCGTCGTCCAGGATTGTGGTGCCGGTGCAGTGGTGGTTGCGATCCACGGCCGTCCGGGAGGGCGACCGCCACCTACCCCGTCGGCTCGCCAGCCTCATAGACATAGCGGTTGCGATCCACGGCCGCCCGGGAGGGCAACTGCTATGCCCGCGTCCTGAAGGTGTCCTACACGGCGTTTCAGTTACGATCCTCGACCGTCCCGGAGGACGACCGCCACGGTGTGGCGTGCGGCAGGCCCACCACCCGGCGGGAGCTGTGCCCCTCGGCCACGCCGGAGCGCGACCGCCGCACCGTGCTGTCACGGACAATGGGCGGTCACCGACCAGTTGCGACCCTCGGTCGCCCCGAAGGACGACCGCCACGCAGCTTGGGTGCTGAAGAGCAGGTTCAGGAGGATGCTGTGATCCTCGGCCGCCCGGAAGAGCGACCGCCACCCCAGCTCGACGGCCACCTTGTACGTCTCCAACTAGTTGCGATCCTCGGTCACCTTGAAGGGCGACCGCCACGTCCGGGATGTCGTCGGGAGCGGCCCCAGCGTCTTGTTGCGATCCTCGGTCGTCCCTGAGGGCGACCGCCACCACGCCTCGGTGGTGAAGCCAGCCCGGTAGATGCCGTTGCGATCCTTGGCCGCCGAAGGGCCAACCCGCCACCTCGGGGTCCTCGCCTGGCACCGCCGCGAGCAGCAGTTGCGATCCTCGGCCGCCCGGAGGGCGACCGCCATGGGGGCTCGATGTTGCGGACTCAGTCGATGCCGCCGTTGCAATCCTCGGTCGCCCCTGAGAACGACCGCACGCGGAAACCCGTCCAGTCGTCGAGGTCGAAGCCGTCGTTGCGATCCTCGGCCACCCCGAAAGGCGACCGCCACCCGGTCACGGCCCCGCTTGTCCGGGTCGTTCGCGATGTTGCGATCCTCGATCGCCCTGTAGGACGACCTCCGCCGGGTGTCGAGCGGCGACACCCCCGTGGCCGAACGTCGCGATCCCGATCGCACTCCGGGCCGACCGCCACGTCAAGCCCAGAACAATGCCGTCCGTCTCCCTCGGGCCGTTGCGATCCTCGGTCGTCCAGAAGGGCGAGCACCACGCTGGCCGCCGCGTACGCGGTCGCTAAGTAACGGCAGTTGCGACCCTCGGTCGCTCCGAAGGGCGACCGCCACATCGCCGGGAGCACCTCGTGCGTCGCCCACCGCTTGTTGCGATCCTCGATCACCCCGGAAGGTGACCGCCACGAAGTACCCGTCGTCATCGGAGCGTCCAGCACCAGGTTGCGATCTTCGGCCGTCCCGAAGGGCGACCGCCACGCCGATCCCGGCGGGCTGCCCCACCACCAGCGGGCGCTGGGATTCTCGGCCGCCCGGAGGGTGACCGCCACCTGGAGCGGGTCGAGAACTGCTCACGCAGTTCCGGTGTTGCGATCCTCTGCCTCCCCGGAGGGCAACCGCCACGCCGGGACGATGTGGCCCCGCCCGGATTCCAGCTGGAGTTGTGATCCTCGGCCGCCCCACAGGGCGACCGCCACTTGGCGCTGACGGTGACGGCGTAAATGTAGGCGTGGGTGTTGCGATCCTCGGCCGCCGGAGAGGGCGACCGCCACGCGCGGCAGGCTGGTCGCCGTGCTGCTCGATGCGTGGTTGCGATCCTCGGCCGCCCCGGAGGGCAACCACCACAAGGCAGCCTGGAAGCTCGGCCGGTTGCGATCCTCGCCTCCCCCGAAGGGCGGCCGCCACCAGCGACCGCAGCACGCGGTAGCTCTGGTTGTCCCAGTTGCGATCCTCGGCCACCCAAAGGACGACCGCCACTGCGCCAGGCCCTGGCCGTGCACGCGGACCAGCTGGTGTTGTGATCCTCGGCCACCCAAGAAAACGACCACCATGTGTCCTCAAGACGCGCTGGGTGAGGCGGAACTGCCGGTTGCGATCCTCGGCCGCCCGGGAAGGCGACCGCCAGCTCGCCAAGGGCCTGCTCCGTGCTTGGCGTCAGGCCGTTGCGATCCTCGGCCACCCCGAAGGGCCACCGCCACCCGCCCGCTCCACCGCCCAATGGACCTGGGCCTCGTGTTGCGATCCTCGGCTGCCAGGGAGGGCCACCGCCACTGACCAACACCACCGAGGACTACTCGGACATCGCGTAGTTGCGATCCTCGGCCGCCCCAAAGGTCGACCGACACTGCCCCGTTGATGCCCAGCTTCGCCGTCGGCGTCTTGTTGCGATCCTCAGCCACCCCCTAAGGGCGACCGCCGCAGCTGGTGATGGTCTCACCTGCGACAACGCGGTCCTTGTTGCAATCCTCGGCCGCCCGGAGGGCGACCGCCACGCCAGGGGGATCGCCTTGTTGGCGCCGCCCTTGGGGTTGTGATCCTCGGCCGCCCCGGAGGGCGACCGCCACGTTCGGGGTCCAGGGCGCGCATCGTGACGGCGACCTGGTTGCGATCCTCGGCCGCCCCGAAGGGCAACCGCCACCGGAGCGCCTCGGCAGTGTGCAGGCGAGGTGGAGGGTTGCGATCCTCGGCCGCCCGGGAGGGCAACCGCCACGTCGGCCCCCCACTCGGCGTCGGGGTCGATGTCCAGGTTGCGATCCTCGGCCACCCCGGAGAGCAACCGCCACGAGGCTGGTCTCGCCGCCGGCCGCGCCCCACATCGCGTTGCGATCCTCGGCCGCCCCGAAGGGCAACCGCCGCGAGATCCTGGACACCCTGGTCTGCGCGGAAGTCCTGTTGCGACCCTCGGCCGCCCCGAAGGGCGACCGCCACCCTTCGCTGCCCCTCGCGAGGTCGCGGATCGTCAGCCGGTTGCGATCCTTGGCCCTCGGCTGCCCCGGAGGGCGACCGCCACTTCGACCTCCGCCGTGTACGGGGTGAGGTCGCGAATGTTGCGATCCTCGGCCGCCCCGGAGGGCGACCGCCACGAGGAGCCCGGAGGTCTTCGCGGAGCCGGGCGGGCCGTTGCGATTCTCGGCCGCCCGGGAGGGCGGCCGCCACGTGTGCACGCGGCTGCGGTCCGGCTGACTGTTGGCCAGGTTGCGATCCTCGGCCCCCCGGAGGGCGACCGCCACATGAGGTTCCGCACGGCGTAGTCCTTGTGCTGGTTGTTGCGATCCTCAGCCGCCCCGGACGGCGACCGCCACCCATGACCAGGGTCCGCAGGCTCGCGGGCATGTCGTTGCGATCCTCGGCCGCCCCGAAGGGCGACCGCCACCCCGCAGGTCTGACGCCTTGCCGTCCAGCGGGGTGGAGTTGCGATCCTCGGCCGCCCCGAAGGGCGACCGCCACTAGCGTCGTTGACGTACATCTCCAGCTCGTCGTCGGTGTTGCGATCCTCGGCCGCCCCGAAGTGCGACCGCCACAGCCTGATCGTGGAATTTGGCCTCGGTCTTTGGGGTTGCGATCCTCGGCCGCGAGGGCGACCGCCACCCCCACGATCCGGTCGTAGCCGTTGTCGGTACTGCCGTTGCGATCCTCGGCCGCTCCGGAGGTCGACCGCCACACGGCGTGCAGGCGGGTCGGGTCGGCGTCGAGCAGCGTGTTGCGATCCTCGGCCGCCCGGAGGGCGACCGCCACACGGCGCCCGGCGAGTACGTGCTGATCAACACGGCGTTGCGACCCTCGGCCGCCCCGGAGGGCGACCGCCACCGGGTGGCGCGGACGGTGACGTCCGCGTCGGTCTCATTGCAATCCTCAGCCGCCCCGAAGGGCGACTGCCACCGGCTCGCTGGGCTACGTCCTCACGAATGACAACGTGTTGCGATCCTCAGCCGCCCCGGAGGGCGACCGCCACACCGCGCCAGCAGCGGCAAGCGCTTGGTCCTGACGTGGTTGCGATCCTCGGCCGCCCCGAAAGGCGACCGCCACACCGCTCCACCCCGATCTGACCCGGCATGGCCCTCATGTTGCGATCCTCGGCCGCCCCGGAGGGCAACCGCCATCGAACCGTCCGCGATGTTCGGGGGCATCTTCGGGGTGTTGCGATCCTCGGCCGCCCGGGAGGGCGACCGCCACACCCACGCCGCCGCGCCCGAGCCGATCCCGTTGCGGTCCTCAGCCGCCAGAGGGGTGACCGTCATGAGCCCCGAACGTGCCGGCATTGACTTTGCCGTGGCCCGAATGCGGTCCACTGTTGAGTTCTCAAGTTGCGAGGTAGCTGACTGGGCTGTGTGGCGTCTGGCTAGTCCACGAGCGCGGTAAGAGTGGCTCCTGCCGGGACGTCCGTGTCGACGGTGACCTTGTAGTCGGAGTACGAGCGTGCTGCGGTGTGGCCGAGCGGGGTGACGTGCACGCGATCGAGGAGCTTGTGGGCGGGGGTTTGGCCGTAGGCGTCGGAGTGGCTGAAGACCCAGAGGCCTCGCAGGGCCATGGAGGCGCGGGCGGCGGCGCGGTCGTGTTCCAGCATCATTTCGAAGGCCTGCCAAAGGGCGTGGAGGTCGTCGCTGGTGACGCCGGTCTTGGCGGCGAGCGGGGCTGAGAAGTGGCCGGCGCCGCGGTAGAGGCCGTAGGGGACGATGTTCTTGGTGCCCATCTCCGTCTGCTTGGTGGCCAGGTCCTCGACTCGGGTCGGGGTGACGCGGGTGATGGGGACTTCGATCGTGGTGACGGGGTCGATGGACCTGCTGAACGTGAGCTGCAGGGGGCCCTGGACGCGGCCGGCGGTCCGGTCGCGGTTCTTGCCGGTGGTCATGACGGCGCCCATCATGCGGACGTCGTAGAAGGTCTGGCACATCCAGTCGCGGGCTTCGGACTCGTTGGCGGCGCCGCCGGTATCGTAGGCGCGCTCGTGTTGGGCGTTGAGGGCGACGCCGGCTTCCACGTAGATGTCGTAGCCGGGGCGGCCGGCGTTCAGGAGGGCGACGGTGTTGCGGATCTTCCGCTTGAGGGCGACGTCGGTGACGTAGCCCTGCATGGTGATGGGGTCGGTGCGGGGGGCGCCGCCGTTGTCGGGGTCGCCGTTGGGGTTGCCGTCGACGATGTCGAAGAGGAACACGAAGTCGTGCTTGCGCGCGGGGTCGAGGTGGGCGGGGATCGTCATGGTGGGCTCTCGCTTTCCGGTGGGTGGGTGGTCAGACGGTTTCGGCATCGGCCGGGGAGGCTTCGACGAGGTCCGAGACGTCGAAGAGCGCGCCGGCCCCGGCGGGCTGGGGCTCGGCCGGCCCGGCGGCCTGCTCCTTGGCAGCCTTGTGGGCGCGTGCGGCGGTGATGTCGGCGGCACGCTGGTGTTCGTAGCCGAGGACGAAGCGGCCCTGCTCGGGGACGGTGAGCAGCAGGGGGACGTCGTTGAGGTGGTGGTAGATGTCGCGCATGCGGGCTTCGAGGGCGTTGGCGGTGGGCTGGTTACGGCGGCGGATGATGCGGAGGTGGTTCTCGGCGCCGGCGCGGAGGTTGGCGAGGACGGTGGCGGGGCTGCTCATGGCGGTGCCGAAGTATTTGTCGGTGATGGTGGTGTTGACGGTTCGTCCGGTGTCTTTGGCGGCGCGGCGTTGGACTGCGGCGAGGGTGGCGAAGAGGCGGCCGCACATGTAGGCGGGGTCGGTGGCGTTGGGGTCGAGGCCGGGCATGCCGTGCTCCTGGGCGTGGTGGCGGGTGAGGGCGAGGCGTAGGAGGGCGGTGCGGGGGCCGTCGATGCGGCGGTCGGCGCGGATGCGGGCGAGGAGTCGGGGGAGCATCCAGGCGGGGGGTGGTGTGCCGTGGAGGGCGCTGTGGAGGAGTGCTTCGTCGAGGCCTTCGGGGATGGTCTTGGGGTGGTATTTCTTGTCGGTCTTGACCCATCGGGCGCAGGCGAGGGTGAGTCGCCAGATTGGGTAGGCCTGGTAGCGCGGGTCGGTGTCCGGGGCCGGGTGGTCCTGGGTGGTGTGGGGTGACCAGGGGTCGAGGTATCGGTGGTCGCGGAACCAGCGGCCGAGGCAGTCTTCGATGACGGGCAGGGGGACGTCGATCCAGTCGCGTACGACGACGCGTGAGGAGTTCGCGCCGAGGGTGGCGGAGTAGAACTTGTTGACGTCGGCGGAGTATTCGGTGGTCCCGGTGCCCGGTTTGAAGATCTTCCCGATGAGGTTGGTGACGTCCTCGGGCTGTGGGTCGTCCAGGTTGCCGAAGTGGTTGCATTTGACGGGTTCGCGGGTCCACCAGACCGTCACCGCAGTGTCGGCGCGCCGGCGGTGTTTCGGGTCGGCGAGGAGTTCGCCGAGTGAGGTGGTGGCGGCCGTCCCGCACCTCTCGCACAGGGGCGTGGCGGCGAGTCCGGCGGTGACGCCGGCGCGGCCTTGTGCGGCGGTGTTCACGCTGACGAGTTGGGTGCTCTTGGCCTGCTTGGCGGGGATGGCGCCCATGGCGATCGAGATTGGAACGGTGGCGAGTAGCGGGCGTTCGTGTCCGCAGACGAGGCAAAGTCCGGTGTTGCCGGCTCCTTTGGAGTCGCTGACCTTGTCCGCCCAGAACTGGAGGGCGGTCGGCTGCTGGTGGGCCCACTGGCCGTCGATGCTGATGGCGACCAGGTCGCCGGCGGCCATGTCGGCCGGCAGGTCGATGGTGGTGGCGAGGAAGCGGAGGACGGCTTCAGCGGTGGGGTCGCCGGGGTTGGCGGCTGCCCACTGGCGGGCGAGGTCGGCGAAGGCCGTGCGGCATTTCGCCGCCCGGGCTGCGTCCTTTTCCTTGACCTCTCCGGTTTTGGGGTCGGCCTTCGGTACGCCGAAGACGTACTGGGCGTTGTCGGCGAGCAGGCACGGCGCGATGGCGACCGTGCGGGTGGAGGTCGGCACGGCCAGGCGGAGCGCGGGCTCGCCCTTGGGCATTCGCATGTCCTGGAGGTCCGCCAGGTCGCCGTCGAGGAACACGGCCCATTTGATCGTCGCCGGTTTCGTGTAGGAGTGTTCCTGGTCGGCGACGCGTTCAGTGAGGCGTTGCAGCAGCATGGTCAGGCTCCGGTTCGCCAGGAGCCGGCGGGCATGTGGACCTCGTCGTCGCCCAGAGGGCGTCGCGGAACGTGGAGCACGCCGTTGTCCAGGCGGGCGCGAAACCAGTGGTAGGTCTCCTGGCCGCGGTCGCCGTACCTGATCGAGTGCAGCATCACACCGAGTTCCTCCGTGCGCTCGATGGGGCCGGCCTTCGTGTCGGCGGGGCTGCCGGGCCATGATCCGCGGGGGCCGAAGCCCGCGGAGAACTCCCGGCAGCCGAGGAAGGGCTGCGAGAAGCACCCGCCGCGCTCGGTGCGGCGCCGCAGTTGCTCCCGGTATTTGGCGGCCGGTGCCTTGGCGCTGCGGGTCGGGATGATCTGGGTGTTCACCCGGTAGGCGACGTCGCGCAGCGCCACGGTGTTGCGCTGGTCCCGGTCGTGCTCGACGTCGTAGCGCTCTTTGTGGTCCGCGCGCAGGGCCTTGATGCGGGGTGCGGTGATGACGGACTTGACCTCGTTGCGTCGGATGTTGATCCAGTCGATCGGGGTGAGGATCTCGATCGACTGGATGACGTACTGCATCTCCGGTTTCCAGAAGATGGCGCTGAGCGCTCCGACGGCCGCGGAGGGCGTCATGACGGGGTAGCTGACCCGTTCGACTTTCAGTTCGGGTCGCGTGAAGCAGGCCAGTGGTCCCCACAGCTCGACGGTCACCGGCGGCTCCGGCCAGCGCGTCTGGGCATGGCTCGGCAAGGAAATCACCCTCTCCAGGGCAATGTGACGATGTGTCAGACACGGACCGTAGCATCACTAGCACTCCTATGAAGCTGCTTCCCGGGAGGGCTTGACAGCCTCGACGGCACCGTGATGCCCACGGCCCATGTCGTTGCCGAATGTGTATCAGGGGTCACTGACAATGACGCCCCCGCCGGCAAGCCGACGGGGGCGCGAACGTGCTGACAGACACCAGCACGCCTGTGTTTCGATCCTCGCCACCCCTCCGAGGAGGCGGCGCCACGGTCCGGGAGCCTACCCAACACGCGCGTTCCGACCCGACTGTCCTCGCCGGACCGCAGTCAGGCCTCCGCACGCTCAGGGCGAGGAGGCGCAGGGAGTCCCTCGCGACGTGGCCAGCCGACTCGCTTCCGGGCGAGAGTGGTCGGGGCCGGCAGCCGCCCGGGCACCGCTACCGATTCGGCGGCTCGATGCCACGCTGTGGATGGTAGGGACCGACCCACTCGACGAGGTCGTCGACGATGAGCTTCGCGTGGCCGGCTTCCAGCGCCGCGTCCGCCTCGGCCCTGGGGATGCCGGCGATGTGGGGCTGCAGGACGCGCTGGGTCTCGGGCCCGCAGGGCTGACCCGTGCGAAGCATGTCGATAGCAGCACGGGCCGCAGCCTGCTCCTCGGGCTTCAGCTCGGGCCGGACATGGACGACGCTCGCCGTACTCTCACCGATCATGACGAATTGCTCCGCCACGGCGGGGAAGTCGAGTTCCCGGCGCAGCGCCTCGATCGGGTCCCCGAGGTTGGCGAGGCCCTGGAGCCGGTAGCGGGTCCTGGAGTAGCGGGCGAGTGCGGTGAGGTCGTCCGGATCGGCCCTTCCGGGGCCGTCGCCGAAGCGGTTGGCGGCGATGCCGAGCGAGAGCATGTACGACGGGTCCGGGATCCTGCCGCTGTCGTGGGCTTTGAAGACGACGACCGTCCCGCGGTGCAGGCGGCCCTCACGGTTGCAGCGGCCGGCCGCCTGCTGGAGGTTCTCCGGCGGGGCCCAGGCACGGAAGACGATCGGGAAGTCGAGGTCGACGCCGGCCTCGATCAGCGACGTCGACACAACCCGGACACACTGCTTGGCTGCCAGGAGCGTTCGGATCTCCTCGATCGTCTCCCGGCGGTGTCCCGAGGTCATGCGGGTGGACAGGTGCAGGGCACCCTCGGGCAGTTGCTCGTGGACGGCGTTGGCGTCGCGGGTGGTCGAGACGATCATCAGCGTCTGCTCGTGCCGGGAGGCTTCGCTCGCCATGGCGGCCAGCGTGGTGTCCTCGCGCCACTCGTAGCGGACGCGTTCGAGAGCCGAGAAGAGCGGCGCCGGGTCGGGGATGACGTGCCGGTGCCCGGTGCCGTCGATGCTGCTGAACTCCGGCTGTGTCGCGGACGACAGCAGCACCGTCGTGCCGAACCGCTCGGTCAGACCCCGCAATGCGGACAGGATGGGAACCAGCAGCCGGTCCGGCAGCGCCTGGACCTCGTCCAGGACGATCACCGCTCCGGCCAGCCGGTGGAGCTTGCGCATCCTCGACGGCGAACGACTGAAAAGGGACTCGAACAGCTGCACCGTGGTAGTGATCACGAACGGCGCGTCCCAGTTCTCCGCCGCCAACCGGGCCCACCCCGCACGCTCGAGATCGACGGAGGAGTGGTGTTCGAGGACGTCCCGCTCACCGAGCATCTTCCGGTAGACGGAGGCGTTCTGCTCGGTGATGCTGATGAACGGCACCGCGACGATGATCCGCCGCTGACCGTTTCGCGCGGCGTGGCGCAGTCCGAACGCGGCTGCGGCCAGTGTCTTTCCCCCGCCGGTCGGCACGTGCAGCCGGTAGATCCCCGGCTCACCGTCCGCCGCGGCCACAGCCTGCTCGTAGATGCTCGTGCGGATCCCATCGATCCGCGACGGCTGCCGGCCGGCGAGCATGGCCTTCCGGGCCTCCTCGAACCGCTTGCCCAGAGCGGCCATGTCCGCGTCCGGGCGAACATACGGAACCCGGCCCAGGCGGTGCGCGCGGGTGTCCAGGCGATCGGCGTCGATGACGCAGCTGAAAAGCATCCGGACCATCAGGTCGACATCAGCGAAGTCGCTGTCACTGTCGGGGTCTGACAGCCACTGCGGTACCGCGATCCCCGCAGACTCGATCTCGGGAACCTCCGCCGCGACCCGGCGAATCGCCTCCTCCACAACGCCGGGCCGTGCCCGCAACTCCCTCAGCAAAGCACGCATCTCACCCCAGGACCGCAAACCCCCGTGATGGCCCTCCACCACCCCGGCAAGAGGCCCCGGCAAACACTGCGCCGCAAGACGGACCCCCGCCCTCTTGTGGTCGATCCCGACCGTCCCACCGGTACCAGCAACCTCCACCAGCCGGCCCTGCCACACACACCCGCCCTTCCCCACATCGTGGACCAACGCCAGATACTCAGCCGCGGCACCCGTACCGAACACCGCACCGAACCGGCCAGCCAGTTCAGCCGACCCACGAAGATGATCACCCAGCAGATGCCACCGGCCAGCACCATTGGGCGAATGGGCATAGAGAGGCTCGTCACGCATGACCCACAAGGCTACCCACCCGCCACGACACACGAGTTACGAATGCGACCAAGCCCCAGGCCAGGTCACTGCACAAGCCCAAACTACCTAGAAGAGAAGTAGCCATCCCAGGTGCTGGCGACCACCACCGGCGATGCGCTCGCCCGCCCAGACAGCGACCACCACGTTGGCCTTGCGGCAGGGCCGCATGACCTGGATGTCGTTACGATCCTCGGCCACCCCAGAGGACAACCGCCAGACGGTCTTGCTCCGGCCAGGACAGGCCCTCCTCATCGAGTTGCGACCCTCGGCCGTCCCGAAGGGCGACCGCCACTCCCCGCCCGGGCCCGGACAAGGCCGACGCAGAGGTTGCGATCCTCGGCCGCCCCGAAGAGCGACCGCCACTCGCGCGCGTCGACGGCGTGCGCGAGTGGCGATCCTCGGCCGCCCCGGAAGGCAACCGCCACCAGCGCCGGAGATGGGCGTCCAGCTCGCGCCCTCGGTGTTGCGACCCTCGGCCGTCCCGAAGGGCGACCGCCACGCGACGCCGATACCGATGCCCCACGGCCCGGTCATGTTGCGATCCTCGGCCGCCCCTGGAAGGCGACCGCCACCTGGACGTCCAGACCGTCCAGCGGGCGGACGTGGGAGTTGCGATCCTCGGCCGCCCCTGGAAGGCGACCGCCACGGTTTGTCCTTGGACTTGAGGTCCTTGACGGCCAGGTTGCGATCTTCGAAGGCCCCGGAAGGCGACCGCCACTCGGCAACGCGGGTGGCCTGGCTCGCCTTCATGGCGTTGCGATCCTCTGTCGCCCTGGAAGGCGAGCGCCCTGGTCGACCTCGCCCTGCACGTCGTTCTCGGCATGCAAGTTGCGATCCTCGGTCGCCCCGGAAGGCGACCGCCACTACGAGGTGGTCGATGTCGAGTTTGTTGGCGTCGGTGTTGCGATCCTCGGTCGCCCCAGAAGGCGACCGCCACAGGCCGCGCCGGCGATGTTCGCGGCCAGCGACGAGGTTGCGATCCTCGGTCGCCCCGGAAGGCGACCGCCACAACGTGGACGCGGCCGCAGCGGCCCGCGGAATAGCGGTTGCGATCCTCGGTCGCCCCGGAAGGCGACCGCCACGCCGCCCGAGCAGCGAGAACTTGGGTTCCGATTCACGATGCCGCGGCGTTCCGAGGCCCCGGATCCGTCGGAATCGGACACCTTGCTTCGGTGCGACCCGCGTGTCGCGTGCACACTTCGGGTTCCGAAGCATGCCGCCATTGCAGGCCTGGCAGCAGTAGGGTCCCGGTCAAGGGAGGTCTAACAGGTATGGAGGAGTCAAGCAGCGGTGTGACGCCCCTGTGGGCGCACAGCCGGAACCCATCAGGCCGGCGCCACACCCTGGAGGAGCACCTGCGCGGATCGGCAGCTCTGGCACGACAGTTCGGCGCCGCGTTCGGTTCTGCTGAGCCGGCCGGGTACCTGACCCTGGTGCACGACGTCGGCAAGGGCTCCTGTTCCTGGCAGCACGGCCTGAACACCGCCGAGGCCTGCGGCGGGAAGATCGGCGTTCCCCACAAGGAGACCGGCGCATGGCTGGCGGCCCAGCACGCGGGCCGCCCGTTCGCCGCCATCGTGCAGGGGCGCCACGGCGGCCTGGCCGCGTACCAGGACCTGCAGACACTCATCGGTTCAGTGAAAGCGCGAACCCACAAGCGCCGGGCCCTGATCGACGAACTACCGGAGGAGACCAGCGTCCGTCAGGCAGGCAGCCCAACAGCACCCTTTCAGGTTCAGTAGGACCGGGGGCCAGTTTCGGCGGACGGACTGGAGTGATTCGATACCGGGGTCCTGGCCTGGGCATCAGCCGGGTTGGCGGACGGCACGATTCGGAGCGACGTCCGCCAGCTGCAACAGCTCCCTGCCTGGGTGCTCAGCAATGGCAGGTGACGGCCAGCACCACAGTGTCGTCCGATAGGGCACCCAGGTAAGCATTGACGTACTGCCAATAGCTCGCGTAGTCATCACGCCAGTCGTCGGCATCGACCCAGGAGCCGTCAAGCCGCAGCAGTGCGGAGGCAGGGACAGCGGACGCGCGGGCCTTGGCGATGTTCTCGTCACGGTCCTCGGTGAACCGGAACCAATCCCACCTTGGGGCATCGCCGTTGCCGGCCCGCCAAGCGTCGTGGTCCTCGGCGGCGAGCCGGCCGAGGGTGTCGCGCAGGGTCTCGAGGTCGAGCAGGCCGAGCGGACCGCCGTCGCAACGGGCGGTGAGTCCGGCAAGAGGGCCCCGGGAGGCGAACTCCTCCGGGTCTTCAGTGATCCACAGGCGGGAGTCGCCGACAGCCTCCGGACGGTACGGGAAGTAGGGGCCTTCGTGCCGGTACGTGCCGTAGTAGTCCCACTGGCCGTTCGAGTTCCACTCCCGCAGCCAGTACCGTCGTTGCGATCCTCGGCCGCCCAGAAGGGCGACCGCCACGACGGCGTAGGCACGGGGCCGCCGTCCGGCCCGATGTTGTGATCCTCGCTCGTCCCGGAGGACGGCCGCCACTCCAGGGCCCGCTCGCCGTCGCGTGGGTGACGCTCGTTGCGATCCTCGGTCGCCCCACGTCTGGGCACCAACTGGTTGCGATGCCCGGCCGCCCCAGAGGGCGACCGCCACACGGCCCAGTCCGGTTCGACCCGATCGACCGGGACGTTGCGATCCTTGGCCGTCCCGAAGGCGACCGCCACGTGCCGCAGGATCAGGCCGGCCTCCC
Organism: Kitasatospora sp. NPDC043949; assembly: GCF_056435365.1. Lineage (NCBI taxonomy): Bacteria > Bacillati > Actinomycetota > Actinomycetes > Kitasatosporales > Streptomycetaceae > Kitasatospora > Kitasatospora sp. NPDC043949. Next base: position 102,332 of record NZ_JBWKEQ010000013.1, on the reverse strand, counting down.
AGTGCTCGAGGTTGCGATCCTTGGCCGTCCCGGAGGGCAACCGCCACGCGATCGCCGTCCTCGCCGAGTCCACCCCTGGTGCGTTGCAATCCTCGCTCGCCCCAGAGAGCAATCGCCACCTCACCGACGCGCAGGAACAGCGGGCCCGTACGGCGTTGCGATCCTCGCTCGCCCTGGAGGGCGACCGCCACTACGGCTCCGGCCCGGGTCGCCGGGACGAGCACGAGTTACGATCCTCGGCCCGCCCCAAAGGACGACCGCCACGTCGTCGGCGATCGCGCCGACGGTGGTGAGGGCGTCATTGCGATCCTCGGCCGCCCGCGAGGCCGACCGCCACTCGCTACTCTCGGCATGGCCGACGTGAGCGTCTACCTATTGCTTTCCTCGGCTTCCCGGGAGAGCGACCGCCACGCCAGCTCGACGGCCACCTTGTACGTCTCCAACCCGTTGCGATCCTCGGTCGCCCCGGGGGGCGGCCGCCACGTCCGGGATGTCGTCTGGAGCGACCCCAGCGTCTTGTTGCGATCCTCGGTCATCCCGGAGGGCGACCGCCAGGCCCGGCCCCGTGCTCACCATGGCCGCCCTGGCCGAGTTGCGATCCTCGGCCGCCCCAGAAGGCGACCGCCACGAAGTTCCGGTACAGCGCGGAGGACACGTAGGTGGAGTTCCGATCCTCGGCCGCCCCGGAGGGCGACCACCACGGGGTCTCGATGTTGCGGACCCAGTCGATGCCGCCGTTGCAATCCTCGGTCGCCCCGAAAGGCGACCGCCACCCGGTCACGGCCCCGCTTGTCCGGGTCGTACGCGATGTTGCGATCCTCGATCGCTCTGTAGGACGACCTCCGCTGGGGTGTCCAGCGGCGACGCCCAGGTGGCCGAACGTCGCGATCCCCGGTCGCACTCCGGGCCGACCGGCACGTCAAGCCCAGAACGATGCCGTCCGTCTCTCTCGGGCCGTTGCGATCCTCGGCCGCCCCTAGAGGCGACCGCCACCTCGAAGTCGCCCGGGTGGTCACGAAGCCAACTCAGGTAGTTGCGAGCCTCGGTCGCCCAGAAGGGTGAGCGCCACGTGGCCGCCGCGTACGCGGTCGCCAAGTACCGGCAGTCGCGGCCCTCGGCCGCCCCAGAGGGCGACCGCCACATCGCCGGGAGCACCTCGTGCGTCACCCACCGCTTATTTCCATCCTCGATCACCCCGGAAGGTGACCGCCACGAAGTATCCGGCGTCACCGGGGCGTCCAGCATCAGGTTGCGATCTTCGGTCGTCCCGGGGCGACCCGCCACGCCGATCGCGGCGGGCTGTCCCCACCACCAGCGGGCGTTGGGATCCTCGGCCGCCCAGAGGGTGACCGCCACCTGGAGCGGGTCGAGAACTGCTCCCGCAGTTCCGGTGTTGCGACCCTCGGGTCGTCCGAGGGCGACCGCCACACACTGGCCGAGCAGCGAGAACTCGGAGTCTGATTCGGGATTCTGGGGCGTTCCGCGGGCACGGATGCGTCGGGGTCGGACATTTTACTTTGGTGCGGTCCGTGTGTCACGTGCACGCTTCGGGTCCCGAACCATAACCGCCGCAGTCGGACCAGCGGTAGTAGGGTCCCGGTCATGGGAATATGGAGGAGTCAAGCAGCGAAGTGACGCCGCTGTGGGCGCACAGCCGGAACCTATCAGGCCAGCGCCACACCGTGGAGGACCACCTGCGCAGATCAGCGGTCCTGGCATGGAGTTCGGCTCTGCGTTCGGTGCGGCAGAGCTGGCCGAGTATCTCGTCCTGGTACATGACGTCGACAAGAGATCCTGCTCCGGGCAGCATAGCCTGAACGGTGCCGAGGGCAAGCGGCGGAAAGGTCGGCGTTCCTCACAAGGAGGCCGGCGCATGGCTTACCTCGCCGACCAGTCAGCCTGCGGGACTCAGCTCAGCTCGGGCTCAGCCGCGCTGAATCCTGCGAAGGTCGGCGAGCGTGAACTCCTGCGTCGCGGTGCCTCCTTGCCGGAAGTCCAGGCCAGCAGGTTGCGATCGGGCTGCTCGTCGTAGGCACGGTCCAAGGGACGCGTGTCCCGGCCACCCGTCTCAATGAGCTGGCGAATATAGGAGGCCAGCGCACTCGGGCCGCCCCCGTTGTAGCCGACGCTGTAGCCGCTCGCCCGGCCTTCCAGAATGATCGACAGCAGACCGCTGCTCGTCCTGATCCAGATGTAGGCGCCCCCATCGATGATCAATGACGCGAACGATTCCCCGGCCCGGAGTCCGGCCGACGCGAAGGTGCGGTACGTCCAGTTCTCGATGTTGCCGCTGACGGTCCGGTAGTGGCGTGCGACAACTGGCAGGCCGAACTCCGGGTCCATGAAGGTCTGATGGCAGACGCATCCGTCCTCGGCGATCGCGGACGGGCTCTCGCGATCCTCGTACACGTATGGGTGGAACAGGCTCGGGATCTTGCTGTTCTCGACCAGCAGCGTATGCAGGGGGTTCTAAGAGGAGCTAACAGAACGGCTTCGTGCCCATGTCTGGTTGTCCATCGGCTTGTTGAGTAGGCCGTGGGGAAGAGACCGCCGTGGTTGGTGTCGGATGACCTGTGGGATCGGATCGAGCCGCTGCTGCCGGTGCGGCAGCAGCGGCTTCGCGGGATCGGCCGTCCGCCGCTGGACGACCGGGCCTGCTTGCAGGGGATCCTGTTCGTGCTGCACACAGGGATCCAGTGGGAGTGGCTGCCGCAGGAGCTCGGCTTCGGCTCGGGTATGACCTGCTGGCGCCGACTGCGGGACTGGCACGAGGCCGGGGTGTGGGACCGGCTTCACCAGGTGCTGCTGACCGAGCTGCACCGCGCCGGCGAGCTGGACTGGTCGCGGGCGGTGATCGACGGCTCGCATCACCAGGCCCGTCGCGGCGGCCCAAAACGGGACCGAGCCCGGTCGACCGCGCCAGGCCGGGCTCGAAGCACCACGTGATCACGGATGGCCGGGGCACGCCGCTGGCGATCACTCTCACCAGCGGCAACCGCCACGACGTCACCCAGTTGCTGCCGTTGCTGGACGCGATCCCGCACATCCGCGGGATTACCGGTCGGCCACGCCATCGGCCTGGCCAGTTGTTCGCCGACCGTGGCTACGACTTCGACAAGTACCGCCGGCTGCTGTGGAAGCGGGGCATCAAGCCAGTCATCGCCCGTCGAGGAGTGCCGCACGGCTCCGGGCTCGGAGCCGTGCGGTGGGTCGTCGAGCGAACGAACGCCTGGATTCACGGCTTCCGACGTCTGCGGATCCGTTGGGACATCCGCGACGACATCCACGAGGCCTTCCTCAAACTGGCCTGCTGCGTGATCGCTTACCGCCGCGTCCGGGCCTTGTGTTAGCTCCTCTAAGTCTGCGATGGAGCCGCACCTACGGGGTGCGGGGTGTGACACACGAGCAGTTCGACGTGGCGCGCGCCGTCATGCTGCGATGGTGCCAGACCGGGCGGTGCGGAGCGACGTGGGATGCCGCTCGTCAACGGCCGCTAGGGCCCGAAGCTGCGATAGTGCCGCACCCGGATGGTGCGGAGCGATATGTCGGTGCTCGTGTCGGGCACGTGTTCGAGCCGCCTACGCGCAGCCGAAGACGGCCGACGTCCTGCTCGCCGTCGGGATCAGCCGCCGCTGGGCGGGGGACAGCATCGTCGCCAACTCCTCTGAGCCTGGCTGGATCCACACCAACCTGACGCGCCGCCTCAGCCGGGCCACCATGCAGGCGGTCGGGACGAGGAAGGAAACCTGCTGACTTCCGACTACTGCAAGACTCCCGTGCAGGGGGCGGCCACCAGGGTCCTGCTGGCCGCCTCACCGCTCGTAAAGGGTGTCACAGGCCGCCACTTCGAGGACACGCGAGTCCGAAGTCATAGACCGAGTTCACTATGTCGGGCGTCGCGCGGTGGTCGATCGACCCGGTTCGCTGCGGACAGGCTGTGGGACTACGCGCACGGCCAGTTCGCATAGTACTCCGCTCCCCGGCTCGCGGAACGCCGCCGGTCACCGGTCGTCCCGGTCAGCGGCGTTTCGTGCGTCGTCGGGCTCCTCCTTGCTCAGCCACCGGGGGGTGGTTGCGATCGGCCCGCTCACGGCCCACGTACCTGGTCCGCATGCCGCAGCGCGCCTCGGGATCCCGGTACGCCTTGCGGATGTGCCCCGCCAGCACCGCGGCGACGACCGGCCTCATCCGCCCCCTGGAGTTCTGCGGGACCGCGCAGGAACAGAACCCGGCTTGCGCAGAGACCGTCACCGCGGTCGTCGGCGGCAGCACCTTCGACTCCTACTCAGGCTCGGCGGCCCCGTGCCAACCGATCGGCGGTGTACTCCTCCCCGCGCGCCGCACGGCTGGCGCGACCGACCTGGAAGTTCGCCGCCGCTTCCTCACTCCGGGGCGAGCAGGCCACGGTCGTTCCCGTGGACAGGTGGACCATGTGACTCAAGTCTTCCTATAAATAGTTGAATTGACCACGTGAAGGCAGTGGATCTAGCCTGGGCGTGTACGAGCCCTCCACGACCTAGTGACCGGCATTCGGCAGACGGCCGAACGCTACCCGGAAACTCTGACTGGCGGACCTCACAGACTCGTTGAGTCTCAGCAGGCCGTCGAGACAGGGCCCGGGGAGCCTGGTGGTGGGGAGACGCAGCACGTATCGCCCGAATCCGTGTGTCCGGCCGTGTCTCAGCCCGGTTGGTCGATCAGTTCGAAGCGGTGCAGCCGCAGATCGTCCTGATCATGTTCGGATTCGAGCGAAAGGCCGGGAACCACCATCAACACCCATCAGTCGGTCGACCGTTTGTGGTACGTCGACGATTCCGGGATCCCCAAAACCGGCCTCGCGCTCTACACCGCGATTGGGGCTTCCCCCGTATTGGCCCCTGAAGTCTTAGCCGACTGGCAGAACATGCGCCACCGGTGGAACCACGAGCACAGCGTGCCAGTTGGTTTCGAGCTGCACGCGACCGACTTCCTCGGAGGGCGTGGCCGTCCGGGCGGGTTGAATCCCCGCAAGATCGAGCGGTACCGCATGGCCCAGGAGGCCCTCTCCGTGATCGGCTCCTGGCCCTCGCTCGACATCGTGACGGTCTACGCCGAAGAGCCCTCGCACTGGGGGACGGCCAAGCGGCGGGCTTACGAGGGGCTGCTCCGTCGCCTGAACCGGCGGCTGGCCGAGATCGGTGAACCTGCTGGGCTGATCGTCGACGGGGACGGGACCGAGGGGCTCTACGAAGAGGTCCACCGGCTGGTGAACCCCCGGTGGATCCCACTGCCGGCCGCGCAGGCTCCGGCCGACACCTCGGAGTGGCTCCAGATGGCGGACCTGGTGGCACACGCTGCGTGCCAGTCGATTGCCAGGCAGGAGGCGAAGCGGATGATGTGGGGCTGGTTCGGCCGGTACCTGCCGAAGGCCCTGGCTCCGGAACGGAGTTGACCGAGGGGTCGGACAGGGCGGCGGTATGACGAGACCCCGGCCGTCGGCCGGGGTCCGTGAAAGCAGACCTGGCACGCGCACGGGGCGCGAGCCCTGACTGCGTTCCCAGTCTAACTGTCGAGGCAGTGGCCAGCCAGGGGAGCAATCGATGGAAATCAGTCAACTTTGACAGTCTCTTGAAAGGAAGAACATGTCTGACGTCAGCGAATCCCAGGCCATCGACGAGGAAGATAGCGATCACGGATCCAGTGTCGTGACACCGGCGAGCAACCCCGAGAGCATCTCGTTCCGCTTCGCGGGGGAGGAGTTCACGGTCTCGGGATTCGAGCGGACCCTGCCGACTCCCGCCACCGCGGGTGATCGTTCCGCACTGGTTCGAGCGGGTCTGGCAGCCGAGGGCGCTTCACTGGACGAGGACGGGTGGCACGTCGTGGCTCGTGCCGTCGTCTCCCCCGACACGGCGGCAGCCCAACTGCGCTCCTCCAAGGGGCAGGCGCCCGCATTGATCGAAGAACACGTGGAGGGGGCAACGCTCCGCTCGCTCCACGCCAGGGTATGGCTGACCGAACTGTTCCCGGGGCACCAGCCGCGGACCAGCCAGGGAGCACTGCCCGTGAACGATCCGGAGGTCCACGGCGATGTGGACGAGGACGGACGGCCGTATGCCCGTGTCATCTACCGCTACCGCGACCGCGATCATCTGCGGGACCACCTGACGCAGACGATCGAGCAGACTCGACACGCCAATCCGAATCCCTACGACCGGTCGATCCTGGCCCGGCGGATCACCCGTGCCGTCATCGCGCACCCGTGCCGGCTCGAGTTCGCCGACGGCAGCGAACACATCGACGTCCTCGCCGTACGCGACGGCATTACGCGTCTGACCAGTGCCTGGGCGCTGCTCACCGAAGGGGAAGCACCGTACGCCGACGACATCGCCGCGACTGCTCTCAAGGTGCTGACCGCCGAGAAGCCCCAGCGACGCGGTGCCAGTGAGAAGGCGCTCAGCCAGCGCATGGCGCTCGGCCGGCAGGAGGCACTCGCCGGCTTCCTGGCCGAATTCCAGCGCGGAGTGAACGAGGCACAGCCGACGGACCGCGCGGTGCGCCTTGGCCAGACCCTTGTCCTGCCGGCCCAGGTCACGGTCGGCGTCCACCGGCACAGCTCGGCCGGGCTCTCCGCGGAGGAGGTCTTTGATGACGCGATCCGCTCCATCCTCGCCTCGATCCACGTCGAGTTCCGGCATTGGGACGCGGCAGCGCAGAACGTCGAGGTCGGCACCCGGGCGATCAGCCGCATCCGCCTTCCCGGGCTGCCGCAGCACAATCTCCTGGAGGAGATCATCGGGCTCGCGATCGGTCGCCGGAAGCCAGCGGAACTACCCGTCGTGTTCCAGAACAACCGCATTCCGGGCACAGCACTCTGGCGGGCCGTCTACCTGGTGAACTTCCTCACCCGACCCGAGATCTTCGAGCAGGTCAAGCGGTTCGCCAAGGACATCAAGGGCACCAGCAAGATGAGGACGGCCGGGTACGCGGAACTCCTCGGGCCGGTCATCGACCTGCCCTGGCGCGGGTACAAGGCGGGATCGCTCCAACAAGCGCGGAACGCCTGGGCGAACGGCGGCGTGCTCACCAAGGGCGTCATGGGGAACTGGCAGCCGGTTCCCACGGCGGACTTCGCCGAACTCGTCCAACCCGCGTTGAACGGCAACGAGAGTGCGCGGCAGACCCTCGCGGTGGCCGGAGGGGTCGCGCTCATCACGGACAAACTCATCACGCGCAACGTCGGGTCGGCGGTGGGTCGGACGGTCCCGTTCCGCGCCAACGCGGACCAGATCATCGCCGGGCTCACGGAGTCCGAGGAGGGGTTGTGGACCCTGGCCTTCGCCGCCAAGGCCTTCGACCCGGAGCGGGAGTGCCTCAACGCCTTCACCGACACGCAGCTCCTCGGACGCAACACGGCCACGATGTACTCCGTCCCGGCGGTCGACCTCACGGCTGAGGACAAGATCCGCAAGGACGCGGGGGGTGTGGCCCCCGAAGCACTCAGCCAGTGGAGCATCGTGGTGCTCTCCGACCCGGGGAAGGCTCGCGAGGTCGAGGACGAGCAGAACTCGGAGAAGGAGAAGGCCAGCGCCGATCAGTCCATCCACGCCCAGTTGGCAGCCGAGCGGCGAGCCCTGCGCCATGCCGTGAACGACGCGCGGCAGGCCGTGAAGCGGCTGATGGCCCTCGCGGAAGCTCCTGAGGCACGGGCCACTACCTCGCACCCGTTCGGATCGGCCGAGGAGCAGAACCGCATCATCGACGAGGTACGCAAGTTGGGTGGCGACATCCTCGTGAACTCCCCGGCCGTGGATCGTCGAGATGACGAGGAGCACGAAGACGACGACGAGGAGTACGAGGACGTCGAGTAGCCGGGCCCCGCCGGGACGGGTGGGGTGGGGGTGAAATTGACGGAGTGGGGTGAGGGGTGGGCTGCTCGGGCTCGCCGCGATCGCGGTGGTCCTGATTACCGTCCAGGTAGGCGGCGCCCCGCTGCCCAACTCCACACTGGTTCGCACACGGCGTCACGACTCGGGCAACAGCGCTGACGGTCGGTCGGACCTGACGTATCCTCTGCCGCAAGCAAGCGACGGACCGATCGGGCGGTAACCCAGTGGCAGCAGTCGACAGTCGACGCGTACAGACGGCCGTCATCGGAGGCCCGGACTCGGACCGGCCCGTCATCGCCCCCGAGGAACCGCACAACTTGGACGAGTTCCGACGCCATTTCGGAACCGACCAGTTCTGGTGCGGCACGCACCTGGGTGGCTGCGGCGAGAAGCTGATGACCAAACGGTACGAGTGGAAGGTCTGCCACTTCTCCCACTACCCGGACCGCGACGGCAGCAAGCCCACGTGCCACCGCAGCGCAACCGGCGTGGAAAGCGCCGACCACCTCTTCATCAAACGCGATGTGAAAGCCTGGCTGGCCGACCAGGGTCACCTGGCCCAGGCCGACCTCCGAAGCCTGGGCAACGGGCCCGGGGATGCAGTGGACTTCTGGCTGCGCGCCACCGAACAGCACCTGCGATTCGTGCTCCATCCCGGCGACTACCACAGCTGGCGGCGAGCCGTGGAAAGTCTCGGCGCGAAGACCGGCCGGGTCGAATGGGTCTTCGGACGGGACGGCGTCGTAGTCAACGACATGGTGGCACGGCGCGGCTATGCCCTGCGGGTCCGCTGCGAGACACGGGGAACCGACCGCCGCGTCCTGATCGGGCTGGTGACCGCCAGTGCCGGGGCCATCCCGTGGGCGCCCCTGGAGTCGTGCCGGATGACCAGCGAGGGCCTGATTCCCCCCGCACTGGAGACATTGCGAGCCGAGGGCTCACTGCCCACCCGCGGTGTGGGACAGACCCCGTTCCCGGCGAGTCTGCCACTCCGGGGCGCGGAGGTCGTCTTCGCGGTCGACACGGCCGCGACTCCCCCGGCCGCTTCGCACTTCACCGTGCCCGGCCGTTACCTGATCCGGGCGTTCGTGAAAGCAGCCGCGAGCCGGATCGTCCGCTCCTACGTCTCGCTGCCCGATGCCGTGCCGACACCCACCGAGCAGTACGTCTACCGGCTCAACGGGGTGGCCCGGTTGCTGGTTGACGACCTCGACGCCTCCGGCGGAAACACCGGCTGGGCCGTCCGTGCCGACGGCGTCACCTGCCTGTCCGGGCTGGAAGCAGAACGAACCGGTCTCTGGCGCCCCGAGGTCGCACTGGAGGACCCTGCCCCCGCCCTCCCGCTGGCCCCGGCCGCGCCGAAGGCGGCACCAACCCGGGTCGAGACCACACCCGCCTATGCCCCGCGCAGCCGGCTGGCGGAACTCCTCCGACAGGCGCTGATCGAGGTCGCCCGAACGGGAGAGACCACCTCATGGGAGGAACTCTCTCAGCGGGCCAACTTCGATCTGTCACACCTGCCCGACCCAAAGCGGCGGTCCCTCCTGGTCGAGGTCGACCGACCGCTCCGCCCGGGCCGGGCCCCGCTGTGCGTCCTGGTCCAAGGCCGGTCCGGACGCGTCCTACCCTACCTGCGAACCGTGCTGCGCCAGCTCGACGCGGAGATACCAGTGGCGGAAGCCGCCTTCCAGCGCTGGTGCGAGCAGGCCGTCCGAGCGGCCCACGACCACTACCGGATCGCACCGCCCTCAGCCGCCGTACCGCACTCCCGGGTAGATGACGCGGAACCGTCGAGGATCCGGGAGCTACGACGGGTACTACGCGAGGCCCAGGACCTCCAACCCCGCACCCAGGGCAGACGGGCGGAACGACTGGCCACCGCGGTCCAGCAGGCGGAACGACAACTGCACAACTTCGAGACAGCCCGTGCCGGGGGCAGCCTCGTGCTGCCCAGTCCCGCTCTCCTCGAAGAATTCGCCCGGGTGCTCGGGCACACCGTCCAGGCACGGCTGGCGACCGCCCGCCCCAATCCGACCCGATCCGCAGGAACCACGGTCACCGGTCGGGCGGGCACCCCCGGCTCGGGGAGCCACCCGACCCGACCCGACAGCCGCGCTATCGAGGTGGCACGCACCACCAAAGCCGAGAACGCCGACCGGCCCGCACTCATCGCCAAGGCTGGAGACGCCGCAGGAGTGCGGCAAGTCGGAATCCCTGCCGCCCGCCAGGCGGAGCATCCCTCGCCCGGCCACGCCGCACGAGCCGATGACCTGGTGTCCCGTTTCGCGGGGGCCAAGGCTGCGGACGACGTATCTGCCGCAACCGAGATCCGCGAGGAGGCGGTGCGTGTCCTCGGCGCCCCCGGGGTGCCGGGCTCGACGGCCAGAACGCTTCGGCGGCTGCTGAGGGACCTACACAAGTGGATCAGTTCGCGCGAGGCGGACGACATCCTGGCCCGCATCCACGGCTTGCTGGAGAACGCCCGCCGGGCTGGCGAGAACGGGGACTCACTTGCCCTGCGCAGCGATCTCGCCCACGCCAAGATCCTCCGGCGCAAGCTCGTTGGTGGTGTCTCTAAGGATCTTCAGGAGCTGTTCGAGATCTGCTTTCGGCTGCAGGCCACTGTGGCGGGACCGACCTCCCCGCGCCCGGAACCCACCGGCTCGACGCCGCCGGCTGCCGCCACCACGGCGACCAGGGAGGTGAGCGTAACGGCCGAGGCGCCCTCCGGGGACGTGACACAGCGTCATGCCCTGACGCGAGCCGCGCTCAGCGAACTCGCGGGGGCCGTGGGGCACGTTCTCCGTGATGTCGCCCGTCACCAATCCACCATCACCTGGTCGGGAATCAGCCGCCGGTTGAATCGCGACCTGCCCTGGTTGCGGGGATCGGAGCAGTGTGAGCTGCTCATCCGCGTCGACGGTGACACGCCAGCTGGCGAGCCGTTGCTGTCCGCCCTTGTCGTCGCGGGTGACCACGCCCCGACGGGGGTCTACCGCGAGGTCGCGGCTGCGCTCGGCAGGGAGCTTCCGCACCCGCAGAACGGACTCCAACAGCACTGGCAGATGGACGTCCTGCGGCTGCACTCGCTGTGGCGTCACCGCTGAGCCGACAGCAACATGCACCTCACAAAGGTTCACTCGCACGTGCCTCATTTCTGCCGCTGTCCCCACGCTCCGCTGCCGCTGCCCAGCCTCACGTCTGATCATGAGACAGCCAATATGGAGAAGGATCCAGACCACCCAAGCTATGCCGGGCTTCCGGTGCACTCCAGTTTCGCTATTCGTGCTTCGAGTTCGGCGGGTAGGTACCAGCCTTCGATGGTGGGTGTCATGTAGAGGCGGGCCTTGAGGCCGAGAAGGAGTTGGCGGCGGGCTTCCTGATCGGCTTGGGTCCAGGCGTCGGCGAAGGTCTGGCCGGTCTCGACCTCGACCCAGGCGGAGGGGCGTTGTGGGAGGGCGGCGAGGCGGCGGCGTTCGTCGACGAGGAGTTCGAGGGCTTCGGCGTACTCGTCGTCGCCGCCGGGGTAGTCGAACAGGTTGCGGCGCTTCTCCTCGCGCAAGTCCTTCATGGCCGCCGTGACGTGGTTGAGCTGCTCGGTGTGGTCCTCACCCGGGATGAACCTGCGCACCGTCATCGCCAGCCCGGCCAGGCGCTCCACCAGGGCGGTGATCGCGGCGGTGACCCGCTTGCCCTTGACGGACTGGCCCTTGCAGGCGGGTTTGCCGGCCGTCTTCGCGCACCGGTAGTACTCGTAGATCTTGCCGTTCTTGGCGAGGTTCACCTGCCGGTAGAGCCGATCGCCGCAGCGGTCGCAGTGCGGCACGCCCAGCCAGGGCGAAGCGCCGTTCGAGCGTTCCTTCGTGACCGACCGCTCGTCCATCGCCGCCTGGATCGCCGCCCACACCTCGTCCGTGAACAGCGGGTCGGCCATCCGGATCGGAAGACCTTTGGCGTCGCGGGCGATCTTGCGCGCCTTGACGGAGCGGCCGGTCAGCTTCAGGCCCATCGTCGCCGGTGAGCGCAAGATCTTCCCCACGCTGGTCGGGTTCCAGTGGTTCGACGGAGCAGTCTTTCGCTTGCTCGAGTACGACTCGCCCTGGTTCTTGAACGCGTGCATCGACGGCGTGTCGAAGCCGGCGGCCTCCAGGGCCGCGGCGATCATCCACTGGCTCTGCCCCTCCAGCAGGAGCTTGCCCATGTACCGGACCGCCTCGGACGTGACCGGATCCGGCTCCAGCGTTCGGCCACCACCGGGGCGGTCGACGATCCGGTACCCGTACGGCGGCTGCCCGCCGGCCCACCGGTCGGTCTTACGCAGGTGCTTGTGCGCGGCCGTGACGCGGGCCTTGATCCGCTTGAGCTCCATCTCCGCGAAGATCGACGCCAGCATCAGGAACGTCTTGGCCAGCTCGTTCCCGAACGACGACTCTCGGCCCTCGCGGTAGTCGAGGGTGATGCCGTCGTCGGTGAAGACCAGGACTTTGTGGTTCTCCTCGGCCCAGTGGGCGACGTCCGCACAGTCCTTGGCCGAGCGGAACGCCCGGTCGACCTTGGCCCACACCATCGCGTCCCACTCGCCCTGGCGCTCGGTGAGCCACGGCCCCAGGTCGGGACGCTTCCACGGCGTGATCTGGGCCGAGACGTCCAGGTCCTCGAAGGACCCGACGATCTCCCACTCCTTCGACAGCGCGTGCCGGGTCGCCGACTCCGCCTGGACCAGGTGCGAGACCTTGCCCTCGTCCCCATGCGTGTCCGACACACGCGAACCAACCACCGCCCGAACCGGCGCCAACAACGTCATACTGCTCACAAGAGGCCCCTACCGCCCAGGCCAGCCGACACCCTCGAACAGCCCACACTCGAACGGGTGGACCTTTTACAAAAGGCGTCGTTCCGCTGGCGCATCGACCTCCAGGTCGCCACCCCGGGCCTCGCCGCCCGCGCCACTGACGCCCGCGTCGAACGCGCCGCCACCCACACCGAACGCTGGAGCGACCACGCCCCCGTCACCGCGGCCTACGACCTCGGCGACAACTGACCCACAGGCAGCCACAGTTGAGCAGAGCCCAGGGGCGGCCTCGACCGACGGCGCCTCCCCGGGTTCAGGGCCGCTCGCATCACCTGACGAGGCCTGCCAGCTCGCCCGGGCCGGTTTGACAAGTCGGTTCGTTTCACCGCTTCTCGACGATGGCAGCTTCAGACCGCCCGTCGTCCGACAAATCTCCCGCGCTCCGGACGGCGCCGCCGAACGGTCTACCCGGGTGCATCCGCCTGTTCGGGGTCGTCGCGGAGCCAGGTGCCGCGGTCGTGAATGGTGGCAGGCGGGGAGTTCGGCGGCGAGGACACCGACGTGGGGCGCGCGGTCGCCGATGACGTAAAAGCGGCGTTTGACGCGGCTGGCGGCGACGTCGAGGAGGTCGGTGGTCCAGGCGGTGAGGCTGCGGCAGGTTCCGCGGGCTTCGCGGCCGAGGGCGCGGAAGGGGCGATGACGCGCAGGCGTTCGGGGGTGACGCCGTGGCAGTCGAGTTGCCGAAGGGCGGACGGCGTCGGCGTCCTCGTCGTCTCCACGCTCGGGGCGTCCCACAGGGCGGATTCGTAGCGCAGGTCGGAGATCAGCTCGTCCAGTCCCCTGTGGGGCAGGCCGGCGGCGCGTTCGACCGCGATGTGCAGGACCAGGGACAGGGACAGTTTGGCCCAGACCCGGGCGAGTTCGGCGAGCTGGGCGGGGTCGCCCCGCGGCCGGTGGCCCGCGGTGACGGTGCGCAGCAGGGCGACGGCTTCAGGCCCCGGCAAGGTGCCGGGGATGAGGCGGCGGGCGCCGTCGCACACGGCGAGGCCGGAGAGCCGGCTGCGGCTGACAACGACTATCCGGCTGCTGGCGCTGCCGGGTAGCAGGGGGCGAACCTGGCTGACCGTGGCGACGTTGTCGAGGACGACCAGGACACGGAGTTCGGCGAGCAGGGAGCGGCAGAGGGCGGCGGCTGCGTCAAGGTCCTGCGGGGGGGACTGGGTGCGGCCCCCGAGGGAGGTGAGGAGGCGGTGGCGGCCCGGACAGATCCTTTCACCACGCCTGGCGAACAGCCGGCCCACCTGCCGAAGGCGCCAGCCGCAACAACCACTTCCGAAACCGCCACGGGAAGCACGAACTGTTCCCGATCGGACCCACGCCAACCCTGGTTCCGCGCACCTCACGTCACCTCCCCCACGGCCTCGCGCACCCGCTGCGCCCGGATCCCACCCGGCCCAGCAGGCGCAGTCCACACCTCCCAGCGCTTACGAAACTGGGCGGTCCGCGGGCCCGGCGGCAGCGAACCGTACGTATAGGGCGATCGGCCCCGCACGTCACCGACACGTGGGATGATTCGCAAGCCCTTTGACACCTCAACACCTCGCCAGCGACGTTGAGACGTCCCCACAACAACGCGCCAAGCCATGCAAAGAAATGGCAAAGCCGCCACAACGTCCCAGGTCGCGAAGGGTTCTCCCCGCACCCGCGGGGATGGCCCGACCGGTGTGACGGGGGCCAGGCATGCGGCCGCGCCCTGGGCGGGGCGCGGCGCCCTAGGCGGGCGGGGTGGTAGAGGCGGGTGTGGGGCGCTTCGGCGTGTGAGTGTCGGGGCGGGGCGGCGAGGGTTCATCCTTCGGGGGGTGTGCTGGAGCGTCGTGGCGCGTGATCGCGCGGGGGCGAACGGCGGGCGGGTTTGATTCGGGCTTCGGGGTGGTGTAGTTCGTTCACCCGGCGAGTCGAAACGGGCGGGTGCCGGGGCCGTATCTGCTGTTCATTGCTTGTTTATTGCCAGGAGCCAGAGTCATTCCTGATCTTCCTGACTCGGGCGGCCGGACGGTGCCCGGCAGGCAACTCTGGAGAACGTACATCATGCCGCGCACGCTACTTGGAGCCCTGGTCGCCGCCGCTCCGGCGGCCGCCGGGCTCTCGCTCGTCACGCCGGCCCGGGCCTCCGCCGCCGCCATGGGGTGGGACGTGTCGACGGAATCAGCGCGCCGATCGTGCGTACACCGACCCGGGTTCGGCGGCCGGCGGCGCCTTCTCGGAATCGACTTCGTGAAGCCGCCGATCGACGAGGCCGGAAAGAGCGCCGAAGTTCGCGGAAAACCGGCCGAATCGCGTGAGGGCGTGTCCGAATCGCCGCGACACCTCACCATGAGCGAGTACACCATCAGCGCCTTCCGGTGAGACGAGGGCTTCCCGTCGCGTCGCAGCCGAGGCGGAGCACCGACGCCAGGCCGATCGGGCCGACCCGCGCGCGTGAAGGGCCGTGAACCGGCCCCGGAAGCCCTCCGCCGATTCCCTGAGTCGAACCGGAGACTCCGCTTCCCGCCGTCCGTCTGACCGGCATTCTCCGAACGACCACGACGTTCCCGTACGTCAACACAGATAAGGCGACCGGCCCTCACCCCGGTCGTACCACCGGTCGACCGGGTTGCCTCCCCCACAGGCCTGGCCCGACCGACCCCGCCAGTGCGTTCGCATCCTGTTACCCCCACGAAGAAGGAGGGTTTCCAACATGACCGAGATTTCCACGCTTGCCGTCGTACGCTGCCTCGGCGGCTTTTCACTGGACTTGGGGGGACTCCCGGTCAGACGCTGGCGGGCCGGCAAAGCGCGCACACTGTTCCTTTACCTCCTCATCAACCGGGGCCGCACGGTCGACCGCGACGAACTGCACGCCGCGCTGTGGCCCGACCGCACCCGGTCGGCGGGCTCCAGTTCCCTCAAGGTCGCCAAGCACGCGGTGCACCAGATACTCAGCGGGCAGCAGGCCGCGGAGGAGCAGCCGGCCGCGGAGATCGTCTGCAGCGAGTACGGGTACTCCCTCAAACTCCACGACGCCTGGCTGGACTTCGAGGAGTTGGAGCGGCTGTGCAACGAAGGGCACCGAGCGGCGGCCCGAAGTGATCCGCGCGCGGCCGCGGAGTACTACCGCAGCGCACTGGATCTCCACGCCGGGGACTTCCTGCCCGGTGAGCCCGCCGACTGGGCCAGGGAGCAGCGGGACTGGGTACGGTCCCTCGCGCTGGGAGCGGCGGACTTCCTCCTCCAGGAGGCACTGGACCGGGGTGAGCTGCCGAAGGTCATCGACATGTGCCGCCGCACGCTGGACATCGACCCGTACCAGGAGGACGTCTACCGGACCCTGATCCAAGTGCACGGCGACCTGGGCCAGTTAGGGCAAGCCAGGTCCTGGTACAAGCTGTGCCGGGCCCGGATGTCGGACGGTCTGGACATCGATGTCAGCCCTGACACCCAGCGGCTCCTGGACCGGGTTCTGCGCACCCAGGACGCGCCCGCCCGGACTGCGGACCAGACCTCCGGCCCAGGCGTAACCAATGCATAACCCACGCATAACCAGCTCATAACCAGCGCATAACCGCCCTGTCTAGACTCCGAAAACCGCGACCGGTCAAGGAGATTGGTGTAACCGTGCTGGAGACGAACCAGGGTTCCGTTCTTTCGGTGGAGAATCCCGGTGTTGGTGCCCCAGCCGATGCCGGGCCCCTGATCGTCGGCATCGGGGGCACCGTGCGCTCCGGTTCCTCGACGGAACGGGCGGTCCGGGCGGTACTCGCGGCCTCCGCGGCGGCGGGGGCCCGGACCCTGCTGCTGGGTGCCGAGGAACTTCAACTGCCGCTCTACGCCCCGGGGGAGTCACTGCGCACCCCGGCGGCCCGGCGGCTGGTCGAGGCCGTCGCCCTCGCCGACGGCCTGGTGATCGGCACGCCCGCGTACCACGGGGGCGTTTCCGGTCTGGTGAAGAACGCCCTCGACTACCTGGAGGACCTGCGTGAGGACGCGCGTCCCTATCTGCACGGCCGCGCCGTCGGCTGTGTCGTCACCGCACGCGGGACGCAGGCTGCTTCGACGCTGGCGGGGCTGCGCTCCGTCGTGCACGCCCTGAGGGGCTGGCCCACTCCCCTGGGCGTGGCCATCAACACGGAGAGCGTCACCCTGGCGTCCGACGACAGCACCGGCGGCAGCACCGGCGACCCGCATCTCACCGCGCAACTGGCCACCGTCGGACGGCAAGTGGTCGAGTTCGCCCGGATGCGCACGCCGGCCGGCTGAGCGTCCGGGGGCCTACCTCCGACCGCTGCCGCCCCCGTACGTCCGCCGTCACGATCCCCGCCCACCCCTTTGGTTCCGGCTGCCCTGACACCGGATCCTTCGCATCCGCATTCCACGTCCGACCGTGATTCCGAATGGAGCGCGCCATGGAAGACACCGCGAAGTCCACCGCGAAGTCCACAGAGCCGGAGGAGACCGCCGAGGCTCTCGCCCTCGAAGCGGAAGCCCCCGAAGCGCAAGCCCCCGAGGTGGAAACCGCCGGGACGGAAACCCCCCAGGCGGAGACCGCCGGGACGGAATCCGCCGAGGACACCGAACTGGACGCGCTGGACGAGCTGGACGACGTCGACTTCGACCTCGACGAGGTCGAGAACAAGATCGCGCCGCTCGCCCTCGCCACCACCGAGCCCTCGCGATGGTGACGCGGGCGGCCGAGGTGAGCCGCGTATCCACCGACTCCGTCCTGGTCGACGTGAACACCGGCCCGGCCGCCTCGTACACGGGGCTGCGGGCGGGCATCGACGCCCTGCGTGCCGAGGGCGCCGACTTCACCGGCCTCGCGGCCGGGCACCCGTCCGAATGGGCGGAGCTCTTTCCCGCCGAGACCGCGCCCGGCACCGCGCCGCTGGAGGAGATCGCGCTCGCGCCCTCCGAGCGGCGGCTGCACCGGGAGAGCGAGCAGGTCTACCGCGTGCTGACGGTGGCCGCGACCGCCCTCTGCACGGGCACCGCGCAGTTGGGCAGGCCCCTGCTGCTCAGCGGGATGGGCGGCACCGACCTGTCCTCGCTGCGCGGTTTCATGCGGGCCTTCGAGCACGCGCAGCTCGTCGAGGGCGCCGAACTGCTGCTGGACGCACCGACGTCCGTGCGCGAGCCGGTCGGCCGGTACGCCGACTACCGCGGGGAGCGGGTGCGCTGTCTGCGCCGCATGGGGCTGCCGGTCACCGAGGGCGACCTGGCCGTGGACCTGGGTACGGCTCCCGACGCCGGATTCGAGCCGGTGTCCGAGGAGGGCGAACTCTTCCTGCGGGCAAGGGACTCCGAGGGCTCCGCCGTGGACCGGGTGGCCGCCGCACTGGCCTACTGCCGCCGGGCGTTCTTCTCCACGAACTGGGAGGGCATGGCGGTCGTCGCCGACGAGGCGATCGGGCTGCTCGCCGGCATCCCCGAGTCGGGCATACCCGGGCTGCTCGCCGAGGCGGAGCGCGAGGAGGAACTCGTCCACGCCATCGAGTTCGAGACGGCGATCCTGCGCGGCACCGCCGACGTACGCGGTTTCCTGCTCAAGGTGCTCGGCATCCAGGCGGGCTTCCGCGGGGACCAGGACACGGCCCTCGCCTGCTTCCGGGCCATCCGGGAGGACGCCGCCGGCCTGTCCCCGGAGCTGCGTGCCCAGTCGCACCTGTACTCCGCGCTCACCCTGTCCAAGCGCAAGAACCGGCTGGCGGAGGCCGTCGCCGAGGTGGAGCAGGGCTTCGAGGTCGTCGGGGAACGTCCGGGCGAGGCCGAGAGCGTACGCCGCGAGCGCGGCTGGCTGCACAACCTGCGCGGGCTGACCCTGTTCGCGGAGCGGCGCCTCGGGGCGGCCTTCGAGCACGAGAAGCAGGCGCTGGCCTGCATGGCGGGTCTGACCGACGCCAGTGCCGCGCATCTGCGGATCAACCTGTACTCGAACATCAGCGTGCTCCAGGAGAAGGCGGGCAAGCACGCCTCGGCCCTGACGACCTGGGAGAAGTTCAAGCAGGCCGCCGGCTCGTCGAACGCGGGCTTCCGCAAGCACCACGCGTACCGCAGCGCCGGGCTGCGGCTGCTCGTCGGCGAGCGGGACGCCGCCCTGGCGGACCTGGACACCACGCTGGAGAACGCGGCCGAGCTCGGTGACCGCTTCCACGAGACCGAGGTGCGTCTCGAACTGGGCATGCTGCACGCCTCCGGCGGTGACGCGAGGACGGGCGCCGAGCAGTACGAGCGTGCCGAGTCCGCGGCGCGGCTGCTGGGCGACCCGTACCGCATCGCGCTGGCCCAGGCGGGTCGGGTGATGACGACCGGCTCCGTGGCCGCGGCCGGGTCGGTGGCGGCCATGGCGCCGCTGAGCCTCACCCGTCCCGGTGCGGCGGACGCCCTCGCCAAGGCCGTCGCCGACGGCGGTGACCTGCAAGGGCTGCTGCCCAAGCCGCGGACCAAGCTCAACCGCCCGTTCGACCTGATCAACTTTCAGGACTGAGGCCATGACCGACCATGCGACCCAGGGGGAGACGGGACAGCGGGCCAGGTGGCAGCTCTACGATCGGCTGCTGCTGCGGAGGGCGGGCTTCGGCATCGGCCTGCTGACCGCTCTCGGTGACGGGCCGGCGGGTGCCGCGGCCGCGGAGTACCGGGAGGTGGTGGCGCGGTTCGAGCGGAGCCGCGCCCGGCTCCAGGAGG
The DNA here is from genome assembly GCF_056435365.1 of Kitasatospora sp. NPDC043949. NCBI lineage: Bacteria > Bacillati > Actinomycetota > Actinomycetes > Kitasatosporales > Streptomycetaceae > Kitasatospora > Kitasatospora sp. NPDC043949. The sequence goes on along the minus strand of NZ_JBWKEQ010000013.1, from coordinate 82,952 downwards.
CGATCGCCAAGTCCGTCACCGGCGCCGACCGCGAGCGGGACCGGGCCGGACTGCGCGAACTGTCGAAGCTGCGCGGCCGGGTGGGCCGCCGGCTGCCGGTGGAGCCCGACCCGCGCGGCGGCGACGTGGCATCGGCGGTCGACGGCTACCGCGCGGCGCACTCCGCTCAGCAGCAGGCGGGCGAGCGGCTGACCGCCGCGCTGGGTGAGGAGGTGCTGCGGCGGCCGGAGCGGGTCCGCGACCTGCTCCGCGACGAGCGGGTGTGCGACGCCCTGCTCCAGCTGTCGCCGTCCTTCCACACCGAGGCGGTGCGCTGGGTCGACGGCTGGCAGCAGCAGGACAGCGCGACGGGCCGCAACCGCGCCAAGGACCGGTCCTTCTACCGCCGGGTCTACCTGTACGGCCAGCGGCTCGGCGCGAAGAACGAGACGACCAGCTTCTTCGGTCCGCTGGTGCACGGCCGGGTCGACCGTGGGGCCGAGGGCACCGTCCTCGGCCCCGAGACGGCCTGCGGCTACCACGTCCTGGAGGCGCAGACCGCGTTCTGGGCGGTGTGCGAGCTGGCCAAGCTCATCGGTACGGACCCGCAGGTGCGGGACCGCCCGCCCGTGGCCTGGATGCCGTCCTGCCGCAGGACACCGGGCAGGACACCGGGCAGGACACCGAGCGGGACACCGGGCGGGACACCGGGGTCGGGCGAGGTGCCGGGGACGGCGTCGGGGACGATCCAGTCCGCCGACGGCCGCCGGATCACCCTGTCCGGGGTGCGGTGGCAGCTCGCCGAGGCCGTCGACGGGCGACGTTCCCCCGTCGAACTGGCGGCGCTGGCGGGGCTCGACCTCGCGGAGACGCGCCGGGTCCTGGACCGGCTGCGGCAGGCCGGGGCCGTCCGGCTCTGGCCCGAGCCGCCGTCCACGGCGGCGCGGCCGCTGGACTGGCTGGTCTCCTGGGCCGACCGCTACGCGGAGGGCACCGCCTGGCCGGTGCGGCTGCGGGAACTGCGCGACCTGGGCGACGCCTACGCGGCGGCCGACGGCCACCGCGCCCGGGCGGCCGCGCTGGAGCGCGTCGAGGAGTGCTTCACCCGGCTCACCGAAGTCGACGCACGTCGCGCCGGCGGCCGGATGTACGCGGACCGGCTGGTGGTGTCCCTGGACGCCAAGGGCGACCAGAGCCCGGTGGTGGTCGGTGGCGACGTGGCCGGGCGCTGGGAGTCCGAGCTCAGCCCGGTGCTGGACGTGGCCGCCCGCTACGGCGAGCTCCAGCAGCACGCGGCGGCCGAGCTGTGCGCGGGGATCCTGCGCGAGGCGGGCGGCGGCGCCATGCCGTACGACGAGCTGATCCGCCGGATGCGCGCCTCGGTCGAGGCGGGCGGTCTGGACCGGCTCGCCGGGCCACTGATCGGGTTCAAGCGGGACTACGCGGCACTGGTGGAATCCGCCGTGCGGGGCCAGGAGGCCCGGCTCTCCCCCGCCGAGCTCGCGGGGTTCGCGCCCGAGCCCGGCCGGCCCCGTTTCGTCAGCCCTGACCTGATGCTGGAGAGCCGGGAGGACGGCGGCGGACTGCTGGTGCTGGGCGAGCTGCACCCGTACGTCTTCGCCTGGGGTTCACAGGGGCTGTTCAGCGACGAACAGGACCGGATGCTGGGCGACTTCGCGGCGGGTCTCGAACCGTGGGGCGGCCCCGAGCGGCTGGCCACGGTGATCCGCCGCAGGCGCCACAAGGGCCTGGTGGCCGACTGGTTCCCGGGCCGCTTCATCGAGATCACCTCGGTGGCCACCGACGACCGGGAGCGGACCGTGCCGCTGACCGATCTGAGCGTCGTCCTGGTGGACGGCACGCCCCGGCTGCGCACCCCGGACGGGGAACTGACCCTGTACGCCGGCGAGGACGACCACGTGCACCTGCGGGCCTTCGCCGCACCCGGAGTGGGGCTGCCGCTGGTGCGGATCGGGGACTTCGCGCCGAGGATCGTGGTCGGGGACCTGCTCGTGCAGCGGGCGCGCTGGTGGTTCGACCGGGCCGACCTCGGGGTCGACGCGGCGCGCGACCCCGCCGCCGCCTTCCTCGCCGTCCAGTCGCTGCGGGCCCGGCACGGAGTGCCCCGGTTCTGCTTCGCCTCCCTCGCGCACGAGCCGAAACCGGTCGGAATCGACCTGGACAGTCCGCTGGCCGTCGACGCCCTGGTGGCGATGGTGCTGGCCGGTGACAGCGCGACGGTGTCGCTGGCCGAGATGAGGCCTGCGCCGGACGCGCTGTGGCTGCGCCACGGCGGGGCCCCCGTGACCTCGGAGTTCCGGATCGCCATGAAGAGGGCATCGTCATGACCCACCGATCCCACCGATCCGACCGATCCCACCGGTCCGACCGATCCGACCTGTCCGACCGATCCGACCTGTCGCCGCAGGAGTCGGCGCCGGCGCCGCGGCGGCACGGCTGGGAGCTGCTGCCCACGGTCGTCCTGCGCAGCGCCGGGTTCCCCTGGCAGATGGTCGAGCGACTGGCCTGCGAACGGACCCGTCTGCTCATCGAGGAGCTGTTCGCCCTGGAGGCCCGGTCGGGCGACGTGGCGTCACGGCTGCACCCGGCGGGGCGGCTGTCCCGGGGCCAGCAGGCGAAGTTGCGCGGTCTGCGGCCGCTGCCCGCGTCGGACAACCTGCCCGCCGACTGGCTGGCCGAGTGGAACGCCGCGGCGGAGCGGGTGAGCGCGGTGCGGGAGCGGCTCGCCGCCACCGTCGAGGCCGACACGGCGGCGGTCGACGAGGCGCTCGCCGCCGTCCGCACCGATCCGCGGGTCAACGACGCCATCGTCTGCTCATCGCCCGCCGTCCACCGCGATCTCGCACGGGGTGCGACCGGCGGCCGGATCCGGCGCCAACTCGCCTCCTACGCACAGCGGCTGGCGTCCAAGAGCGAGACGATGAGCTTCTTCGGGCCCATCAACTACGGCAGGCTCAGCCCTGGCTCCGACGCCGCCACGGCGCTGGACTGGGAGGGCCACACGGCGATCCGGGTCCGCCAGGCGCACACCGCGGCCCGGGTCAACGACGCCGTGCAGGACCTGCTGCTGGGCGACCCGGCGCTGGCCGAGCGGCTGGCACCGGTGCGCAAGACGATGACGGGGCCGCCCCGCGGTACGGGCGTCGGCGCGGCGCTGCTGCGGGAGGCCGACGGCGTACGGACGGTGGCCGGGATCGCGTCCGGGTGCGGCGCCGGTGCCCTGGAGGCGGTGGAGGCGTTCGCGGCCGCCGTGGCGAAGGGGACGCTGACGCACACCCTGTGTCCGCCGGCGACCGTGGTCGACCCGCTGCGCTGGACCCTGGAGCGCATCGACGCCTCGGACACCGAGACGGCCGCCCGCGCGGCCGGGGTGCGGGCCCTGCTGGTGAAGGTGCTCGAACTGCTCGACGGCTACCCGTCGGCGCCGCCCGAGCGGAAACTGACCGTCCAGGCCGAACTGGAGTCGCTGCTGCCCGTCACCGACCGCTCGGCGGAACGCGGACGCTTCTACAACGACCGGGTCATCATCCACGAGGCCGCCGTCGGCACGGCTGGGCTGGAGGTCCGTGGACCGCTGGCCCGCGACATGTGCGACGCCGTCGCGCCGGTGCTCGACCTGCTGGCCCACGAGGCCGAGGCGACCCGCGTACGCACCAACCGGGCGGTCGCGGCCCGGCTCGGAGCGGGAAGGATCCCGCTGCTGCGGGCGCTGCGGGAGTGCGCGGACCTCGCCATCGAGCCGGGTGGAGAGCTCGGCGCCGAGCTGAGCCGGGTGGTCGAGGCCGAAGGCGCGGACCGGGCCGAACTCGACGTGGCGGGGCTGCTCGCCGCACCGCCACCGCCTGCCGCCCCGGTGCTGTGCTCCATCGACGTCCTGATCGCGGCGCCCGACCTGGCCGGGTACGAGCCGGGGGTGACCCCGCTCGTGCTCGGCGACATCCACGACGCGGCGCTGCTCACCCCGTGGGCGCTGCAGTTCCATCCGGACGCCGCGGCGCTGCTCGCCGAGCGGGACGCCGGGGTGCGCAGGGCCCTGGGCGACCAGCTGGCCGTCAACGTGATCTCCCGTCGTACGACCGGGCTGCCGCCGCTGGAGTTCCCCGGCGTGGTGCTCGAACTGGGCGGCAGGGCCGGCGCGGACCGGGAGCGGATCGGCCTGGACCAGCTGTGGCTGGAGAGCGACGGCGAACGGGTCGTCCTGCGCGGCGAAACCCACCCCGGCCGGAGCCTGCTGTTCCACAACGGCGAGCTCGACACCGCCGTGCACACCGCGCTGGCACTGCCCCGGATCCGCCGCCCGGTGCTGCCGGACCTGCCGCACGTGCCGCGGCTGCGCTGGGGCAACGTGGTGTTCTCGCGGCGCCGCTGGGCGCTGCCGAGCGCGGCGCTGCTGGAGGCGCACGGCAGCCGGCAGGAGGCCGAGCGGCTGCTCGCCTCGGCCCGGCTGCTCCGGGAACGGGGCCTGCCCGACCGCTTCTTCGCGAAGTCACCGGCCGAACGCAAACCGGTGTACGTGGACACCGCGAGCCCCGAACTCCTCAAGGGCATGGCCCGGCTGGCGGGCACGGCGGAACAGCTCCTGCTGTCCGAGACGCTGCCCGCACCCGAGGACGCCTGGCTGCGGGACGGGGAGTTGCGCTTCGCCTCCGAGCTGCGCTGTGTGTATCTGCGGGGCGGTGGTGAGCGGTGACGCGCCGGGTGGTGCTCCCTCCCCTGTTCGATCCGAGTCTGGAACCGGAACTCGGGCCGGACGACGAACTGATCGACGTGAACGCGCACTTCGTCGCACGCCTCGCGGGCACCGGGGCACTCGCCGCGCTGGCCGACGACTACGCCCTCGGCAGGCGCGGCGGGAGCGACCCCGCGGAGGACCGGACCAGGGCGCTGTTCGCGCGGGCCGCCGCACGGGTCACCGCGCTGGTCACCGCGCGGGGCGGCCATGGCGCGGGCCGGCTGCGCGCCATGGGCATGGCGCTGCGGCTGGCGGGCGAGGCCGATCCGGCCCTGCGGCTGGCCGCGGACGACGTGGAACTCGTCGACGGCACCACCGAGTGCGGCGCCGATGTGGTGCTGGCCGCGCAGCGGACCGAGTTGCTGGGGCCCGAGGCGCGGTGGACGCGCGCGGCGGCCCCGGACGGGCGGGTGCACCTGGTGATCGAGACCGACCAGCAACTCCCTGCGGCCGCGGTGCTCCTGGAGGCGCTCGGCCCCGGAAGGGTCGTGCTGTGCGGGCGTTTCGCCACCGCGCACCGGGAGGCGCTGCGCGCGCTCGCCCCGTTCTCGGCGGCGGCGGGCTTCGACGACTGGGCTCCGGCCTGGCGGCTGGGCAAGGAGTGGTCGGGGGACGACACGCCGGTCCGCTGGGTCCGCCGCGCGGCCGACTGGCAGGCCGGCGCCCCCTGGGCGGGCTGGCTGGCCCCGGACGAGGCGGCGGCGCTGCCCGCCGGGGCGTGGCGCGAGTGCCGGGGCGCGGCGCTGACCGTGGCACGGCTGGCGTCCTGGGCCGAGGTGACGGGGGCGGACGGCAGCCGTACCGATCTGCGGGCCGTCCTGGACGCTGCGGACGCGGTGGACGGGGCCCTGCTCCGGGTCGAACTGCTCGTCGGGGCGCCCGGGGTGGGTGCCGAGGAGACGACCGGCACGGCGCGGAGCCTGCTGTCCGGGCCCGGCCCCCGGCTCGCGGGGCTCAGCCCGTTCCGACTGCCGACGGCCGGTGGCGGTGCGGCACCGCAGGCCTGGAACGGCGTGCCGCTGATCCGGCACCCGGCCCCGGGGCACGATCTGCCCCGCTGGGACCGGTTCAGCGGGCCCGGGACGCTCGACGAAACGGCGCGCACCGCGGCGATCGGCGCACTCAACGGCGAACTCGGTGCCGTGGCCGATCTGTTCCCCGGCCGGTTCGCCTGCTGCGTGCTCGCCGCACCGGACGGGACCGCGGTGTGGGAGCCGTCGGCCGCCGTCGTGGCCGGGGAGGGGCCCGGCCCGGACGGCCAGGGCCCGGGTTCGTTCGTGGTGAACCTGCGGACGGGCAGCGCGTTCCGGCTGCATCCGAAGCTGACGCCGGTCGTGGAGCGGCTCTCGTCCGGCGACACCGCCGTCCTGGACCGGATCAGCGACGGTGCCCGAAGGAAACTGACCGACCGGCTGGTCCAGGCCGGTGTGATGCGGAGGAGCCAGTGAGCCGACAGTGGCGCATCGGGCGGGAGTTCATCCTGCGCCATGCGGGAATGCCGTTCGACTGGCTGGAGGAGCTGGGCGCGCCCCACTCCCTGCTGGAACTCGCGGACGAGCTGCTCGACCGCGAGCGGACCGTACTGGAGCTGGTGGAGGCGCAGTTCAGCGGGCCCCGCGCCGAGTCGCTGCGCTCCGACGTGCTGCGCGGACGGGCGCGGCAGCTGCCGGCGTCCGGCGGGGCGCAGTGGAGCCCGGCGGTGAGCGCCTGGGCCGACGCCTGGGAACGCTACGCGCTCGCCTGCCGGCAGGCCGACGACGAGGCCGGCAAGCGGCTGCGGGACCTACTGGCGGATCCGCGGGTCTCCGAGGCCGTGTTCCTGTCCAACCCGGACGCGTACCGCAACATGCTGCTCCCGCTGCTGGCGTACGAAGGCCCGCTGACCTCGCGCTGGCGCCGGGTGCGCCGGCAGATGTTCACGTACGTGCAGCGGTTCTGCGCGAAGAACGAGACGGTGAGCTTCTTCGGGCCCATGGCGTACGGCACGGTGGGCGAGGGTGAGGGCGCCGTACTGCGCGACGACGTGCCCCGCGTCCGCCGGGTGTTCTTCTCGCACTGGGCGACGCGTGCGCTGGCCACGGCGATCGCCCGGGACCCCAAGATCCTTCCGCATCTCGCGTTCCACTCCACCGGACGTGGTGACCCGGCGCGGGAGCCGCTGCTGCCGCTCGTGGCCCCGGACGGAACGGTGTTCCGCGACGTGGTGCGCGCCGCCGGGCAGCCGGCCCGCGACGTGGCCAGGACGCTGATGCGGCTGGTGGCCGAGGAGGCCGTCACCATCGGCCTCGGCGGCGGCGACTACGACCTGGAGCCCCTCGCGACCCTGCGGGACCAGCTCTCCGCGCTGCCCGCCTCGCCGGCCCGCGAGCTGTGGCTCGACCGGACAGCCGAACTCTCCTCCCTCATCGGCGAGTTGGCGGAGGTGCCGCTGGAGCGCAAGGCGGCCGCCGTCGCCGCCCTGGAGGAGCGGTTCACCGAGTTCACGGGCAGGCCGGCCAGACGGGGCGCCGGTGCGGCGTACGCCGACCGCGCGGTGTTCTTCGAGGAGTGCGCGTCGCCCTTCGCGCTGACCCTCGGAGCCGGGCTGGTCGGCGACTGGGAGCGGCAGCTCGCCCCCGTGATGGAGGTGTGTGCCGCGCACGGGCAAGCCGCCCAGCGCGCGGCGGCGGCCGCGGTGCGCGACGCCTTCACGGACGGCACCGCGGGAGGGGCGGGCGCCGAAGGCCGCGACGGATCCGGGCCACCGGCGGCCACGGAGTTGGACCTCCTCACGTACGCGACCCGAGCGGCCGCGAGCCGGTCCGACTCGACCAGCACCTTCCAGGCAGCCCACGCACCCGTCTACCCCGGCGCCGACTGGCGGGCCGAGGTCGAGCGGCTGACCGAGGAGGCCGGGGCGCTGGACGGCGACCGGTACGCGGTCATCGACCTGTGCCCCGCGGCGCCGGACGCCTCCGGGCTCGGCGCCGCCGCCCCGCTCGTCCTCTCCCGCGCCCACCACCACCTGCTGGTGCGCAGCTGGCTGAGCACGATGCACCCGGATCCGGACCGGCTCGGCGCGGACGCCGCCGCCTGGACGGCGGCGCAGGACGGCGCGGTCGTCGGCCTCGACTTCGGGCGCCGCAACAAGGGCTACTACCGCTTCCCCGGCCGTGAGGTCGCGATGCGCCCGCTGACCTGGACCGACCACGATCAGCCGGAGCTGCTGAAGCCGGAGGACCTCACCGTCCGCATCGGGCCGCACGACGTCACCCTGCACGATCCGGACGGCAAGGCGGTCAGCGCGTACGTCCCGCTGAGCGACTTCGTCAAGTACGCCCCGATCGCCGCCCTCTCGCATCCGCAGGTGCTCCACCCCACCTTCACCACCGAGGACGCGCAGCCCGAAGTGGCCCTGGGGTCGGTCGTCCTGCAACGGTCCCGGTGGCAGGTGCCCACCGCGGCGCTCGCGGCACCGGAACCCGAAGCGCGGTTCCTCGCGCTGCGCAGGCTCGCCCGGGAGACCGGAACGCGGTTCGTCTTCGGCCGCAGCGCCCATGAGCGCAAGCCGTACCTGATCGACCTGGCCTCACCGCTCGCGGCCGACCTGGTCAGCCATGTGGCGCGCGGCGCCGAGCAGTTGGGCGTGGAGCGGATGGCGCCGGGGCCGGACGAGCTGTGGCTGCGCGACGGCGAGGGCCGGCGCTACACCAGCGAGCTGCGGATGCAGATCATCGGCAGCAGCGGCAGCAGGAACAGCAGGAACAGCGACGGCAGCACCAACAGCGACGGGAGCAGCACGCGATGACGCACACCACGCTCTTCGCCGAGCACTCGCTGCGGATGCGGGCCGACGTGCTCCCGGACGGCGCCGTCTCCACCGAGCGGACCTCGGTGCGCGGAATGAGCGTCGAACGGCACCTCGACCGGGGCGTCACCGAGCACCGCTTCGCCGACGGCGACGACCTGCTGGCCTCGGGCGCCGCCGGAGCGGGCCCCGAGGCCGCCGACGCGCTGCGCGAGGTGCAGGAACGGCCGCTGTTCGAACTGACCCCCGAGCTGCGCGCCGAGCTCGCCGGGATCGCCGCCGAGACCGGCGCGGAGCTGACCCTGGGTGTGGCCCAGCAGCACGTCGCCGCCGGCAGCGCGGACCGCGTCGCCACCACGGAGCGGATCGTCACGACCCTGGAGACCAGGCTGACCGGCGACGACGGCACCGTCCACTCCCGGTCGCTGCTGTGCGCCCCCGCGGGCTCCGCCCCGGACGGGCTGAGGGACGCGGCCGTGCGGACGGCCGACGCGGTGCGCGAACGCCTCGCACTGCCGCTCGCCACCGAACTCCCGGACGGCGCCGACCTCGTGCTGCTGCCCGGTCTCGCCGGGGCGTTCTTCCACGAGATCGTCGGGCACCCGATGGAAGCCGACGTGGTCGCGTCCGGAACGAGCTACCTCGGGGCGCGCGCCGGGCGGCGGGTCGCACCCGCGTGGCTGTCGGTGGTCGACGGCGGTGCGCACGACGGGCCGGGCTACCGCAGTCCGTTCGACGACGAGGGCACCCCGTGCCGCACACTGCGGCTGATCGACCGGGGCACGGTGGGGCGGCCGATGACCGACCGGGCGCTCGCCGCCCTGCTCGGCGGCGGCCCCGGCACGGGCCACGGGCGCAAACAGAGCTACCGGCATCCGGCGATCCCCCGGATGACCCACACCGTGGCCCTGATCGAGCCCGCGGCCGAGCCGGAGCCGCCCTCGGGCGACTGGATCGCCCCGTACGGGCTGCGGCTGGACATGATGAACATCGCCTCGGGCGCCTTCGTCTTCCACGCCCCGTTCTCCCTGCTGCACCGCGTCGACGGCAGCACCGCCCGGCTGGGCCCGCTGACGGTGACCGGTGACGGAGCGCGGGTGCTCGCGGGCCTGCGGCCCTACGAGCACCGGGTCGCCGCCTACCTGCGGGCCACCGGAGGCTGCGGGAAGCTGGGGCAGTACCCGGTGCCGGTGTCGTTCGCCAACGCCGGATTCCGGCTGCCGGCCGGACTCGTCGGGCTGCGGGCGGTGGCCCGTGGCTGAGACCAGGACACGTGCCTCCGGAATCGTCACGCCCACCCGCGACGCGGCGCGGCTGACCGTCTCGCTCGACACCCTGCGCCTCGAACGGGACGCGAAGGGCCGGGTCACCGGCTCCCGCCGGGTCGCCGGGTCGCCGGACCAGGACGCGGGCAAGGAGACCGGGCTGCTGCTCACCGAGGCGGCCGAACGGACGGCGTCGGCCGTCGCCGGACTCCAGAGCGCGGTGGCGCAGGTCCACGAGTGGCGTGACGGCGACGGCCTGCCGGTGTCGAGGCGGGCCGAGCTGCTGGCCCGCGTCGAGACCCCCGGCGGTCCGGTGCTGCTCGGCACCAGCGGCCAGGGGGATCCGGCCGGGCTCGTGGAGGCGCTGCCCTGGGGCGAACTCGGGGCGCTCTCGGAGCCGTTCGTGCCGGCCGACCCGCCGGACGACTGGCGCGAGCGGCCACTGCTGCTGCGGCCCTCCGCGGCGGCGGTGCTGGTGGCCGGTGCGGCCTTCTCGCTGACCTCGCGCGGGGGTCGCGCGACCGCTGCCCGGCTGGCGGGGCGGCGCATACTGCCGCAGCTGACCCTGACCGATCTGCCGTCGGCGCCGCCCGAGTCGGGGCTGGACGACCGGGGCGACCCGGCGGCGGCCACCGTCCTGGTCGACGGCGGCCGGATCTGCCCGCCGCCCCCGCTCGCCGAGGGCATCGCGCTCGGCCGGGCCGTGTGGGACCACGACACCGGCGGGTTCGGCCCGCCGCCGCTGGCCCGGCTCGAACTCGGCGGGCCCCGGGCCGAGGTGCCCCCGGACGCGGTGGAACTCGTCTGGTGCGTGGAGGGCCTCCAGCGTTACCACGGCGACGGCACCGTCCGGCTCCAGTGCCTGGCCAGGGTCGCGGACCGGCCCGGCGGCTGGTTCCGCCTCGCCCTACGGGGCAAGCCCGTCCACCTGCTGCGCCAGGCCCGCGGCCTGGCCGGCCCGCCCATGGCTGTCCACAGCGACAGCGACGTGACCACCCGCTCGCTGGTACTCGCCGGCGCGGCCGAAATGGAAGGTGCAGGACATGCCGTCGTCACCGTCATCACCCCCTGACTTCACGCTCATCGGCGGAGGGATCGTCGGCGCCTGCCTCGCCGAGGAGTTGAGCGACAGCGGGGCGTCGGTCCGGGTGCTCGACTCCGGTGCCGAACCCGGGCACGCGACCAACCGCGCGGCGGGGGTGGCGGTTCCCTCGCTGCGCTACCTCACCGACCGGGAGTTCTACGACTGGCTGCGGACCGCCAAGCGGGACCTGGACGCCGACGTCGCCCGGCTGGAGCCGGAGTACGGCGCGTTCAGCGTGGCCAGGCCCATCCTGCGCGCCCTGCGCGAGACGGACGTGGAGGCCCACGGCGACGTGCTGAGCGGGCTCGGCGTCGGCGACTGGGTGGAGGGCGGCGCCCTCGCGCAGGCCGCGCCCGGGCTCAAGCTGCCGACCAGCAGGCGCTACCTCCTCGACCCGGACGGGCTGATGATCGACGGCCGCCGCTACCTGGACGCCGTACGGCGCCGGTGCCTGGCCCGGGGCGTCGACTGGCGGCAGGGCGTCACGGTCCGGGAGGTGCGCGAGGAGGGCGCGGCCGTCTCGGTGGTGACCTCCGACGGGACGCTCCGCGCGGACCGGGTGGTGATCACGGCCGGTGCCTGGAGTTCGGGCAAGGGCCTGGCCGAGGCGACCGGAGTCCGGCCGCAGCGCGGGCAGATGGCGGTGCTGCGGACCGACGAGGAGCTGAACTGCATCCTGTCCTCCGCCTACTACCTCGCGCCCGGGGTCGGTGACGACGTGATCGTCGGTGCGACGGAGGAGGACACGGGGTTCGCCGAGCACGTGACCACCCAGGGCATCGCGCACCTGCTGCGGTTCGCCACGACCGTCATGCCGGGGCTCGCGGACTCGGTGCCCGTGGAGCTCCGTGCCGGACTGCGCCCGGTGTCCGGCACCGGACGGCCGCTGGCGGGCGCGCTGCCCGGCCACGAGCGGATCTTCCTGTCGGCCGGCCACGCCGGGCACGGGCTGCTCTCGGCGCGCGCCACCGGCAAGGGCATGGCCGCCGGCCTGGTCGGCGACGACTGGGAGGCCCTGCCGTACAGCATGTGCCCCTCGCACGCCCTGGGCGGTGCCTCCTGATGCGCATCGACCACGTGATCCTCGGCGCGCGGACCATCGAGCCGCTGCGCGAACTGCTGTGGGACCAGTACGGGTTCGGCATCACCGACGGCAGTCCCAACCCGGACGGCACGGCGAGCTGGGTGGTGCCCTTCGACACGCCCGACGTGCAGTACCTGGAACTGCTCGTCACCCACGACGAACGGCGGCTGGCGGGCGAGGACTTCGGCCGGCTGTTCCTGGAACGGACCGCGGACGGGCCGGACTTCCTCAACTGGGCGGCACTGACCGACGACATCGAGTCCACCGCGCGCGAGGTGGAGACGGTCACCGGAGCGGATCCGGACCTCTTCCGCGGCGAGTCGGTCCGGGCCGACGGCCTGAGCGTGCCGTGGGCGGAGGCGGCGTTCGACCTGTCGTGGCGCAGCCGGGTACTGCCGTTCTTCCTGAGCTACGGCGACCCGCAGGCGCGCGCGGCACGGGTGCCGGGCGATCTCGAGGCGGCCGGGCACCGGGTGTGCCCGACGTCGCTACGGCTCCTGGAGACAGGCCCGGCGCCGGAGCGGGACTGGGCGGACCGGTGGCCCGGACTCGCCGCGCTCGACGTCCTCGTCGACCCCGCGGCGGGCCCCCGCATCTCGGCGGTGCACATCGACACCGCCGAGGGCGAGACGGTGGTGCGGCTTCCGTGACCCCCGCACGCCCCGCACCCGCGGGGGCACCGGGCGGCCTCCGCCGCAGCACCGCCGCGGCCGGGGCGTCCGGACCCGCCCGGCCGGGCGGGTCCGGACGGCGGCGGTCAGCCGGCCGTGCGGCCCGCGTCACGACGAGCCGCGTGGGCCGTGAGCAGCCGCTCCCGGGCCTGGTCGTCCTCGGCGGCCCGCGCCGCCGTCCAGGCCAGTGCGACGGACGCCTGGAGCAGCGCCCGGTCGGCGGCCGGGCTCACGCAGGCCCGGGCGAACTCCGGCTGGTGGTTGACCGCGCCGCCGGTGTCGATGCCGATGCTGGGGTGCACGCTGGGCAGGACCCGGCTGACGTTGCCCATGTCGGTGCTGCCGGTGGGCATCGCGCGCTCCTCCTCCGGGGACACCAGGGGGCGGCCCAGTTCGGTCGCCGCCGCCCGGTAGGCCGCCACCAGGAACGGGTCGTGCGCCAGTTCGGCGTACGCGGGTGTCGAGCGGACCTCGTGGGTGCAGCCGGTGGCGACGGCGCCGCCCTCGAAGCAGGCTCTGACGCGTGCTTCCAGGCGCCCCAGGGACTCCATGTCGGCGGCCCGCAGGTTGTACAGCGCGCTGGTGTGCGCGGGGACCACGTTGGGCACCTCGCCGCCCCTGGTCACGATGCCGTGCACCTGCTGCCGCGGCTCGAAGTGCTGGCGGCCCACGCCGACGGCGACCTCCGCCACGGTCAGGGCGTCGGCGGCGTTGACGCCCAGGTGCGGGGCGAGGGCGGAGTGCGACTCGCGTCCGGTGTAACGGACTTCGAGCTCGACCAGGGCGAGGGGGCGGGGAGCACAGTTGTCCTCGGGGGCCGGGTGGACGAGCATCGCCATCGACACCTCGTCGAAGACACCGGCCTCCAGCATGGCGATCTTGCCGCCGCCCTCCTCCTCGGCCGGGGTGCCCAGCACCATGACGGTGATGCCGAGGTCGTCGGCCACGTCCCTCAGCGCCAGGGCCGCGCCCACCGACGAGGCGGCGATGATGTTGTGGCCGCAGGCGTGGCCGAGGCCCGGCAGCGCGTCGTACTCCGCGCACAGCCCGACCGTGAGCGGGCCGCTGCCGTAGCGGGCGGTGAACGCGGTGTCCAGGCCGCCGGCGCCGTGCACCACCTCGAACCCCTCGTCCCGCAGCAGGCCGCTCACCTTGGCGGCGCTGCGGTGCTCCTTGAACGCGGTCTCCGGCTCGGCGTGAATACTCCTCGACAGCGCGATCAGTTCGTGTTCGGCGCGTTCAACGCTTTCGCGACAACCACGCATGATCCGAGACGAGATTCGCATCTTCTCTTTCCCCTCCGAATGACCTGGATCGCCGCCGGCCGGATGGCCGGACAATTCCCTGGCCTTTTCCTTCCTACCGGAGTCTCCGACGAAAAGCGAGACCAGTCTGGAGAATTGACATGACGTCACTGAAAACGTCACTGAAAACGTCACCGGCAACGTCACTGACAGCGTCACTGACATGGAAGGTGCGGGCGGGCGACGGGGAACTCTCGGTCGAGATGATGCCCTGGTCGCTGCTGCGCGCGACCGGCTTCCCCGCCGGGCTCCTGGACGGGCTCGCGTCCGAGGAACTGCTCGGCACCGCCGCCGGGGTGCTCGCGGCGGAGCAGGCGGTCGCCGCCGAGCGTGCGCACTTCCTGGACCTGCTGTGGCCGGGGCTGCGCAAGGCCGTACGGACGGTCGAACCGCGCCAGCGGTCGCTGCGCGCCCTCCAGAGCTGCCGCCGGCTGGTGGACGGGGGCGCGCCCCTGGACGAGCGGTGCGCAGCGGTCCTCGCGGCGACCGGCGCGCCGGACTGGGCGCCCCGCTGGAACGCCCTGGTCGCCGCGCTCGACGAGCGGCTGGCGGCGGCCGGGACCGCGCTGGAGGCGGCCCTGCTGCGGGCCCGGCTGCACACCGCACGGGCCGCCGGCCGCGACGACTTCGGGCACGCCGTGTTCGTGTCGAACCCCTCGTTCCACCACACGGCCCTGGAGACCCCGCCGCTGACGCACCCGGGCTGGGCGCAGGCGCGGGACGAGGGCGGCGCCCTGCCGCAGACCCTGCGCCGCCGGGTCGACACCCTGCACCGCTATCTGCGCCGGTTCGCCACCAAGTGCGAGACCGTCTCGTTCTTCGGCCCGGTGCTGTTCGGCCGTCTGGTGCCGGAGCAGGAGGAGACCCTGCTGGTCGGCGCGCCCGGCCGCGAGAAGGTCGTGGTGGAGGCGAGTGCCTGGCTGGTGGAGGAGCTGCGGGAGCAGGCCGCCCGCGAGGTGCCGCTGACGCGGCAGCGCGTGTGGCCCAGCCCGCTGTTCCGCCGGCCGGACTCGTCCCCGGCGCTGGAACGGGCCGTGGACGGGCGCAGGTTCAGGGTCGCGGCGCCCGCGCTGGCCCTGTGGAGTGCCGCCGCCGCGGCGCCGGGGAGCCGGCTCGACTCGCTCGTCGGCGCCGCCGGCCCCGTGCCGGCCCCGCATCGGGCGGGGGCGGACGACGCGTACGCCGCCGGGCTGGTGAAGGCACTCGGACCGGCGCTGGTCGTCTCCCCCTGGCGGCTGCCGGCGACCGAGCTGCACGCGCTGACCAGGCTGGCGGCCGAGCACCCCGCGGACACGGTGGTGGACCTGGCGGAGGTCCGCGACACGTACGCGCAGGCGCCCTGGCCCGAGCGGGCGGCGCACCTCCTCGCCGTGCGGGCGGCCCGCGCGGCGGACGGCGGGCGGGTCTCGCAGGACAGCGGACGGCACTACGCCGACCGCGAGCTGTTCCACGAGGACAGGTCGAGTCCGCTGAGCGAGCGGGTCGGCTTCGGGGCGCCGGTCGTGGAGCGCATCCGGGAGGTCACCGAGGCGGTGTTCCCGCTGGTGTTCCTCGCGGCGCTGCTGGCCAGGGAGGACGCCCGCGACGCCCTGCGCGCCGAGCTGGCGGGCGCCCCGGCGCCGCTCGCCGCACTGGCCGCACGGGAGATACCCGCTCGTTCACCGCGCCGGGACCGGCTGGACGCGGTGCTGCGCCGGCTGGTCGGGCGGGCCGTGGAGGCCGCGGGAACGACCGACGGCCGCCCCCCGGTCGTGGAGCTGAGCCGTAGCGAACTGGCCGAGGCGCTGGCGCCGCTGTGGGACACCGTGACGTACGGCCCCGACGACGCGTGCCTGCCGAGCCCCGACCTGATGGTGGCGGGCCCCGACCCGGCCACCGCCGACTGGGTGCTCTCGGAGCTGCACGACGACTGCAGCTCGATCTTCGGGGGGCTGGAGCGTCCGCTGCACAGCGACCCGGACGGGCTGTGGGCCGGCTTCACCGAGCGGGTGGCGCGAGCCGTGCCGTCCGGGACCGCCGCGACCATCGTCTCGCGCCGGCGCAGCGCCCACGTGACCCCCGAACTCCCCGGTGCCGCCATCGAACTGAGCGGCCTCTCGGGCAAGGACCGGGCCGACGTGGTGCCGATCGCGGATGCCGTCGTGCCCGCTTCGGCCGACGCGGTGGTGGTGGACGGCCGGCGGCGGCTGCTCTACCCCGGTGACCTGTCGTCGACGCTGCACCGCGCGGTGTCCCGGCCCGCGCTGGTCCCGGTGCCGGTCGACCTCGGGGCGTACACCCCCAGGATCGTGGTGGACGGTGTCGTGGTCCAGCGGGCCCGCTGGCGGCTGAGCATTCCGGAAAGGGCTCCGGAGAAGACCGCGGACACCGTCACCCAGTGGTTGTCCGTGCAGCGACTCCGGGCCGCCCGGGGAATTCCGCGCCACGTCTACGTGAAGCATCCGGCCGAGCCCAAGCCGCTGTACGTCGATTTCGCCGATCCGCTGTCGGTGATCGATATCGCGCGACTTCCCGGAGGGGAAGTCGTCGTGTCCGAGATGCTGCCCACCCCGGATCAGTTGTGGTGGCGCGTGGCGGACGAAACGCATTGTGCCGAATTCCGTCTCGGCTGCATCGTGCGGCCGGTGACGTCCGACAATCCGCTGACCCCGGAACAACAGGAAGAGAGCGCGTCATGACCGAGGACCTCCGCATCACCTCACTGGTGAGGGACGCTTACGACAAGGCCGCCGAGCAGTACGAGTCCGCCGGTCAGATGATCTTCCACCCGCTGGGGAAGATGATCGCCGACACCCTGGAGCTCTCGCCGGGCGAGCGGGTGCTCGACATCGGCTGCGGGCGCGGCGCCTGCCTGTTCCCGATCGCCCACGCGGTGGGGCCGGAGGGCTTCGTGCTCGGCATCGACCAGGCCCAGGGCATGGTCGACGCCTGCACGGCCGACATCACGGCCCGCGGGGTGTCCGGCTGGGCCCGCGCGGAGCTGGGCAACGCCCAGGACTTCGCCTTCGCCGAGCCGTTCGACGCGGCGAGCGCCGGGATGGTCCTGTTCCTGCTGCCGGAGGCGGAGAAGGCCCTGTCCTGCGCCGTCGCGGCGCTGCGCCCCGGGGGCAGGTTCGCCGCGACCACCTTCCCCACCGAGAACGGCAGGCTGGCCGCCGGCTGGGAGTCCGCCGAGATCCTCGCCGGAGTGCTCGCCAAGCACCTCCCCGAGGGTGTGGACGACCCGTGGCAGGTGGTCCTGGGCCTCGGCGGCCCGCTGGCCGGTGAGGAGTCCACGGCTGCCGCCTTCCTCACCGCCGGCTTCAGCGATGTGCGGATCCGCCACGTCCCGGCGGACTCCCGCTTCGAGACCATCGACGACTACCTGGCGTGGACCAAGACCGTGACCACCCGCGTGCAGTGGGACCTGGTGCCCGCGGAGCGGGTGGCCGAAGCGACCGACGAGGCGCGCGAGGCGCTGCGGGTGCTCGCGGGGCCGGACGGCTCCCTGGAGTTCTCCTGCCCGACCAGGACCGTGCTGGCCGTTCGCTGACGGCACGACCGCAACCGTCTACCAAGCGCTGAACACAGAGCCGAGAGGTGCGATGACATGGCTCCTGACACGACCCCTTCGCTGATCCGTCCGCTGTCCGAACTGCTCGGCGGACACGCCGCCCGGATCGGGGACAAGGTGGCCTTCACCGACGCCCGGCGGGGCGTCGGCTACCGGGAACTGGATCTGCGGACCTCTCGGCTCGCCGGCCGGCTTGCCGCGCTGGGACTGGAGAAGGACGGCCGCGCCGCCGTCCTCATGGGCAACAGCGTGGAGATGGTGGAGAGCTGCCTCGCCGTCATCCGGGCGGGCGGCATCACCGTGCCGCTGAATCCGCAGGCGTCCGAGGCCGAACTGGTCCACTTCCTGCGGGACTCCGGGGCGTCGGTGGTGCTGTGCGACCCGGCACGGCTCGACGTGCTGCTGCGCGCGGTGGCCGCGTCCGGCCTGCCCCGGCCCTCGATCGTGCTCACCGGCGACTCCCCCGGCGCCACCGCGCACGACACCGCGGACACCGCGGACACCGCGGACACCGCCGGGTACGACATCACCGCGTACGAGACGCTCGCGGCCACCCCGTACGACGGGCCGGCGCCCGAGGAGAACCCGCTCGACGCTCCGGCCTGGATGCTCTACACCTCGGGCACCACCGGCCGTCCCAAGGGGGTGCTCTACTCCCTGCGCAGCTCGCTGTGGCTGGTGGAGGCCTGCCACGTGGGTGTGCTCGGGATGACGCAGGACGACCGGCTGCTGTGGCCGATGCCGCTGTTCCACGGCCTGGGCCAGAACCTGTGCGTCATGGCGGTCGTGGCCGTGGGCGCCGGCGCCCGGCTGATGAGCGGCTTCGCCCCTTCCGAGGTGCTGGACGCCCTGCGCGACGACGGGGTGACCTTCCTCGCCGGGGTGCCGACGACGTACCACTACCTGCTGGACCGCGCCCGCCAGGAGCACACCCGGCTGCCTTCGCTGCGGCTGGGGTTCGTCGCCGGTTCGGCCGGCGGCGCCTCCCTCGGCAGCCGTTTCGAGGAGGCGTTCGGGGTCCCGCTGGTGGACCAGTACGGATCGACCGAGACCGGCGCGATCACCTCGAACCGGCCGACGGGCGACCGGGTCGCCGGGGCGGCCGGGCCGCCCGTTCCGGGGGTGGACATCCGCCTGGTGGACGGCGGTTCCGGTGCCGAGGTGCCCGACGGCGAGCAGGGCGAGGTCTGGGTCAGCGGCCCCAACCTGATGCTGGGCTACCACGGGCAGCCCGGCGCCACGGCGGAGGTGCTGCGGGACGGCTGGTACCGCACGGGCGATCTGGCCCGCCGGGACGCCCTCGGGCAGGTGACCCTGACCGGCCGTCTCAAGGAGCTGATCATCCGGGGCGGCGAGAACATCCACCCCGTGGAGATCGAGGACGTGGTGCGCGCGGCGCCGGGCGTGGCCGACGCGGCGGTGGGCGGGGAGCCCCACGAGGTGCTCGGCGAGGTGCCCGTCGCGTACGTGGTGCCCGGTCCCGAAGGCGTCGACGTCCAGGCGCTGTTCGAGCACTGCCGGACGCGGCTGTCCTTCTTCAAGGTGCCGGAGAAGGTGTACGCCGTCGAGCGCGTTCCGCGCACCGCGTCCGGGAAGGTCACCCGGCATCTGCTGGCGGACGCGGATGCCCGGTTGCTCGGTACGGCGTCCACCGGCGCGCCCGGGGAGCACGGGGAGCGCGGGGCCGAACCCGACCGGGGCGAGTGGGCGGGCCGTCTCGCGGCGCTCACGGCGGCCGAGCAGGCCCGGACGGTGCTGGACCTGGTCCGCGCCGAGGTGGCGCTCGCGCTCGGCGTCGAAGCCGAACGGGTCATGCCCACAAGGCCGTTCGTGGACCTCGGCCTCGGCTCCCTCGCCGTCGTGGCGGTCGGGCGGCAACTGTGCGCGCTGGTCGGGCTGCGGCTCCCGGCGACCGCCGTGTTCGACCACCCGACGCCAGCCGCCTTCGCGGACCGGCTGGTCTCCGAGCTGACGGAGCCATCGGAGCCGACAGAACCGTCGGAGCTGACGGAGCCGACGGGCACCCGCACGGCCGCCGAAGCGTTCCCGGCCGAGCGCACGACCCCCGCGGGGCCCGACCCGGACGGCGCCGAGCCGATCGCCATCATCGGCATGGCCTGTCGCTTCCCCGGCGGGGTGGAGTCGCCCGAGCAGCTGTGGGACCTCGTCGCCGCAGGCCGGGACGCCACCTCGGACTTCCCCGCCGACCGGGGCTGGGCGCTGGACACGCTGTTCGACCCCGACCCCGACCACCACGGCACCAGCTACGTCTCACGCGGCGGCTTCCTGACCGACCCGTCCGCGTTCGACGCCGGATTCTTCGGCATAGCCCCGCGCGAGGCGACCGCGATGGACCCGCAGCAGCGGCTGATGCTGGAGGTCGCGTGGGAGGTCTTCGAACGGGCGGGCCTCGACCCGACCGGCCTGGCCGGCTCGGAGACCGGCGTCTTCGTCGGCACCAAGGGACAGACGTACAGCACGCTCGCCGCGCCCGGATCCGAGTACGAGGGCCATCTCGGCTTCGCCACCTCGGGCAGCGTGATGTCCGGCCGGGTGGCCTACACCCTCGGTCTGCACGGCCCCGCCGTCACCGTCGACACGGCCTGCTCCGCGTCCCTGGTGGCCCTCCACCTGGCCTGCGGCTCCCTGCGCTCCGGTGAGTCGCGGCTCGCGCTCGCGGGCGGGGTCACGGTGATGTCCACCCCGGACGACATGATCACCTTCAGCAGGCACCGGGGCCTCGCCCCGGACGGCCGGGTGAAGGCCTTCGCCGGCGCGGCGGACGGCACCGCCTTCGGCGAGGGCGCGGGGGTGCTGCTGCTCGAACGGCTCTCGGACGCGCAGCGGGCGGGCCACCGGGTGCTCGCCGTGATCCGGGGCAGCGCCGTGAACCAGGACGGCGCGTCCAACGGGCTCACCGCGCCCAACGGCAGGGCGCAGCAGCGGGTGATCCGCCGGGCGCTCGCCAATGCCCGGGTGGCCGCGCACGAGGTCGACCTGGTCGAGGCCCACGGCACGGGGACCACGCTCGGCGACCCGATCGAGGCCGAGGCGATCCTCGCCGCGTACGGGCGCGGCCGGGACCCTCAACGGCCGCTGTGGATCGGCTCGGTGAAGTCCAACATCGCCCACACCCAGGCCGCCGCGGGCATGGCCGGTGTCATCAAGCTGGTGGAGGCGATGCGGCACGCCGTACTCCCGGCGACCCTGCACGTGGACCGGCCGTCACCGCACGTCGACTGGTCGTCGGGGAACGTACGGCTGCTCGACGAGGCGCGGCCGTGGACGGCGGCCGACGGACGGCCCCGGCGCGCCGGGGTGTCCTCCTTCGCCATCAGCGGCACCAACGCCCATGTCGTCCTGGAGGAGGCGCCGCACTCCCCCTCGGCCGAGGGGACCCCGGCCCCGGTCCGGGCGCTCACCGCCGTACCGTGGCTGCTGTCCGCGAAGTCCCCGGCCGCGCTGCGCGACCAGGCCCGCCGGCTGGAGTCGTTCCTGCGCGCGGCGCCCGAGCGGGATGCCGTGGACGTGGGGCGCACCCTGGCACTGTCCCGGGCCGGGCTCGAACACCGGGCCGCCGTCGTCGCGGACCTCGGTCGCGGCGCGGACGGAGCGGGCAGCGCGGAGGGCATGCTGCGCGCCCTCGGCGCGCTCGCGGAGGGCGAGCCCGCGGCCGGGCTGACCACGGATCACGCCGGTGCCGCCCGGACCACGGCGTTCCTCTTCACGGGCCAGGGCTCCCAGTGGGCCGGCATGGCCCGTGAACTGTACGAGGCGTTCCCGGTGTTCGCCGAAGCACTGGACACGGTGTGCGACCATCTGGCACCGCAGGTAAGGCAGTTGCTCCTCACCGCCGGCGACGCGGCGGACGGCGGACGCATCCATCGCACCGGTATCGCCCAACCCGCCCTGTTCGCACTGGAGGTCGCGCAGTTCGCGCTGCTGCGGTCCTGGGGGGTGCGTCCCGACGCGCTCGTCGGCCACTCCCTCGGCGAGCTGACCGCCGCGCACGTCGCCGGGGTGTTCTCGCCGGCGGACGCGGCCAGGCTGGTCACCGCCCGGGGCGAGCTGATGCAGGCGCTGCCCGAAGGCGGTGCCATGATCGCGCTGGAGGCCACGGAGGACGAGGTCCTGCCGCTGCTCGCCGGCCGGGAGTCCCGGCTGGCGATCGCCGCCGTGAACGCGCCCCGGTCCGTCGTGGTCTCGGGCGACGAGGACGCCGTGGCGGAGGTCGCCCGGGCGGTGTCCGAACGGGGCGGCAGGACCAAGCGTCTGACGGTGAGTCACGCTTTCCATTCGCCCCGGATGGACGCGGTGCTGGAGGAGTTCGAGGCCGTGGCCCGGACCGTCGTCTACCGTACGCCGGACGTGCCGATCGTCTCCACGGTCACCGGTGCCGTCGCCGGTGCGGAACTGCTGACACCCGCGTACTGGACCGGGCAGCTGCGCTCGGCCGTCCGGTTCGCCGCCGCGGTGGGGACCCTGCGGGAGCGGGGCACCGACACCTTCGTCGAACTGGGCCCGGACGCGTCCCTGACGGCCCTGGTGCGTCAGATCGCCGACGACGCCGACAGGGGTGACGGGGGTGACGGGGGTGGCCGCACGGGCGGCCACCGTGCGCTGCCGGTTTCCCGGCGTGACCGGCCCGGTGCCGCGACCGCCGTCGGTGTCGCCGCCGCGCTCCACACCGCCGGCGTCCCGGTCGACTGGGCGGCGTTCTTCGACGGCACCGCCGCCCGCCACGTCACGCTGCCGACCTACGCCTTCCAGCGCAAGCGTTACTGGCTGCCCGCACTCGCCGCCCCCGCCGCGTCACCGGTACCGACCGTGGCCGTGGAGTCGGCGGCCGGGGAGGCGGCCGGGGAGACGGCCGCGGATACGGCCGGGGAGGCGGCCGGGGAGGCGGCCGGGGAGACCGCCGGGGAGACCGCCGGGGAGACCGCCGAGAAGACGACCCCGTCCGGGCGGGTGCTCAAGCCGGGTGAGCGCCCGGAGGTCGCCGCCCGTCTGGCCGGCGTGCTCGCCGGACTGGACGAGGAGAAGCAGCTCCTCCACATGGTGGACCGGATCGCCACTCGGGTCGCGGCGGTGCTCGGCCATGACAGCGCGGACGCCATCGACCCCGACGTGCCGTTCCTCGAACTCGGCGTCGACTCCCTCATGGCCGTGGAGATGCGCAACCAGTTCAGCGACTTCTGCGGGGTGAGCCTGCGCCCGACGCTCGTCTTCGAGCACCCGACCCCGGCGGTGCTCGCCGACCACCTGCTCGCGAAGGTGCTGGCCGCGGTGTCCGCCACGCCGGGCGTCGACGAGGACGCGGTGGACTTCGCCGCCGAGGTCGTCCTGGCGGCGGACGTCTCCCCCGCCGACGAGGTGATCCGGGTCGCGGACGACCCGCGGGAGGTGCTCCTCACCGGTGCGACCGGGTTCCTGGGCGCGTACCTGCTGCGCGACCTGCTGCGGACGACCCGTGCGACCGTGCACTGTCTGGTCCGCGGGGCCGACGAGGCGGACGCGTGGGCGCGGCTGCGCAAGAACCTGGAGTGGTACGAGTTCTGGGACGGCATCGACCCGAACCGGTTGTCCGTGGTCGTCGGCGATCTCGCCCGGCCGCTGCTGGGGCTGGCCCCCGAACGCTTCGACGCCCTCGCCCGCAGCGTGGACAGCGTCTACCACGCCGCCGCGACCGTCAACGGCCTCTACCCGTACTCGGCGTTGAAGGACGCGAACGTCACGGGCACCGCGGAGATCCTGCGCCTGGCCGCACGGCACCGCACCGTGCCCGTCCACCACGTCTCGTCCACCGGCGTGTTCGCCGCGGAGGCGGTCCCCGGGCAGGCCCTCCAGGTGACCGATCCGCCGGGCCCCGCCGAGGCGCTGTCGTCCGGCTACCGGCAGACGAAACTGGTGGCGGAGCAGATCATCGAACTCGCCAGGGGGCGGGGCCTGCCGGTCTCGGTCTACCGGGTGGACGAGATCTCCGGCGACTCGGAGCGCGGCTTCTGCCAGACCCACGACTTCGTCTGGCTGAGCATGAAGGGCATCGTGCAGGCCGGCGCCGTACCGCAGGATCCCGCCGGCATCTTCCACCTGGTGCCGGTCGACCACGTCAGCGCGGCGATCCTGCGGCTGTCCCGCGACGACCGGGCGGCGGGCCGCAACCACCACCTCGCCAACGGGACGCACCTCCCGTTCTCCGCGATGACGGAATCCCTCCGCTCCCTCGGCTACCACCTGGACGAACTCCGCTGGGACGCCTGGGTGCGGCGCATCCGCGCCGACCGCGACAACGCGATGGTCCCGATGATCGACGCGTTCGAATCGACCATCTACAGCGGACGCAACCACTACCTGTCCGTCGACACCTCGCAGACCCGGGAGCTGCTGGCCGGTACCGGCGTCGACTGCCCGCCGATGACGCGTGAACTCTTCGAGAAGTACGTCGGGTTCTTCGTCCGCGTCGGCTACTTCCCCGAGCCGGGCGTCGGCCGCTTCCCCGAGCCGGGCGCCGGCTACTTCCCCGAACCGGGCGCCGGCGACCTTCCCGGCGGCGACGCCGTGGACGGCGGTGCACAGGCCTTCCGGGTCCGGAAGGCGGCGCGGGAGGACCTTCCGGCGATGGTGGGCATCTGCTTCGAGGCCTTCAACACCCTGAACGCCTCGCTCGGTCTCGCTCCGGAGTGGTCGTCGGTGGACGAGGTGACGGAGATGTTCCGGGACCGGCTCGCGGCCCCGGGCTGCCTCGCCTACGTGGCGGTCGACGGCGCGGGCTCCGTGACGGGCTCCAACTTCCTGGTCCTGGGCGAGTCCGTCGCCGCCTTCGGCCCGCTCAGCGTCGCGCCCGGCGCGCAGGGCGGCGGTGTGGGCCGGCTGCTGATGGACGAGGTGATCGGCGCGTCCGCCCGGCACGACCGGGACTCGGTCCGGGCCGTCCAGGTGACCAACAACCTGGGCGCGTACCGGCTCTACTCCTCGCTCGGCTTCGTCCCGTACGAGCAGCTGTCCCTGGTCGCCGGGTACGCACCGCCCACCCCGGCGAACATGGCGGGCTTCACGGTGCGCGCGATGACCGAGGACGACGTGCCCGCGTGCCAGGAGCTGTACCGCTCGGTCAACGGCCATGCGCGGGACGGAGAGATCCACATGGCGGCCAAGCGGGCCTTCGGCTGGTCGCAGCCGTACGTGGTCGTGGACCGGTCGAGCGGCGCGCTCGCCGGCTACACCACGGGCCTGTCCGACCTGGGCCATCTGACCGCGGCCTCGGAGGCCGCGGCACGGGCGCTGTACACGGGCGCCGGCGAGCTGATGCGCCGGGCCGTCCCCGACGGCGCGCCGCCCCGGCTGCGGATCCCGGGCCGGCTGCTGCCCGAGACCCTGAGCTGGGCGTTCCGCACCCGGGGCATCGCCCTGGAGCGGCTGGAGACGCTGGTGGTGCGCGGCTCGTACACGGCGCCGCAGCAGGGGGTGTACTGCCCGGGGCTGTCCTACTGAGGCACCGTCCCTACCGAGGCACCGCCGTACAACGCCGCGCACCGTCGTACAGGGAGCACGCGAGGGCGCTCACCCCGTAGCCGTCGAGGGCAGGGTGAGCGCCTTCGTGCGTCCGGAGGCCGCCGTTCGGTCGCCGTTGTTCGGTCGCCGCCGTTCGGTCGCGCGTCCGGAGGCCGCCGTTCGTCAGACCGGAGTGACCGGCACGTCCTCGCGCACGGAACGCTCGCCCCTGGGTACGGCCAGCAGGGTGATGAGCACGCCGAGCAGGGCGAAGCCCGCCCCGACGGCGAACGCGAGCCGGAAGCCCTCCGTCATCGCGTCGGCCGTGGCCGGGCCACCGGCCTGCTTGCCCTCAAGGAGCTCCCTGATACGGGCGTTGGCCACCGAGGAGAGCACGGCGAGGCCGAGCGCGCCGCCGATCTGCTGGGTGGTGTTGATGAGGCCGGAGGCGAGACCCGACTCCTGCGGTGTCACACCGGAGACGGCGACGATGGTCACGGGCACGAACGAGAACCCGAGTCCGAGTGCCGCGACCACCGAGGGCAGGAGCACGTCCCCGGCGAACGTGCCGTCGGCGGGGATGCGGGTGAACAGCAGGAGCCCCACCGCGGTGAGCGCCAGACCGCAGGCGAGGACGGGCCTGGGCCCGACCTTGGTCACCAGCTGCGAGGCCGCACCGGCGGCGACGATGCTCGCCACCGAGAAGGGCAGATAGGACAGTCCGGCCTCCAGCGCGGAGAAGCCGAGCACCTGCTGGAGGTAGAGGGAGATGAAGAAGAACATCGACAGCAGCGCGGCGCCCACCAGCAGGGACACCGCGTTGGCGCTGGAGAGGTTGCGGTTGCGGAAGATCCGCAACGGCATCACCGGGTGCTTGACGAGGCGCAGTTCGACCAGGGCGAAGACCAGCAGCAGGACGGCCGCGAGGCCCAGCAGCCCGATGGTCCTGGCCGAACCCCAGCCCGCCCGCTCGGCGTCCACGAGCGCGTAGACCAGCACGCTGAGACCGCCGGTGACCAGTGCGGCACCGGCGAAGTCGATGCCCGTGCGCTCGTGGCCGCGGCTCTCGCGGACGAACCCCGGCGTGAGGACGGCGGCCACGACGCAGATCGGCACGTTGACGAACATCACCCACTCCCAGCCCGCCCACTGGGTGAGCACACCGCCGAGCAGCACGCCGATGGCACCGCCCGCTCCGGCGAGCGCGCCCCAGATGCCGAGGGCCTTGTTGCGTTCGGCGCCTTCGGTGAAGGTCGTGGTGACGATCGACAGGGCGGCCGGCGCGATGATCGCGGCGCCGAGGCCCTGCCCCACCCGCGCGGCGATCAGCAGGCCCGCGGTCGGTGCGAGACCGCCGAGCAGCGACGTGGCGGCGAACAGGCCGAGTCCGGTCATGAACACCCGCCGCCGTCCGAGCAGATCGGCGGTCCGGCCGCCGAGCAGCAGGAAGCCGCCGAAGGCGAGTGCGTAGGCGTTGACGATCCACTGGACGTCGGAGTCGGCGAAGTGCAGGTCCCGCTGGATCGAGGGCAGCGCGACGTTCACGATCGAGGCGTCGAGCACCACCGTCAACTGGGCGACGGCCAGGACGACGAGCGCCTTCCAGCGGAGAGGATCCGGGGAGGAGGTCGAGGTCGAGGTCGATAAGGAGGAAGTGGGAGGCACGGCCATGGGAGGGATACGCTCCTGTGGGTTAAAGTGGTAACCGGAATCGGACTCACGGTTCCGGATGGCGACGATACGGAGGCGCGGTTCCCCTTGTCAAACACCCCTTCCCCTCCCCCTTCCCGTTCCAGCACACCCACCGGCGGCAAGCTGCGCTCCGACGCCGCCCGCAACCGGCTCAAGGTGCTCGACGCCGCCCGAGCCGCCTTCTCCGAGTCCGGGCGGGACGCACAGATGGGCGACATCGCCCGCCGGGCCGGGGTGGGCGTCGGGACGGTGTACCGCCACTTCCCGACCAAGGAATCGCTGGCGGAAGCGATCGTGGAGCACCGGTTCCAGCAGACCCTGGACTTCCTCAGGAACGAGGTGCTCCCCGACCCCGACCCCTGGCACGGCCTCGCCCGCTCCCTGGAGTTCTGCGGAACCATGCAGGAACAGGACCGGGGCTACGCGGAGACGGTCACCGCGATGGTCGGAGGCAGCACGTTCGACGCAGCGGCGATCGCCGAACTCAACGAACTCACCGACAAGGTGCTCAAGCGCGCCCAGGCCGAGGGTTCGGTGCGAGAGGACCTGACCGTCGCGGACGTGTCACCGCTCTACATCGGCCTCTGCCACGTCGTGCAGGCCGGGGTCACCGACTGGCGCCGCTACCTGGGCATCATCCTCGACGGGCTGCGCCCGCGACGGTGCGCGGACTGCTCCGGCGACTGACACCGTCAGCCGCCGGGGGGGGCGAACCAGGAAAGCCGGGGGGGGGCGAATCAGGAAATCCGCTGGCAAATCCCCCCACCTCCCCGAGCCTCTCGACAAGAACCTCCCCCGACAGTGAACCTGATGGGGAGCCGGCTGCGTGTCTACGTCTGTAGGGCGACTGCAGAGTCGGCTTACGTTCGCTCAGCCACCTGGTAACGAAAGGGAGACCCAAAGATGAAGATCCTGTTCGCCATCCGTGACGCGTCCTTCGCCAAGAAGAGCCTGAAGGCCAGCGCTTGGTACATCTGGTACTAAGCCGGCTGATCGGTACCTCCGGTACCTGAACAGCTGATCCGCCCCCGCCCCTGCCCCCCTCGCGGCCTCCGCCGGGAGATCGGGCCCGGGGCGGGGGCGGAGACCGGTCCCGGCAAAGTCTCGGAGACATCACATGGCACTCTCCCCCGCCTCCGCCCGTTCGCGAACCACCGTGCTCTCCCCCCGGCTTGAGGCCCTGCTCAGGGACCATCTGGGCAAGGACGCCGTCCGGCTCGAACCCGACACGATCGGGGTCGCCGGGCCCGAGCTCACCGACCGGATCCTCGCCGCCCGGCGCGCCACCGAGATCGAACGGCCCACCTTCAAACCGCTGCACGGACGTTCGATCACCCGCACCGAGGCGTCCTCGGTGACGCGGACGATCGGCAGCGACGTGCGCGAGGCACTGAAGGCCCCGCTGCCGCCGAACATCGACCTGTCCGGCCCGTGGCCGCTCACCGGACACCTCTTCCTGCGCGACCTCATCCTCGGCCGGGACCCGCGCCGGCTGCGGATCCTGATGAGCCGCAACCTCGAACTGACGCCCCTGCTCACCTGGTTGGTGATCTCGGCCGGCGCCGCACTGCCCGGCAGGCCCAAGCCCGGCGACGACCTCACCGAACTCGGCAAGCTCACCGCGAAGGCCGCCAACTACCAGGACCGACGGTACGCGCTCGGCATGTACCGCCGAGCCGCCGCACCGGTCTGCTTCACCATCTCCACCCTGGTCGCGAACGCGCTCTGGCTCGGCGCGCCGTTCGACGACAGCACGCCGAACCGGAACATCATCTTCGAGTCGCTGCGCCTGCTGCCGCCGTCCTGGAACATCCTGCGCCGCGCCTCGCCCGAGTACCCCGCGATCGACCCGCGGATCGGCGCGGGCGACGACGTCCTCGTCCTGCCGCTGCTCTCGCACCGCGACCCGGCCCTGTGGGAGGACCCGCACGAGTTCCGCCCGGAGCGCTGGGACCACCTCGACCCGGACAGCACTCCCGGCTACCTGCCGTTCGGGCACTCCTCCGAACGCTGCTGGGGCCGGCACATGGTGATGCCGCTCGCCGAGCTGCTGCTGGACCAGATCCGTACGGCCGGCCTGGTCGTCGACCCCGAGCAGCGGACCGCCAAGGTGCCACTGCTCGGCCTGCTCGGCGTCAGCGAGGTCCGCGTCCTGAAGCCACGCGATACACACTGATCACATGCACGCCGAACACATACGCACCGAACACAGCGCCACCGAACACAGCGCCACCGAACCGGAGCTCGCCGACGGCCAGTTCTACGCCGACCCGCACGCCGCGTACCGCCGCTGGCGCAGCGAGGGCGGCGCCCGCAAGGTCCGGTTCGGCGGCGCGGCCGGACTCGAAGGCTGGGTCGTCACCGGCCACGCCGAGTGCCGGGCCGCCCTCACCGACCCCCGGCTGAGCAAGAAGGCCGTCACCGAGGCGTTCGCCCGACACGTCGGGAACTCCGAGGGCGGCCCGGGCCGCGACCTGATGTCGCACATGCTCAACTCCGACCCCCCGGAGCACACCCGACTGCGCAAGCTGGTCCAACAGGCTTACACCGCGCGGCAGGTGGCGACCCTGCGACCGATGGTCGAGCGCCACGTCGGCGCACTGCTGGACCAGCTCGACGGGCCCGACCCGGTCGAGCTGATCAGCGAGTTCGCGCTGCCGCTGCCACTCGCGGTGGTCTTCGAGCTGTTCGGCGCGCCGCAGGCCGAACGGGAGAACCTCCAAGTGCGGGGCAACGCGGTCGATGCCGGCCCGGAGGCGGACGGCGAGGCGGACGGCGGAGCGGACGGCGAAGTCTCGGTGGAGACCGCCGAAGGCATGGCGGACTACCTGCGCGCCCTGGTCGACCACAAGCGCACCCACCCGGGCGACGACCTGATCTCCGAACTCCTCGCCGCCCAGGCGGACGGCGACCGGCTGACCGAGACCGAGATCACCTCGATGGCGTTCCTGCTCGCCATCGCCGGCCACCAGACCACCGTCAACCTGATCGCGAACGGCATCCACGCTCTGCTCAGCCACCCCGAGCAACTCGCGGCGCTGCGCGCGGATCCGGCACTGCTTCCCGGCGCGATCGAGGAAGTCCTGCGCTACGAGAGCCCGTTCAGCATCGCCTCGCTGCGCCGCACGACCGAGCCGGTGACCATCGCGGGCACCACGATCCCG
This sequence comes from Kitasatospora sp. NPDC043949, assembly GCF_056435365.1. Taxonomy (NCBI): domain Bacteria; kingdom Bacillati; phylum Actinomycetota; class Actinomycetes; order Kitasatosporales; family Streptomycetaceae; genus Kitasatospora; species Kitasatospora sp. NPDC043949. The sequence goes on along the minus strand of NZ_JBWKEQ010000013.1, from coordinate 53,125 downwards.
GCCGGCGAGTTCGTCCAGATCGCCCTGCTCGCCGCCAACCGCGACCCGGCCGTCTTCACCGACCCCGACCGCTTCGACATCACCCGCCCGGACGCCACCCGACACCTCGCGTTCGGCCACGGCATCCACCACTGCCTCGGCGCACAACTCGGCCGCCTCCAGGCCGAGGTAGCGTTCACCGAACTGCTGCGCCGCTTCCCCGCCCTGCGCCTGGCCGAACCGGCCGAGGCCGCGCAATGGCAGGAGAACCCACGACACCGCGGGCTGCTCAGCCTGCGGCTGCTGCTGCACTGACGCCGGCAGGCCCCCACCCGCCCAGCGCCGGTGGGGGCCGAGCACATCACCTGCTCGGTCCGGGCCCGCCCATCCGACGCACCCCGTCGAGGACCAACTCCACACACCAGAACGGTCTCCACCGCGGTAAGTGGCAACTCCCCCTGATAGCCGTGCTCCCACGCGCCGACTTCCAGGCCTCACTGCGGCGGCGCTGAAGCTCTACGACCTTCCCCATGCCCGGGGCCGACTACCCCAAGGCCAGCAACACTCACCGTGGCAACCGGCGACCTGCCCCGCCCCACTTCGCTCCGCCCAGCAGCACCCGCCGCGCACCTGTCCCACATGAACACCACCCGGCGGACAACCTCCTCAGCCGCGCATCCCGCACAACCAGGCGAACAGACCTGGCCCCGCAAGACCATTCAGGCGCCGCCACGTCACCATCGGCAGGCAGCGGCCCCGAATAATCTCGGCCACTGCCCCAGCGTCCAGCATCTACGACAGCAACAGGCTGCCCCTGACCTCGGACGGGTATCACTGCCGACGGTCCTCAACCTCCACGTGCGAGTACGCTTCGAGAACTCAGGCCACGACACCGACAACCGCCCCTGAGGCAAGGAAAGATGGCAACAGCACATCGGCCGTTCGACGGATCCTCCACCAATCGAACTGAACCAATCAGGCCCCTCGACCGCTAATCACCCCAGGTCAAAAAGCATCGGCCCCGCGCCCGCGGGGATTGCTCCTTCTCCGCGGCCACCGTGAGCCCGCCAAGATCATCGGCCCCGCGCCCGCGGGGATTGCTCCTTCTCCGCGGCCACCGTGAGCCCGCCAAGATCATCGGCCCCGCGCCCGCGGGGATTGCTCCACGGCCCTGGATGATGAGCTGATCAAGCGCAAATCGGCCCCGCGCCCGCGGGGATTGCTCCGGTCACGGTGGTGACTCCTGTGGTTGGTGTGGATTGGCCCCGCGCCCGCGGGGATTGCTCCTCCTTCAGCCGGCTGACCGGCGCGGCTCCGGGATCGGCCCCGCGCCCGCGGGGATTGCTCCAGCTCGATCGTCTGCAGGGGATCGAGGACGTTATCGGCCCCGCGCCCGCGGGGATTGCTCCCCCGAGGGCCTGCGGTGGGCGCCGTACGGGGTATCGGCCCCGCGCCCGCGGGGATTGCTCCGCCCGAGAGCTCCTCACCTCCGAGGGCTGGGAATCGGCCCCGCGCCTGCGGGGATTGCTCCCGGGCCGGGGAGATACTCCTGCGCGACACCCGGTCGGCCCCGCACACGCGGGATCGCTCCGAGCTTGCGGCGCTGCGGAGTCGGGGCGCCCTGTCGGCCCGCGCCCGCGGGGATCGCTCCGCCCCCGCTCGGCTTCGGCCGGGCGGGGGCGCTTCGTCGTTACGGGGTGTCGTGCGTCCACTGCCACACGCCGTCCGCGTCCGGCTCATACCAGGACCGTCCGTCGGCGTACCGGCCATGCCGCCACCGTACGACCGGCATCGGACCATGCAGGTCAGGAACGTGGGGCGCGCCCGTACTCAGCAACCCAGCGCGAGGTGAGCACGATGTCTGCGGTCTCAACTGGGCGCCCGGTGGCCTGGTCGTAGTAGGTCCGTTCAATTGCCATCACCGGGACAGCGGGTGCAACGCCGAGGGTCTGAGCCTCAGGTCGCGTGGCAGCCCTGGCACTCACGCGCTCAACGGGCACGCCCACGTCGATGCCGATGATCGCCATGCGGTCGGCGACGCCGATACCAGCGTGTGGACCGGCCTCGGGCAGGACAACCAAGCTGCCGCCAGTGGTGGCCATCGGTTCCCAGCTCTCTGCGAGCTGCACCGGGTCTCCGTCGGCCAGGTACACGTAGGTCGTGTGCATCACCGGATCGCCGGGCTGGATTTCCAGCCGGGCCGCGATGCGGGCCTCGGCGGCACGAGGCTGAGATTCGTGCCGCCAAGTACCGGCGACACCCTGTCTGGCGAGGGTGGCCTCCGTCGGGCCGCCGTCGCCGCGGGGTACGCGTTGACGGCGCACCAGGACGGTGGGCGGTTCCTGGCTGCGGACGTAGTAGCCGCGGCCATGGCGGGCGACGACCAGGCCCTCGGATTCGAGTAGCCGGTAGGCGTTCTGGCCGACGCCGTGGGAGTAGCCGAATTCCTCACGCAGTGCAGCGAGAGACGGCAACTGGGCTCCGGCTGCGAGCTGGCCGGTGAGGATCCGTTCGCGGATGTGGTCTGCGATGCGGAGGTAGGGGGATTCGGCGTCGCCTGCCATGCATGTCCTCCTACGTTCCGTGCTCGGTGGGTGACAGAGTATGCGGCCAGGTCCTGCTGTATGTGTAGACCTAATCCTTACATGTACTGTGGGATCGGTGCAGATCGGCATGTGCGCAGGAGCCGTGAAGGCTGCGCTCGGTCAGGCCACAGGCGCCCACGTACGCGTTACGCGCCCCAACGCTGGAGTAGTGCGCCTGAGCGTCCCCGCGCCTGTCGACGAATCAGTCGAACGCTGGGCTGATGTCCTGGCCATCGTGCAGTCCTGCACCTCATGGGGATCCACGGACGCAACTGGCGCGGTGGTCGTTTGGGCCGAACTGGAGGAACCGCAATGATCGCCAGACCGGACGTCCCGTCCGGCATCGTCATCACTCTGGACACAGCCCGGGCCGGGCACTACGTCAGCGCAGAGTGCCAACTCGGCGTCCACCACGGGTGTCCCGGCGGCCTGTGGGACGAGTGCGGTGCTCGGGTGCTGGTATGCCTCTGCGGCCGATCGGGGTGCCCCTGCGTTCACAACCTGCCGAGCGGATCTCCCACCCGTGGCCCGAACCAGCCCCTCGCGATCAGGTCGAAACGCCCTGATCAACCCTCCGTCCCCTCCCGAGCCTGACGACGACGTCGGCCCAGGAGGTTGCACCACTCGACACACCGAGAGGAGCACTACCATGATCATTCCCGAACCCACCCCGGCGCTGGCGCCGCCCCCGACCGCTCCGGACCAGTTCGTGAGCACGGCGACGTTCGACTCCGCCATCTCCACCGTGCTCTCCAACAACGAGGGCATGGACGTCGCGATGACCACCCGGATCACCCGGGAGGCCATCGCGTTCGTGGTCGTGGGCGCCCGCCGCCCGCACCTGGCCATGGCGCCGTCCAGGATCGTGGACGAGGGCTGGCACGCGTTCCTCGTCCACACCGAGGCGTACGCCGAGTTGTGCGAGCGCGAGGGCCGGTTCGTGCACCACAGCCCGGGATTCGACCCGGGCAACTTCGACCAGGACATCATGGAGCAGACCCAGGCTGCCATCCGGGAGGCGGGCTTCGAGGTCGACCAGGAACTGTGGCGGCCGCCGACGGACGACAGCCTGGTGACCGTAGCGGCGAGCTGTCAGCACTCGCCCAGCTGTTCAATCAGGCCGATGAAGAAACCGGAGAAGCCCTGCACCAAGCCCGCTGAATAGCGGACTCGGAACGCGTAGGCTGCCGGCACACGAGCAGGAGGCATCCGATGGAGTGGATCGATCCGCGGTACGCAGACCTGGTCGCGTGCTACCGGCAGCAGGACTTCGAAGCTTTCGGGCCATTGCTCGAACGTCCCGACGGCGAGCCTGTACCCCCGCGGCTCGGGTTCGTCATGGAGCCGCTTCGAGACGAGTAGCAGCAGGTCAAGGCCCTGACCGGCCCGATGGCCGGCCAGGGCTACTCGTCGCGGACCAGGCGCCAGAGTGGCACGCCGATTGCCCGCGCGATGGCGCCGAGTTGGTCGAGCGTCGCAGGTGCGAGGCCGTTCTCGATCCGCCCAATCGTGCGCCGGTCAAGTCCGGCGCGCTCCCCAAGCCGCTCCTGCATGGGGTCCGCCTGTCGCCTGAGCGAGAGAATCCGGGCCCCGACGTCTCGCCGGTCGCGGATCTGCTGTTCGTCGGGTGGTACGGGGCAGGCACCCCTTGATGCCGACCGGATCATGATCAAAAGTCTGTACGATATGCCGCCACTTATAGAGCATCCGTTCGATAGGCTTGACCCACCGCAGCCCGAAGGGACCAGCCGGGAGCACACTCTGAGCGCCACCTACGCCATACCGGCCCCGCGCCCGCGGGGATCGCTCGCTGCGTGCCGCTGGCTGAACGAACTCCCGGCCATCGGCCCCGCGCTCGCGGGGATTGCTCCGACCTGACCCGGACCCAGCTGCTCACAGTCTCGTCGGCCCAGCGCTCGCAGGGATTGTTCCGCACATTGCCATCGCCGAACTCACGCTGCTGGCAACACACTTGCGTGGGCTGCTCTGCGGCAGACCCCCAACCCGCCCGGCGGACTTACCCCACAGCGCACCCAGCCAGCCCCTGACCTCGGGCAGGTACCGCTGCCAGCGGTCCTCAATCATCGTCTCAATCTCCACGCGCGGGTACGCTTCGGGGAGTCAGGCCACGACACTGACAATCAGCCCTGGGGCAAGGAAAGATGGCAACAACGCATCGGCTGTTCGACGGGACTTCTACCGATCGAACTGAACCAATCAAGCCCCTCAGCCGCTATTCACCGCAGGTCAGGAAGTATCGGCCCCGCGTTCGCGGGGATCGTTCGGCCGGCGCCACCTCGCGCTGGCCGGGCCGGGCATCGGCCCCGCGCTCGCGGGGATCGTTCCTGGCGGCTGTGCGTCCACCACGAGCACACCAGATCGGCCCCGCGCTCGCGGGGATCGCTCCCGCCCGGACCACCCTCCTGTCCGGCATCACCGATCGGCCCCGCGCTCGCGGGGATCGCTCGCGGCGGAGGAGGTCAACGCCCTCACCGGCGGCATCGGCCCCGCGCTCGCGGGGATCGCTCCTGGTCCCAGGGTTCGCGGTGGTTGAGGATGGCGTCGGCCCCGCGCTCGCGGGGATCGCTCCCGGCCGCTGGAGGTCCGACTACTTCCCCACGGGTCGGCCCCGCGCTCGCGGGGATCGCTCCACTCACCGACGCGCACGGCGGCACACCGGTTCGTCGGCCCCGCGCTCGCGGGGATCGCTCCCGTGAGATCAGCCGCCTGCTGCTGGCCGAGCTGTCGGCCCCGCGCTCGCGGGGATCGCTCCCGGCGACGGGACGGACCTGGTCTACGTCGGACGTCGGCCCCGCGCTCGCGGGGATCGCTCAGTGGGGCTCGACACCGTGACATCCCGTCACCGGTCGGCCCCGCGCTCGCGGGGATCGCTCCGCTGTCGGTCTACCGAGTCGGGGTCCGCTCGCGTCGGCCCCGCGCTCGCGGGGATCGCTCCCTTGCCCGGTGGGCGGGCTACCAGCAGGAGGGGTCGGCCCCGCGCTCGCGGGGATCGCTCTGGCCAGACCAGCGACACCTCCGCGCTCAAGTCGTCGGCCCCGCGCTCGCGGGGATCGCTCCAGGCCCGGCTCCCCGGCCCGCAGGCCGTTTCCGCCTCGCGCCTCCGGGTGGGGGTTGTCGGCATCAGGGGGATCTTGGTCGGCTCGCTACCTGGGCGACGGCTTCCGGCCCTCCCGGCAGTTGGGGGGATGCCGTCGTCGGTGGAGGCCAGGACTTTCTGGTGCTGCTCCTTCGTCCCGTGTGCCACGTTCGCGTGGTCCTTGGTCGACGGGAACGCCCGGTTGACCTTGGGGCATGCCGTCGTATCCCGCTAGTTCTGGTGCTCGGTCAGTCATGGGCCCGGATTCGGGCCCATGGCGTGATCTCTGGGGAGACATCCGGGTCTTCGGAAGCCGCCATGGTGCCCACACGGGCTCAATCGAACGCGTGCTTCTCTCTCCTTCGGAAAGGTGTCGACCTCCAGGTCGGGGTATGACACCCCCGTCGCCAGCGTGGGCAACTGGCTTATAGGCGAGACTATTTGTGGCCGACAAGAGGTGGTCCCGTTGTGCGGTATGCCGCACAACGGGACCACCGGCCACCAGCAGCCGAGCTGTCAGCGGGAATCCAGCTTCCGGACCCCGTGGCTCCGGAGGTGGGATTCGAGGGGCCCCCTCGGGCCGGCCGTGGGGGGCGCTCACGGCCGGCCCGGTCATGCGGGTGGGGGGTCAGTGCGGGAGGTTCCACTTCTGGTTGTCGGCGCCGTTGCAGTCCCAGATGCCGAGCTGGTTGCCGTTGTTGGTGGCGAAGCCCAGGTCGTCCAGGCAGCGGCCGGACTGCGGGTTGAGCAGCGAGCCGTCGGACTGGGCCTTCCACTGCTGGGCGCCGCCGCCGTTGCAGTCGTAGAGCTGGATCATGGTGTGGTTGGCGGTGCCGCCGCCCTGCACGTCCATGCACTTGCCCAGGGCGCGCAGCGTCCCGTCCACCCCGACGGTCCACTTCTGGGCGTTCGTGCCGTTGCAGTCGTAGATCTGGACCGCGGTGCCGTTCTTGTTCTCGCCGCCCTGGACGTCGATGCACTTGCTCGCGTAGCCGCTGATCTGGCCCTGCGGCCCGGAGACCGGCGGCGGCACCGTCCCGAGGAAGACGACCTGCGGGAACATGACGGTGTCGCCGAAGTTGCACATGGCGGTGCTCATCCCGCTGCCGACGACGGCTCCGCCGATCGCCATGCGCATGTACGGGCCGGTGTGGTTGACGTAGTACTGGCACTGCGCCTGCACGCGCCAGATCTGCAGGGGGCTGATGTCCGTACAGGTTCCGATGACCTGGCCGCCGCCGGTGGCGATGGCGTTACACCCGCCGGCCAGCGACGCGCCCGAACTCGACTGCTCCGCCTGGGCGGTGGCGGGCGCAGCTTGGCGCGCGGCGGCGGATGCGGCCTGGGCGGTGGCGGGGACGGTGAGTGCCGCGGCGGAGGCCAGCAGCGTGGTCATCATGACAACAGCGGTACGGCGCATGAGGGTTGGACCCTTTCCGTGATGACAGGGTGATGGCACTGCTCAGATGTTGCGCAGGTTTGGTCATGAGCATTGCAGTGCCACCTGGGGCCGTCAACGGATGTGAGCCGACAAGATGTCGCCATTCACCTCAGCTCATCCGCGACCTGCTCGTTCCCGCCGAACGGGAACCGGACGGGAGCCGAACGGGAACCGGACGGGAGCCGGACAGCAGCAGAAAGGGAGCCGAACAGGGGCTGGATCCAGCCGAATTGACGCAATCTCAGCCCAGCGCGCGGTCGAGGTTGAAGGCCGCGCTGATCAGCGACAGGTGAGTGAAGGCCTGCGGGAAGTTGCCGAGTTGCTCGCCGGTCGGGCCGATCTCCTCGGCGAACAGCCCGAGGTGGTTGGCGTAGGTGAGCATCTTCTCGAAGGCGAGCCGGGCCTCCTCCAGGCGGCCGGCGCGGGCCAGTGCCTCCACGTACCAGAAGGAGCAGATCGAGAAGGTGCCCTCCGAGCCGCTCAGGCCGTCCGGGCTGGTGGCCGGGTTGTAGCGGTAGACCAGGGAGTCGGAGACCAGGCCCTTGGTGAGCGCGTCCAGGGTGGAGAGCCACTTGGGGTCGGTGGGCGAGATGAATTTGGCCATCGGCATCATCAGCAGCGAGGCGTCCAGCTCGCCGTCGTCCAGGGACTGGACGAACGCGCCCAGCTCGCTCGACCAGCCGCGCCGCATGATCTGGTGGTAGATCGCGTCCCGGGTCTGCCGCCAGCGGGGCAGGTCGGCCGGCAGGCCGCGGCGGTTCGCCATCCGGATCGCCCGCTCCAGCGCCACCCAGCACATCAACCGCGAGTACACGTAGTTCCTGCGGCCCCCGCGGGTCTCCCAGATGCCCTCGTCGGGCTGGTCCCAGTGGTCGCAGAGCCAGTCCGCCACCATGCCGACGTCCTCCCAGCCGTCGCTGCTGATCGGCTGCCCCCACTTGTCGTACAGGTAGATGGAGTCGATCATGGCTCCGTAGATGTCCAGCTGGAGCTGGCCGGTGGCGGCGTTGCCGACCCGGACGGGTGCGGAGCCCAGGTGGCCCTCCAGGTGCGGCAGCGCGTACTCGGGCAGCTCGGTGCGCCCGTCGATGCCGTACATGATCTGCAACGGGCCGTTCGCGGCGGTGTCGCGCATGCGCTCGAAGAGGAAGCCCATGAACGCCTCGGCCTCCGAGGTGAACCCGAGGCGCAGCATGGCGTAGACGCAGAAGGCGGCGTCGCGGACCCACATGTACCGGTAGTCCCAGTTGCGCTCGCCGCCGACCTGCTCGGGCAGGCTGGTGGTGGGTGCGGCGACGATCGCGCCGGTCGGCGCGTAGGTGAGCAGCTTGAGCAGCAGGGCGGAGCGGTGGACCATCTCCCGCCACCGCCCCTGGTAGCGCGACCCGGCCAGCCAGTGGCGCCAGAACCGGACGGTCGCCTCGAACTGCTCCTCCGCCTCGGCGCGCGGACACGACCGGGCCGGGACGTCGTCGCCGATCTGGTCGAGGGCGAACACGACGGAGTCGCCCTCCAGGAGCTTGAAGTGCGACCACACGTCCAGTCCGTCGGTCTCCAGCGGCGCGGTGGCGGTCAGCGCGAGCGTGAGCGACGGGGAGCGGAAGACCGCGACGTGGCCTTCGAGGGACACGGTGTGCGCCTCGGCGCCGTAGCCGAAGCGCGGGGCGATCCGCGCCCGGAACGGGAGGATTCCCCGGACGCAGACCAGCCGGCGGATCAGCCGGTGCCGGGCGACCTCGGGCGACTCGTCGGCCACGGGCATGAAGTCCTGGATCTCCGCCACGCCGTCCGCGGCGAAGAAGCGCGTGATCAGCACGTTCGTGTCGGGGAAGTAGAACTGCCGGGTGCGGGTCGGGACGTCCGCGGCCAGCTCGAACGATCCGCCCCGGTCCGCGTCGAGGATGGCCCCGAACACGCTGGGCGCGTCGAAGCGCGGACAGCAGTACCAGTCGATGGTGCCGTTCGTGCCGACCAGGGCGGTCGTCCGGAGGTCGCCGATCAGGCCGTGCTCAGAGATCGGCAGGTACCGGCCGCTGTCCGCCTGCTCGAACCCCGTCGTGTCGAACGCCATGCCGACCTCCCCGCCGCTGTGGCGCGGGCTTGGAGACGAAGCCTTCCCAGCCATGGTAGATCGCCGTCGGCATGAAGGCCGGGCCGAGCACCGGCCGGGCCTCGCGGGCCCCTGCCGGTGCGGGCCCGGCCGGGGCGACCTCCGGCCGGTGCGGCTTCCGCCGTGGGCGCGGCCCCTCCCGTCCCGGCCGGGCAGGAGGGGCCGGACACGACGGGCCGGGCACGACGGGCCACGCCCCGTGGTCAGCGGGTGACGCTCCAGACCAGGCTGCGGGTCAGCGCCGGGGTCAGGGCCGGGTCGATGACGGCCGAGGTGGGGTCGTTCGCGACGGCCTTGAGCTCGTGGGCGGCGGGCTTAGGGCCGGTGGGGCCGAGGTCGGAGACGGCGATCGTCTTGCGGTCGCGCAGGGCCGTCACCTCCTTGCCGTCGAGGTACCACCGCAGCTTGGTGCCGGAGACCGGGAGGTCGACGGTGAGGCGGTCGGTCGCGGTCAGCCGGGTGGTGACGGGCGTGGCGCTGGAGAGGGTGGAGGCGCGCCGGTAGAAGCCGGCGATCATCGCCTCGCGGCCGGGGAGGTTGAACTCACGGCCGAGCGAGCGCATCACCGAGTTGTCGGTCGGCCGGTTGAGGCCGGACGGGTAGTTGCTGGCGCCCTGGTAGGCACCGACCTTGCCGCCGTCGGGCGAGGTCTTGCCGAGCCAGCGGTACCACTTGGTCTTGTCCTGGCGCATCCGGTCGGCGCTCAGGGTGGTGATGTTGGGCTGCCCGGGCTCCGCGCCCTGGTAGGGCCCCGCCCCGTCGGCCCAGTACTCGTCCGCGAGCTTGCCCAGCGAGTGGCCGGTCTCGTGCACCGCTATCTGCCCGGACGCGCCGTTGCCGCCCGCCACGGTGGCGATGCCCTCGTACCCGAGCGGCGACTGGGTGCTGCCGTAGCCGGCGCCGCCGTACTTGGCGGTGTTGGCGACGACGATCACGAGGTCGGCCTGCGGGGCCTTCGCGGCGTAGGCATCGACGGCCTTGACGTCCACGCACAGCAGCCGCTCGATGGAGTTGCACCAGAAGTGCGAGCCGAGGGCGGTCTTGCGGACGGTGTTCTGCTTCGGGTCCCCGGAGACCCCCGACTGTGCGGAGACCGCGCCCACGGCCCACACGTTGAACAGCTTGCGGTAGGTGGCGTAGGGCTCGACGGCGCTGATGTCCTTCCACTTCGCCGCGGCGTCCTTGCGGAACTTGTCCTGCTCCGAGGCCGTGTAGCCGTCGCCGATCATGACCACGTCCAGCTTGCTGTCCGTGCTCCCGTTGTTGACGACCTTCGTGACGGCGCCGTCCCCGGCAGCGGCCCCGGCGGCGTCCACGCTCATGGACTGCTCGGCGACGAAGGGGGACGCCGAAGGGACCTTGGTCCGGCTGATGGCGCCGTCCTCGGCGAAGACCTCGACGTCCTGGTCGCCCGGGAAGGCGCCCGGGAAGGCGTCCGGGAAGGCGGTGACGGCGGCCGGGTCGGACGGCACGTCGACCGGCTCGGACGGGGCGGCGACCGCCGGGCCGACGCCGACGGCGAGGGCCGCCAGCGTCGTGACGCCGGCCAGGAGGACCGAGGTGAACCTGCTGTTGCGCAAAGGAGTTTCTCCGAAATCGATGGGCAGCGAGGGCCGGTGACGAGCTTTCCGGGACATGACGCGCGGTGCCGCACGGTTCCGCGCCGTGACACCGCCGCCCCCGCCAACACGGCCGCACCAGGCACGAGCTGACTGGGCGACATCGCCCGGTCGCCACCTCACCGGTGGATACGGCCGGTCCCCCACGAACGGTTCACACCGGCTGCCGCCATGGTGGTGACGGCGTCCTCGAAGTGGTCGACGACGGCCAGGCGGCCTGCGATGTCCACTCGTACGATGCCGCCTGCGCGCAGCCGGCCGAACGAAGGAAGATCGGGCCCAGTCATGAGTAATCCCCGCGTGTGGCACGGGACTTGAGCACACTCCCGGCCCGGGCTGTCGCGAGCACGACCGGCGACAGCCGAGTGGCCAGGTTCCTGGCCAGGATGCCGCCGCGGCCGGCCGGGACGAGCAGCGCGAAGGCCGCTCGTACGGACTGCCGGGCCTGGTCCACCAGCCCCCGGTGCGCGGCCTCGTAGCGGGCCAGGGCCGCGCGGTGGTCGGCGGGATCGGCGGCCAGGGCATCGGCCAGGCTGTAGGCGCCCGCCATGGCCAGGCTGGAGCCGCCGCCGAAGAGCGACACGCAGGACGCGGCGTCGCCGAGCAGCGTGACCCGGCCCCGCGACCACTGCGGCAGCCGGACCTGGCTCACCGCGTCGAAGTACAGTTCCTCGCTCTCGCGCACCTGCGCCAGCACCTCGGGCGCGCGCCAGCCCATCCCGGCGAACGCGGCGGTCAGCAGTCGCCGGTGCTGCTCGGTGTCGCGGTGGTCGAAGTCCGGCACGGCGGCGGACCGGACCATGAACGCGGCCAACGGCCTGCCGCATCCGGGATGCACGCAGAGAGCACGGCCCGGCGCGTTGTGGATCGCCACTTCCCGCAGGTCGCCCGCCGCCCCGGCCAACGGCATGGTGGCCACGTACATCCCCAGGTGGCGGACGAACCCGGACTCCGGGCCGAAGGCCAGCCGGCGGACGGCGGAGTGCAGGCCGTCGGCGCCGACCACCAGGGCGAAGCGGCGGGGGCGGCCGTACTCGAAGGTGACGTCGACACCCGCCTCGTCCTGGCTCAGGCTCGCGATCGAGTCGCCGAACACGAACTCGGCGTCGTCCCGGCTCGCTTCGTGGACGATCGCGGCGAGATCGCCGCGCGGCAGCTCGACCGTGTCGGCCCGGGCCGCGCCCGACAGGCCCCGCAGGTCGATCCTGCCCACCCGGCGGCCCGCGCCGTTGTAGAAGCCCACACCGGTCACCTGGGTGGCGGCCGCACGGAGGCGGTCCCTGATCCCCATCCGCTCGGCGACCTCCATCGCGCGACCGGCGACATCGACCGGGCTGCCGCTGGAGCGCACGGCCGCAGCCCGCTCGACCACGGTCGGCTGGAAGCCGTGGCGGGCCAGCCAGTGGGCGAGCGTCGGTCCGGCGATGCCGGCCCCGGAGATCAGCACGGTGCGATCGGCCGTCTTGGTCGAGGCGTTCATGGACGCTCCTTCTGTCATCGCCTGATCGCGTGTCATCGCCTGATCGCGGTCAGGCCGACTCGCGGCAGCCGTCGCCGGTCAGCGGTCGCGTCGGCGCTCCCGGACTGACCATCGGTCAGTAATTCGACGCTACGCCCTGACCGCTGGTCAGGCAAGGGGCAGCGACTAGGCTCCCCGTATGACTGCCGAGAACCCCGACACCCGGGCACGGATCCTTGCGGTGGCCCTGGAGGAGTTCGCCGCGCACGGCTACCACGCCACCTCGGTACGCGGGATCGCCGAGCGGGTGGACGTGACGAAGGCCGCGGTGCTGTACCACTTCCCCAGCAAGGCGGACATCCTCGGCGCGCTGATCGAACCGATGCTGGACGACCTGGACGCCGCGCTGGCGCCCACCGGCCCGCCGGATCCGGCCGCAGTCCGCTGGGCGGCGATCGAGGGGCTGCTCGACGTCTGGCTGCGCCACCGCGACCTGCTGCGGATGAGCCTGTACGACGCGGCGCCGGGCCTCTCGGGCCCGGGCTTCACGCGCTTCCGCGACGGGATGATGCGCGCGAACGTCCTGGTGGCGGGGCCCCACCCGGACTTCGTCGCCCGGGTGCGCGCCGCCCAGACGATCGCCATGCTCTCCGACCCGGTGATCCTGCTCGCCGACGCCCCGCCCGAGGACCTGCGCGCCTGCGTCCTGGCCGGGGTGCACCGGCTGCTGGACGGCCCCGAACCGCCCGCCGCCGGCCCTGGGCGCGTCGGCGGTGAGCGGCGCGGCCGACCGAGCGCGATGAGCCCGGCGATGGTCGACACCGCCCGGCGCCTGCACGCGGCCGGCCGCACCGCCGAGCAGATCGCGGCGGCACTCGGAGTCTCCCGGGCGACGGTCTACCGCCACCTGCCGACGTAGCCGGAGACACGAGAACCGCCGCCAGGCAACGGCTAATAATGAGACTTCATTGAGACACCGGAGGTCATCTCAGCGGTGATGCCGGTCGGACAGGCGCAGGAAGTCTCCACCCCACCGGTGCTCCGGGTCTCGCGGTGCGTCACGCGCCGCTGGCCTCCTCGATGCCCGATCTCGCGGCGGCGTCCTGCTGTTGACGGGGCAGAGCGACCGGCCCGGTCCCGGGACGGGCGTCAGGAGCGCGGATGAGGCGCCGCACGAGCGGGTTGACGGGCAGGGTCGCGGCGAAGGCGGTGACGAGGAGAACGGTGAACAGCCGGTCGCCGATGATGCCGAGGTCACGGCCCAGCGTCAGGATGAGGACCTCGCCGAGGCCCTTGGTGTTGAGCAGGACCGCCACCGTCGTGGCCTCACCGCGCGGCACGCCGATCAGCCGGGCACCCAGTCTGGCGCCGGCGAACTTGCCGCCCCACGTGACGACCAGGAACACCACCACCGCGACCAGGCTTCCGGAACCCAGCCCGCCGATGTCCACGGACAGCCCGGTGAGCGCGAAGAAGACCGGCACCAGCAGCGCCCCCGCGTGGCGCATCGGCGCCTCGACGGCGTGCCGCAGTTCCTCGGCGGCGTCGCGCGGCATGGCCAGCCCGAAGGCGAAGGCGCCGATCACGGCGTGCATGCCGAGCCACGAGGTGGTCCACGCGGACAGCAGGATCCCGCTGCCGAGGGTCAGCAGGACGAGCAGGGGATGTCCGTCGGCGCGGACCGGCCGGCGCAGCAGGCGCCGCAGCAGCGGGCGGATCACGAAGGCCATCGCCGCCGCGTAGCAGGCGAGTTCGGCGAGCGAGAGGAGGACGTGGTCCGAGCCGCCGCTCCGGGCCACGGAGGCGATGCAGGCGACGCCGCACCAGGCGGTGATCTCGGTGAGCGCCCCGCAGGCCGTGGCCATGGCCCCGGTGCGGGTCGCCTGCAGCTGGTTCTCCCCCACGATGCGCGCGAGCACCGACAGCGCGCTGGCGGACAGCGCGATGCCCAGGAACACGGCCAGCAGCACGGGGGACGTCTCCGTACCGATGAGGCGGGGCCACCTGGCCGCGAGGACGGCCGCCAGGGCGACCGCGAGGGCGAAGGGCACGGCGACGGAGGCCGCGGTGACCGCCACCACGGTGCGGACCCGCCCGTTCAGCTGCTTCAGGTCGAGTTCCCAGCCGACGGCGAACATGAAGAGCGCGATGCCCAGTTGGGCGATCACCGACAGGTGCTCACGGACCTGGGGCGGGAAGAGGACGTGCGGGAGGTCGCCCGGCAGCAGCCCGAGGACGCTCGGCCCCAGGATCACCCCGACCGCGATCTCGCCGACCACCACCGGTTGACGCAGGCGAGTGCGCAGCGGCGACAGGGCGAGCCCGATCAGCAGGATGGTCGCGATGTCGGCCAGCGCGGTCGAGGAGGAGCCTTCCATGGTCGTGCGCCTTCCTGGGAACGGGGACGTGCGCGGCCCGGGGGCGCGGCCCCTGCATTATCGGGAAGGGCCCGTTCGTCGACGTAGCGTTCCCTGCGTGTCGCGGGCGCGCGGCTCCTCCCCCGCGCCCCGACCCGGACCTTCACGCCCTAGTTGGTGCCGGCGGTCAGCTCGCTGAACAGTTTGTTTGCCGACTCGGAGGCGAACTGGCGCTGGAGCTCGGCGCGGGCGATCTGCTTCTTGAACTCGCCCTCGTAGCCGGTGAAGCCCGCGTTGTGCATGGTGTCGGTGATCCACGTGGCGAACGCCTGGTAGTTCCAGATGTGTGGCAGGCAGGTCTGCGAGTAGCTGTCGAGGAGGCCGGAGTCGCCCTCCTTGGCGTGGCGGATCACTGCGCGGGCGAAGACCTCGGTGTCGTGCAGAGCGAGGTGGATGCCCTTGGCGCTCATCGGCGGCACGATGTGCGCGGCGTCGCCCAGGAGGTAGAGGCTGCCGTAGCTCATCGGGTCGAACACCACACTGCGCAGCGGAACGATCTGCTTGGACAGGATCTGCCCGCGCGAGGGCGGCGTGCCGAAGCGGGCCTCCAGCTCGCTCCAGATCCGCTCGTCCGGCCACTGCTCGGGGGTGTCGTCGACCGCGCACTGCAAGTAGATCCGGCTGGCTTCGGGGCCGCGGGGGATCATCCCGGCCAGTCCCAGTTCGTGGATCGCCATGCCCGAGGGCTTGGTCTCGGTGGCGGCCAGGACGCTGAGCCAGGAGTAGCCGTACTCGTGGGAGTACTCGGTCAGCGCGGAGGCGGGGATGGAGCGGCGGGAGACGCCGTGGAAGCCGTCGCAGCCGGCGATGAAGTCGCAGTCGACGGCTCGCGCCGCACCGTCGGCGTCCCGGTAGCGCACCACGGGGTGGCCCTGGGTGAGGTTTTCCAGGGTGACGTCTGCGGCTTCGTAGCGCAGGTCACCGCCCTCGCGGAGGAAGACCTCGGTGAGGTTGCGCACCAGGACCTGCTGCGGGCAGTACAGGCTCTCGTTGTTGTCCTCGTCCACGTCGATCGGCATCGCGTGGCCGTCGATGTAGAAGCCGCCCTCGCTGTACGGGATGGGGTCGCCTGCGAGGACCTCCTCCAGGCCCCATTCGCGGAGGAGGCGCACGCCGAAGGTGTCGATCGTTCCGGCGCGCTGGCGCTTCTCGACGTAGGCGCGAGGGTGCTTCTCCAGCACGACGCAGTCGACGCCGTTGCGCAGCAGGAAGTTGCCGAGAGTCAGACCGGCGACGCCGGCCCCGATGATGACGACGGCCGTGTCGTCGTGTGTCTCAGTCATGCGTGCGAGCCCTTCATGATCCGTGCAGTGGTCGGTACGCGCCGAGCGCGTACGTCGCGGCGGCGGCCGTGAGGTCGGAGGGCCGGCGCTCGCTCGCTGTCCACTATGGAAGACCCGGCGGGCCGCGAACCACTGGTAAGTCGACACCCGATACCGGAAACCCGCCAAGCTGGCTCTGGCGTCGCGCGCTGTGCACCTGACCAGCGCGAACCGCCCGGGTGGGGGCTAGCGCGCGTGGAAGCGCAGGCCGGCCTGATAGCGGCCGGGGGTCTGGCCGACGACTTCGGTGAAGGCGTCGATGAAGGTGGACGGATTGGACCATCCGCACGCGACCGTGGTCTCCGTCACCGTCATCCCGTCGGTCAGGTGCGCCAAGGCGTGGTGGATGCGCAGCGTGGTCCGCCAGCGGTGGAAGCTCATGCTCAGCTCGGCGTGGAACAGGCGGCTGAGCGTGCGCTCGCTGGCTCCCACCGCCTGGCCGAGCTCGGCCAGGGTGCAAGGCCGGGCGGGGTCCGCGCGCAGCAGGTCGGTGGCGGCGCGCAGCCGGTCGTCGCTCGCTTCGGGAAGGTGGAGGGAGGTCTCGGCGGCGTCGGCCAACTCGTCCACGATCACGGCGAGCAGGCGCCGGTGGGCGCCAGGCCGCCGTTCTGGCTCGTCGGTGAGCGCCAGAAGGGCCTCGCGCAGCAACGGGCTTACCGCGAAGACGCTGGGGTGATCGATGAGCACGGCGCACAAGTCGAGTGGGACGGACACCAGCCGTACGTCGGTCTGCCCGTAGAAGCGGTGCGAGTGGGCAAAGCGCGGAGGCGTCCAGGTGATCCGGTCCGCCGGGGCGACCCACGTGCCGCGCTCCGTCGCCGTGACCAAGGCGCCGGCGGCGGCGTAGACCAGCTGACCGTGGACGTGGCTGTGTGGATCGAGCTGAAAGCCGTGCGGCAGCCAGGCACCGCCTTTCAGGATCTCCTCGTCTGCATCGGCGGGCAGCGGTGAAGTATGGCGGGTTGTCGGCATCGGGCGTCAGTTTACCGGTGGTCTCGCGCAGAGCGTCGCGCCGACAGTGGTCGCATGACCACGGTGACGCTCAAGTCCCGTCCCCGGTGGAGGTAGCGGTGGCCTCCCGGATCCAGCGCCCGCGCAAGCGGCGGATGCTGTCGTTGACCGTGCAGGGAAGCGAGCAGCCCAGTCCGCATTTCATGACCGTCACGCTCGGCGGCGAGGACGTCCAGCACCTGGAGCGGGCAGGCTTTGTCGCCTTCCCCGCCGCCGTATGGGGCGCCTTTGCCGCGGCCGTTCGCCAGGGGGAGTTCCCGGCTTGGCGCACCCGGGCCGGGCCGGTCAGTCGTGGGGGCGGGCCAGCAGGGCGGCCGAGTTCGGGTCGCCGACGAAGGTCGCGGCCACTCCCTTGACCACGGCCAGCGCGGCCGGCAGTGCCGCCACGGCCGCCGCCTTGAACGCGCCGATCGACGTCAGGTCGAATCCGTCCGCCAGCAGCAGGCCGAGGAACGCCACGGCGTAGGTGGCGACGGTGCGTTCGGCCAGGTCGATGATGAACTTCCGCATGGTCGGGACTCCTTCGCGGTGAAGGTGCAGAGGTACACGGGGGGCGCTCGGAATCGCCGTCCCTGGTGTACACGTTCACGCTGCCGAGTTCCGACGACGGGCTCGGCGGTCCAGTCCGGTGCCCCGCACACGCGTGGTGTGCGGGGCACCGGTTCCAGAGGCCACTTGGCCGTCACCCTTCGTGCAGGGCCCACTTGCTGCTGTCGACCTGCACCGTTCCGGGCAGCGCGATGAGTTCGGGTTTGAACAGCGGTGGCGCGCCCATCGCGGGCTCCCAGGTGGCCAGCTTCTCGTCCTGCGGGACTTCGATCCGCCGGTCCGCGGTGAGGTCGGTGACCACCTTCAGGAGCAGTCGCACGCCGAGCGGCGCCAGGTGGTCGCGCCACAGGCTCTGCGCGGTCGAGCCCGGGGGCACGAACAGGTGCTCCTGGGCGGCGAGCGGGCCCGCGTCGGTGCGCTCGGTGAGGTGGTAGACGCTTCCGCCCGTCACCTTGTCGCCGTCGCGGATCGTCCACCGGATGGCGTCCCGGCCGCGGTGCAGCGGCAGCAGGCTGGGGTGGTACCCGATGGTGGCGACGGCGGCCCGGGCGCGGGTCTGGCGGCCGAGGAAGGCGTGCGAGTGCGCGGCGACGATGATGTCCACCCCGTCCGGGATGTGCCGCGCGCGCAGTTCGGCCGAGTCCGTCCACGGGACGTCCTTGTGGTACGCCCAGGAGCGCAGGCGGTCCCAGCACATCGCGTCGCCCTCGTCGGACTTCCCCTTGCGCAGCCGGGGGGCGGCTGCGCCGACGATCTTGTGCCCGTCGTCCGACAGGGCTTCCGCGACCGCGACCGCGAATCCCCCTTGTCCTGACATGTAGATGTTCATCCGGATCAGTCGACCTCTTTCAGTCCGCGGTGGTCGGGCTCGAACCGCACCGGCATCGTGGAGAACCCGGTCAGGAAGTTGGACCGGATCCGCAGCGCCTCCTCGGTCTGCTCGAACCCGGTGGTGAAGTCCCGCAGGGCCGTGAGCAGTTCGGCGATCTCCACCTTGGCCAGGTACGAGCCGACGCAGAAGTGCGGGCCGTAGCCGAAGGCCAGGTGCTTGTTGGGGGTGCGGCCGAGGTCGAACACCCCGGGCCGCGCGAAGACCCGTTCGTCCCGGTTGCCGGAGGCGTGCCAGAGCGTGACGATGTCGCCCGGGCGCAGCCGTACGCCGTGCAGTTCGGTCTCCCGTACGGCGCTGCGCCCGAAGTGCATCGTGGGCGAGGCCCAGCGCAGCACCTCGTCCACGGCGGTCTCGACGGCGACCTCGCCGTCCTTGAACCGCCGCCACTGCTCGGGCCGGGCGGCGAGCGTGTGGACGCAGTCGATCATCGTCAGCCGGCTGGTCTCGTCGCCGCCGATGATCAGGCTGTAGCAGTTGAGCACGACGTCCTCGTCGGACAGCGGCACACCGTCGATGGAGCTGCCGATCAGCATGCTGATCACGTCGTCGCCCGGGGACTCGCGCCGCTCCTCGACGACGTCCAGGAAGTACATCAGGATCTCGTTGCGGGCCATCTCGGAGTCGACCTCGTCGACGTCCTCGTCCTCGGCCGACAGCGCGGTCTTGGTCAGGCCGAGCAGGTAGTCCCGGTCCTGCTCGGGCACGCCGAGCAGGTTCGAGATCGTGGTCATCGGGATCCGGCCGGCGATCTCCTCGGCGAACTCGCAGCCGCCGGACTCGACCGCCTCGCGGATCCACTGCCGGGTGTTGACCCGGACCGTCCGCGCGACCTCGTCGAGCACCCTCGGCGAGAGCACCCGCTGGAGGATCTTGCGCAGTTCGTGGTGCCGGGGCCCGTCGGTGACGGCCAGCATCCGGCCGGCCCCGGCGTCGCCGCCCTCCAGGAGCGTGACGAGCACGTTGCCGCGCTCGGACGTGAAGTTCGCGTTGTCCCGGTAGGTGGCCATGATGTCGTCGTGGCGGGAGAGCACCCAGAACCCCCGGCGGCCGTCGACGGGCGGGTTCCAGTGCATCGGGGCGGTGTCCCGCAGGGTGCGCCAGAACCCGTCGAGGTCGTGGTCCGCGAAGGTGGCCGGGTCGCCCAGGTCCACGGTGTCCAGTGCCGGCGTGCTCATGGTCACCAGTCCGTGCGCCAGAACCGGCGCGGCTGGAACGGGTAGGTGGGCAGCGGCACGCGGCGGCTGGCCTCCCCCAGGTGCAGGGCCTCGAAGTCCACCTGCTGGCCGGTCACCCAGGCGGCGGCCAGCTCGGACAGCGCCCGCGCGTCCTGGCCGGACGGCACGATCCCGTTGTCGTTGCGGGAGAAGCGGGAGAAGGAGCCCGGGTCCGCCTGCGGGGCGGCGGCGGTCGTGGTGGCGGGGCCGCGGACGGCGTCGTCGGACAGCGCCGCGATCAGCTCCGCGCGGCTGCGGACCACGGCCGCCCACCGGCGGGCCATCACCTTGCGGCCGAGGTTGAGGCTGAAGCAGACGTCGTCCAGGCGCAGGTCGGGGTCGGCCTCCAGCCGGTCCTTGAGCCGCGCGCGCTGGCGGGCCAGCGCGTCATCGTCCAGGGCGGACAGGGTGGCCAGCCGCGGCCGGCCCTCGTCCTCGGGGGCGCGTCCGGCGGCCGTCGGGGCCTCCTCCAGCAGCAGGTGCGCGTTGTAGCCGCCGCCACCGATCGAGGTGATGCCCGCGCGGCGGATGCCGGCCTCCGGCTCCCAGTGCGCCCCTTCGACCTGCGGCACGAAGGGGGTGCTGGGGAAGTCGAGGTCCTGGTTGACCTCGGTCAGGTTGATCGTCGCCGGGAGCGTCTTGTGGTGCAGCGCCAGCGCGGCCTTGATCGCGCCGAAGCCGCCCGAGACCACGCCGCCGTGGCCGACGTTGCCCTTGACCCCGCCGATCGAGGTGGTCGCGGTCTGCTTCCCGAACGCCATGGTCGCCGCGTGCACTTCGAGCTCGTCGGTCATCGGCAGGCCGAGGCCGTTGGCCTCGTACATGGACACCGTGTCCGGGGTGACGCCGCCGACCTCCATGGCGTTGGCGATGCAGGCGCTCAGCCGCTCGGGCTGGGCCAGGCCGTACGCCATCGCGCTGACGCCGTTGTTGTTGACGGCCGAGCCCTTGACCACGGCGTAGATGTGGTCGCGGTCGGCGACGGCGTGGCCCAGCGGCTTCAGCAGCACGGTGACGACCCCGCTGGACAGCGCGGTGCCGGTGCCGTTGGCGTCGAACGGGCGGCAGTGGCCGTCCTTCGACAGGATGCGGTTCTCCTCCCACAGGTGGCCGCGCGGGTGCGGCAGGCGGACCATCGCGCCGCCGGCGATCGCCAGGTCGGTCTGGCCGAGCAGCAGCGACTGACAGGCCAGGTGCACCGCGTAGTGGAAGCCCGCGCAGACGGCGGCGACGGTGACGGCCTCGCCGATGAGCCCCATGTAGTACAGCGCGTTGGAGGTCATGGTGTCCGGCGACCACGCCAGGCTGGCCTCGATCGCCTCGGGGCCGACCGACACCCGGTCCGGCGGGGAGCTGTAGAGCGCGGCGGTCTGCGGGTTGTTGGCGCCGTACATGCCGATCTCGGCCCTGAGCCGGTCCGGGTCGTAGCCGCCGTCCTCCAGCGTCTCCCAGGCGCTCTCCAGGAACAGCCGGTTCTCCGGGGTCATCGCGGCCGCCATCCGGTCGCTGATGCCGAACACCGACGGGTCGAACTTGTCGTACGTGTCGAGCACGCCGCAGGCCCGCACGTAGAACGGGCTGTGGATCAGGGTCTCGTCGACGTGGATGTCGTCCTTGGCCAGGAACGACACGGACTCCCGGCCGTGGACGAGGTTGTCCCAGAACTGCTCCTTGGTGCGGGCTCCGGGCGCCCGCAGGGACATGCCGATGACGGCCACGTCGCCCGGGTCGTAGTCCTGCTCGGGGTTGTCGGTCATGGGGAGGCTCCTGCTTCGTTTCGAGTGAGGGTGACTCAGCGGCCGCTGTACGCAGACGTCGGCGGCTCAGCGGCCGGTGGCGCCGCCGCGGCCGCGCAGCGCGGCCCGACGGGTGTTGGCGCGCGCACGGGCGGACTGGACCGCCTCGGGGGTGGCGCCGCTCTCGTCGTCGAGCCAGCGGGCGAGGGAGGAGATGTCGCGGAAGCTGAAGAGGTCGGGCACCCGGACGCGGCGGTCGAAGCGCCGGGTCATCAGCCGGGCGAGGCGGATGAGCAGCAGGGAGTCCCCGCCGAGGTCGTAGAAGGCGGACTGCACGTCGATGCTCGACGGTTCGAGGTCGAGCAGCTGGCCCCAGATCTCCGACAGGGCCACCTCGGTCGACGTGCCGGCGGCCGTCAGGGGCCCGCCGCTGTCGGCGGCCGGCGGCTCGGGCAGCGCGTTGCGGTCGAGCTTGCCGCCCGGCCCCAGCGGAAGGACGGCCAGGACCACGAGCGTCGCGGGCACCATGTAGTCGGGCAGTTCGACGGCGAGCCTGCCGGTGACGGCGCTCTGGAGCGCGGCGTCCAGCCGGGGGCCGCCTTGCGGCGCGTCGTCGCCGGCGGGCACGACGTAGCCGACGAGCCGGTTGCCCCGGACGACGGCGGCGGCCTCCCGGACTTCGGGGCAGCCGGTCAGCCGGGCCTCGACCTCCTCCAGCTCGATGCGGTAGCCGCGCAGCTTGACCTGGTGGTCGGTGCGGCCGAGGAAGCGGAGTTCGCCGCCGTCGGTGAACTTGACGACGTCCCCGGTGCGGTACATCCGCTCGCCGTTGCGGAACGGGTCCGGCACGAAGCGTTCGGCCGTGGTGCGCGGCCGGTTGACGTAGCCGTGCGCGAGGCCGGCGCCGCCGAGGTAGAGCTCGCCTGGCTCGCCGGCCGGGAGCGGCTTCAACTGCTCGTCGAGCACGTAGACCCGGTCGCTGGTCGTCGGCGGGCCGATCGTCGGTTCGTCGGTCCCGTCCTCGGGCACCGGCCCGAACGAGCAGAAGACCGTCCCCTCGGTGGGGCCGTAGGCGTTGAACACCCGGTCGGCGCCGGTCTCCCGGTAGGTGCGGTCCACCAGCTTGCGGCGCAGGGCCTCGCCGCCGAACACGACCGTGCGCACGTTCGGCGGCAGGGCTCCGGCGTCGAGCAGGCTGTTCATGACCGAGGGGACGACGTTCAGGTGGGTGATCCGGTCGGCGTACCGGCTCTCCGGCAGGTGCACGGCGCTCTCGACGAGCACGACGGCGCCGCCGCGGCACAGCGCGTTGAAGATCTCCATCACGGACAGGTCGAAGCAGACCGAGCTCGCCGCCGAGACTCCGCTCAGGTCGCAGCCGTCGAGGACCCGGTCCATCTCGGCGAGCATCGCCACGCAGCCGCCGTGCCGGACGGCCACGCCCTTGGGCCTGCCGGTGGAGCCCGAGGTGTAGATGACGTACGCGGTGTCGCCGGGCACGACCGCGACGGGCTTCGCGCCGGGCTCGGTCGTGACGTTCTCCCCGAGCACGACCACGGTCGGGCCGGGCGGGCAACTGGCCCGGGACGCGGGGGTGGTGAGCAGCAGACGGGTCCCGCTGTCCTGGACCATGAAGGTCAGCCGGTCGGCGGGGTAGTTCGGGTCCAGCGGCAGGTAGCAGGATCCGGCGCGCAGGGCCGCCAGGATGCCGACGAGCAGGTCGGGGGTGCGCTCGACGCAGATGCCGACCGGGACGCCGGGGCCCGCGCCGTCGGCGACCAGCCGTTCGGCCAACTCCCGGGAGCGCTCGTTCAGTTCGCCGTAGGTCAGGACGCCGGCGTCGGAGTAGACGGCGGTCGCGTCGGGGTTCTTGAGGGCCTGCTCGACGAACGCGGAGTGCAGGGTTTCGGTCACCGGTCCGTCTCCTCGGGGAGGCCGGTCGGCGCGAAGTCGCCGATGGCCCGGTCGGGTTGGGCGATCGCGTCGAAGAGCACGGTGCGGTACAGCGCGAGCAGTGCCGTCACGGTCTGCCTTTCCAGGTAGCTCGGTTTGAACTGGACGTGGCCGGCCACCTCGCCGTCGATGTCGGCCATCGAGATCTCGAGGTCGAACTTGGCGAGGTGCCTGCGCACCTGAAGCGGTTCGAGCGGCAGCGCGCCGTCGGGCGTGATGGTGTCGCCGATGCCGTGGAAGAGCTTGACGGACCGGGGGAACGCGTCCGAGGAGAGCCAGTTGACGACCACGTCGAACCACGGGGAGCGGCCCTCGGCCCTCGGCGGCCGCAGCTGGGAGGCCAGCAGGTCGAGGGGGTAGTTCATGTGCTCCAGGAGGCCGAGCGAGAAGGCGTGGACCTCGCGCAGCAGCTCGCGGAAGCTGCGGTCACCGGCGGGGTTCGCCCGCACCAGCACGGTGTTGAGGTAGTAGCCGATGGCGGATTCCCAGCCGGGTTCGGCGCGTTGGGCGATGGCGGTGGCCAGTACGGCGTCCTCGGTGCCGACCGCGCGGTTGAGCGTGGCGAAGAACCCGGCCAGCACGACGGTGCTGATCGACACGCCTTCGCGCACCGCGAACTCCCGCAGCAGGCGGGTCTCTTCGGCGCTCCAGCGGAAGGCGAGGTCGCGGCCCTCGTAGGTGACGCCCGGCGGCCGCTCCTTGGTGGACAGGTCGAGGTGGGCGGGCGGGTCGGCCAGCTTCTGCGACCACCAGTCCAGGGCCGCGCCGGCCGCCGGGCCGGCCAGCCACTGCCGCTCCCACGCGACGAACTCCGTGTACGGGGCGACCGGCGCGCTGTCGGCGGGGTCGGCGCCCTCGTAGAACTCCTGGAGTTCGCGGATCATGACGTCGGCCGACGCCGCGTCCGACGCGATGTGGTGGACGAGCACCAGCAGGTAGTGGTCCGCCGGACCGCGCGTCAGGAGGACGATCCGCACCAGCGGCCCGTTGTCCAGGTCGAGCGGCTCGTGCCCGTAGCGGGCCAGTTCCTCGCGGGCCTGTTCGTCGTCCAGGTCGGTGCCGTCCGCCACGACGAACTCGTACACCGGTTCGTCCAGGATGACCTGGTACGGGCTGCCGCCCGCCTCCACGAAGAGGGTGCGCAGGGCGGGGTGGCGCTCCATCACGGCCCGTACGGCGCGGTCCAGGGCCTTCTCGTCGACGGCGGTCCGGATCCGGGCGGTCACCATGAAGTTGTAGGGCACGGCGTCCGGCGCGACCATCTGCATGAACCACAGCGAGGCCTGGCCGTGCGAGGCCGGTGCCAGTGCGAGGCCGAGGCCGTCGGCGCGCAACTGGTCCAGGGCCGGTGCGTCGGTGGCCTCCAGCAGTCCGCGCGCGTCCAGTTCGTCCACCAGCTCCTCGGCGTCCAGTTCGGACAGCTCGTCGAGGTACGTCCGGTCCGGCTCGGCCTCGGGGGCCGAGGCGGGGGCGGGGGCGGGGGCGGGGGCGGCCGACGGTACGGGCGGTGCCGTCGCGGGCGCGGCCGGTCCGGCGGTGAGCTCGACGAAGTGGCCGACGACCTCGGAGATGGACCGGCCGTCCAGGAACACCACCGGCGACACCCGGTGCCCGAACAGCGACTGCAGCCTGTTGACGAGGCGGATCGCCAGCATCGAGTCGAGGCCGAAGTCGAGCATGCTGGCGTTCACGTCGAACCTGCTCACCGGCACGCCCAGCGCGTCGGCGAGCTCGGCGAGGACGACCTCCGCCACCGGCCGGATCTCCGTCGGCTGCTCCTCCTCCACCACACGGGCCACGGGCGCGGACGCGGCTTCGACGGCCGGGGCCGGCGCGTGGGCGGGGCGGGGCTCGGTGTCGATCCAGTAGCGGTCCTTCTGCCACTGGACGAGCGGCGTCTCCACGACCTCGACGTCGTCGGCGAACAGCGGGTCGAAGGTCAGCGGCAGGCCCCTGACGTACAACGACGCGGCGGCACCCAGCAGGCAGCGGAGGTCGCTCTCGTCGCGCCGCAGGGAGTTGATCGCGTGCACCTGGGCGCCACGGGTCAGCGCGATCTCCTCGACCGCGCCGCGCAGCGTCTCGTGCGGGCCGATCTCGATGAAGGTGCCGACGCCCTGGTCGACCAGCGCGCCGATCGTCTCGGCGAACCGGACCTGGTTGCGCAGGTTGTGCACCCAGTAGTCGACGTCGGCGACCGGGTTCACCGTGTCGGCCAGTGCCGTGGAGTGGAAGTCGATGCCGGGCGTCAGCGGGGTGATGCCGTCGATGCCCGCGCGCAGCGGCTGGAGCAGCGGGTCCATGCCGGGGCTGTGCACCGGCCGTTCGACCCGGATCCGCCGGGTCGAGATCCCGTCCCGCTTGAGGTCGGCTTCCAGGGCGTCGACGGCTTCGGGCGAGCCGGAGACCGCCGCGCTGGTGGGGCTGTTGACCACGGCGACGGCCGCGTGCGCGGCGTAGGGGGCCAGCCGCGGCAGCAGCTCCGCCTCCGGCAGGTCGACCGAGATCATGGCACCCGCGGCGGCCTTGCGCTCCAGCAGGTGCGACCGGGCGACCACCACGCGGGCGGCGTCCTCCAGCGACAGCGCGCCGGCCACGCAGGCGGCCGCGACCTCGCCCAGGCTGTGCCCGACGACGGCGGTCGGCTGGATGCCGAGTCCGAGCCAGACCTTCGCCAGCGAGACCTGGAGGGCGAACAGCACCGGCTGCTGGAAGTCCATCTCCTCGTACCCGGCCTCGTCGGCCGGGGCGGCGAGCCGGTCGAGCACCGAGCAGCCGCCGGCCGCGCGCACGGCGGCGTCGCAGGCGTTCATCCAGGTGCGGAAGCCGGCGTGCGAGCGCAGGAGTTCGCGGCCCATGCCGACCCACTGGGTGCCGCCGCCGGAGAACACCAGCGCGACCCGCCGGTCGACGCTGCCGGAGACCGTGCCCGTGACGACGTCGGGGTGCGGCTGGCCGGCGGCGACCCTGGCGAGGCCGTCCAGGACGTCCTGCCGGTTGCGGGCGAACAGGGCGATCCGGTGGTTGTGGTGGGTGCGCCTGGCGGCGAGCGTGTAGGCGAGGTCGGAGACCCGCAGGCCCGCGTCGCGTTCGACGTGGTTGGACAGCTCGCGGCAGGTGTCGGCCAGCGCGCCGGCCGTACGTGCGGTGACGGGGACGAGGTGCACCTGCTCGTCGGCGGCGGCGTCGCTCCGGCCGGGCGTGACGTGCCGCCCGCGGTCGCCCGCGAGGAAGGGGTGGGCCGCGACGGGGAGGCCGGCGGTGTACAGGGCGCCGAGCGAGCCGAGCAGGGTCGAGGCCTCGTCGGCGCCGCGGCGCAGCGAGGGCAGGGTGGTCGCCGTCAGGATCTCCGACACCGACTTGAGCAGGACGGGGTGCGGGCTGATCTCGATCACCGCGTCGACGTCGTGGTCGCGCAGCTTCGTCAGGGCGTCGACCACCCGGATCTCCCGGCGCAGGTTGTCCGCCCAGTAGTCCGGCCCGAGCTCGGCACCGTCGACGCGTTCGCCGGTGACCGTCGAGATCATCGGGATGCGGGTGGTCCGGGGCCTGATGCCGTCGAGTTCGACCTTCAGCGGGGCGAGGACGTGGTCGACCAGCGGGGAGTGCGGGGCGTGGCCCATCCGGACCCGGTGGTTGGTGACGCCCGCCGCGGTCAGCCGCTGGACGAGGTCGTCGATCTCCTGCGGTGTGCCGGTGACCAGGGTGGAGTTCAGGCCGTTGTGGCCGGAGACGGTGAGCCGGCCGGTCAGGTACGGCCCGACCTCGTCGGCGGCGGTCATCACCACGATGCCCTCGCCGCGCCCCACGGCGAGCTGCTGGAGGAGCCGGCCGTGGTGGGCGGCCAGGCGGGAGGCGTCGTCGAAGTCGAGCGCGCCGGCGATGTGGGAGGCGGCGAACTCGCCGACGCTCTGCCCCACGACGACGTCCGGCTCCACCCCCAGCGAGCGCCAGGCTTCGGCCAGCGCGACCTGGAGGGAGAACAGCAGCGGCTGGAAGACGTCCATGTCGTCGATGCGGCCGTCCGGGGACATCAGCTGCTCGACGAGCGAGAAGCCCAGCAGTTCCCGCATCCGCCGGTCGGACTTCATCATGGACCGGCGGAACACGGGCATTCCGGCGAGCAGTTGCCGGCCCATGCCCACCCACTGCGAGCCGTTGCCCGAGAACAGGAAGGCCACCCGCGGCCTGCGTCCGGTCCGTTCCCCGACGCTCAGCCCGGCGGCCGTCGCCCCGCTGCCGAAGGCGTCCAGCTGGGAGCGGAGTTCGGGCATGTCGCGGGCGGTGGCCGCGAGCCGGAACGGGCCGTCGCCGGGCGTCCGGCGGCAGAGCTCGCGCAGGTCGCTCTCGTCGCGCAGCGCCCGGGCCCGCTCGGCCAGCGCCTCCCGGGAGTCCGCGGCCAGCAGGAGCAGCGAGCTCTCGGGGCGCGGCAGTTCCTCGACGGCGACGTGACAGATCGCGCCGCCGAACCCGAACGAGCTGACGCCGCCCCGGCGGGCGTCGGAGCGTCGCGGCCACGGCGTCAGCCGGTCCTGGACGGTGAGGTTGTACTCGTCGAACATGATCTGCGGGTTCGGCGCGCTGTAGTGCAGGCTCGGCGGCAGCACACCGTTGCGCATCGACATCGCGAGTTTGACCAGGCCGACGATGCCGGCGGCCGCCTCCAGGTGCCCGACGTTGGACTTGACGGACCCGAGCCGCAGCGGCTCCGTACGGCCGCCGCCCAGCACCGCGCCGATCGCGTTGGCCTCGATCGGGTCGCCGAGGGGCGTCGCGGAGCCGTGGCACTCGATGTAGTCCACGAGGTGCGGGGCGATGCCCGCCCGCTGGTACGCGGTGCGGAGCATCTTCTCCTGCGCCTGGGGGTTCGGCGCCGTCATGCCGTTGCTCAGACCGTCGTTGTTGGAGGAGCTGCCCTTGATCAGGCAGTACACCGGCAGGTCGCGTTCCAGTGCCACGCTCAGCGGGGCGAGCACGACGACGCCGGCGCCCTCGCCGCGGACGTAGCCGTTGGCGCGGGCGTCGAAGGACTTGCAGCGGCCGTCCGGGGCGAGCGCGCCCATCGCGTCCATGGCGGTGTAGTAGTCGGAGACGAAGCTCAGGTTCACGCCGCCGGCCAGCACCAGGTCGCTCTCGCCCAGCCAGATCGACTGGCACCCCACGTGCACCGAGACCAGCGATCCGGCGCAGGCGGCGTCGATGGCCATGCTCGGGCCCTGGAGGCCGAGGACGTAGGAGACCCGGTTGGCGATGATGCCGTCGTGCATGCCGGTCGCGGTGTGCGGGGTGATCTGGCTGTCGGGGCCGCGGTAGTGCGCCAGGGCGGCGTAGTCGCCCCAACAGGAGGCCATGAACACGCCGGTGTCGCTGTCGACCAGGCTGTGGGGCGCGATGCCCGCGTCCTCCAGCGCCTCCCAGGACAGTTCCAGGATCAGGCGCTGCTGCGGGTCCATCTGGACGGCTTCGCGGGGCGAGATACCGAAGAACAGCGGATCGAACCGGTCGATGCCGTCGATGAATCCGCCCCAGCGCACCCTGTCGTTCAGCAGCTCGCGTCGCGCGGCCGGTACCGGCCCGACGGCGTCGCCGCCCTCGACCAGCAGCTGCCAGAACGACGACGGGTCCGGCCCGCCGGGGAACCGGCAGCCGATGCCCACGATCGCGACGGGCTCGTGCGAGGGCAGGCGGCGGCGCTCGGCACTCGGGGCGGGCTCCGCGGCACGCGGACCGTCGACGAGCGCACGCGCCAGCCCGTCGACGGTCGGGTACTGCCACATCCAGGTGGCCGGGACCTGCCAGCCGAGGAACTCGGACAGCGAGGCCGCGAGCGTCACCGATCTCAGCGAGTCCAGTCCGTACCGGTGCAGCGGCGCCGAGCGGTCCACCGCGCTCGCGGACACGTCCAACAGCTCGACAACACGGGAAAGCAGGAAATCCGTTACGGCGGAAATGTCTCGCGCTGCGCGCTCTCGGGGCACGGCGACTCCCTCAACAGGGCGGATGGAATGGACGGGTGGAGCTTCACGGCCGACCGGTCGGGGGGGTTCGGTCCGCACCCGGGCAGCCGGACACGGGGGCGGCTCATGACGCGGAGGGTCCCCTTCGCCGCATCACGTTCCTGGGTGGGGCCGACGGTTGGCGTGCGGATGGGGTCGGCGTTTCCGACCTCCGCGTTCACAGCGAGTGAGAACTACCGTTCGTGTACCGCTGTTTCGGCTGGCGGCGCAGCTCGCTCTCACCGCGGGAGAAATCACGGGCATCTCTGGGTCACATCGGTCCGCGAGTGCATCGACGACAGGATCACGTACGCGGATTCTTCACCTGCACGGCTACTGTCGATGGGCTCCAAGGTCCATTTGGTCAAGCGCGACGAGTATGCTGATGGAGGCAAAATGGATCGTCAGTGCTAATCCGACCGGCGGACAGCAGAGTGCCAGTTTGTTAATGGTGAGACAAGCGCCATTCGAGGGCCGGTTGAGGCAGTGGCGAGATTTGATCTCCAAGTGTCCGGTTCGAGTTGGAGCTGTCGGCGGTCCGAAATGGCGCCTCGACTCAGCAGCGCCCCCGCGTCACCGCGCCCCGGCCGGGACAGGCGCACGACCCCGCGAAAGGCGCGCTCCACCGGCACGCGATTGGGGTAGACAGCGGCTGAGTGACCCATGCAAGCTGACCCCCATGGCAGTTGAGAATCTTGATGCGGCGTCAGTCGATGCCGACCGTTCCTTAGCCGGTCCCACCGGCCGCGACGTCGACGGCAGGCCCGCATGACCGACGCCACCGATACCACCGACAGCACCGACACCGCGGTCAAGCCGGCGCTCCGGCCGGGACTGGCACTCGGCGTACTGGCCGGGGCGCTCGCCCTGGACGTGAGCGGTCTCGGAGTCCTCAACGCCGCCCTGCCGTCGGTCGGAGCGCGCTTCGACCTGGACGAGACCACGCTCCAGTGGGTCATGACCGCCTACGCCGTCACGTTCGCCGGCTTCCTGCTGGTGGGCGGCCGACTGGCCGACGTCCTCGGCCGGCGGCGGGTGTTCGAGATCGGGGTCGCCCTGTTCACCGTGTCCGCGCTGGTCGGGGCGCTGGCCCCGGACACCGCGGTGCTGCTGGGCGCGCGCGCCGCCCAGGGCATCGGCGCCGCCCTGTCCGGGCCGGCCGCGCTGGCCCTGCTCACCGAGACGTTTCCGGCCGGTCCGGCGCGCAACCGGGCCTTCAGCGTGTACGCGGCGGTCGGCGCCGCGAGCTTCAGCGGCGGGGTGCTGCTGGGCGGCGTACTGACCCAGTTCTTCGGCTGGCGTTCGGTGCTGTGGTTCTCGGTGCTGCTGGGGCTCGCCGTGCTGGCCGCGACCCGCGCCGGACTGCCCGGTGGCGCCGGGCACAGCGGCCGACTGGACCTGCCCGGCGCGATCACGGGCACGCTCGGACTCACCCTGCTCGTCGTCGGCGTGAGCAGCGACGGCGCGACGGCGTGGATCGTCCTCGGCGCCGCGGTGGCCTTCCTGGCGCTGTTCCTCGTGCGCGAGCACCGCACCGCCGACCCGGTGCTTCCGCTCGCCCTCTTCCGGATCAGGTCGGTCCGGGCCGCGAGCCTGGCGGCCTTCCTCCAGTACATGGGATCGGTCGGGCTGCTGTTCTTCGCGCCGCTGTACCTCCAGGGGATGCTGGACTACTCCCCCTTCGAGTCCGGTCTCGCGCTGGTGCCGATGTCCCTGGCCGTGTTCCTCACCGCCAACTTCGCCACCGGACGCCTGCTGGCCCGGTTCACCCCGCGCACGCTGATGGCGGTCGGCCTCGTCCTGATCGGCGGGGGTGCCGCACTGTGGCTGGGCACACCGCACGACGGCGGCTACGTGCAGTACGTGCTGCCCGGCCTGGTGCTCAGCGGCATCGGCCAGGGGCTGAACTTCCCCTCGATGACGTCCGCCGGGCTCACCGGAGTCCCGGCGCGGCAGCACGCCGTCGCCGGGGCGGTGAACGTCGTGGCGCAGCAGATCGGCGCCAGTGCGGGCGTCGCGGTGATGGTCCTGGTCGCCGCGACCGGCACGGACCAGCTCGCCGGCTACCACCTCGCCTACCTCACCGCCGCCGGCGCGTGCGTCCTCGGTGCGGCGGTCATCGCCGTACGACGGCAGGCCTGAGGGGCCCGGCCGACCGGCGGCCTGGCCGGGCGAACTCCGAGGCGGGGGGGGGGGGGGGGGGGTGGGCGGGGGGGGGGGGGGGGGGGGTTCCGCTCCCTGTCCGCCTCCCCCCACCCACCCGTTTCCCCCCCCCGGCACCCCCCCCCCCCCCCCC
>NZ_JBWKEQ010000013.1:0-21439 GCF_056435365.1 Kitasatospora sp. NPDC043949 | reverse complement strand
GGGAGGGGGGGGGGGGGGGGGAGGAAGAGCGCGGGGGGGCAGGCATGCCGGGGGTGGTCCCCCCCCCCGCCTTTCGGCATGTCCCGCTCCGTGCCCCGCCACACACCCGACCGTGCGCCCCGCCAGGTGCCCCGTCACGCGCCCCGTCACGTGCCGTAGGCATGGGCGCCATGGCGTCTACCCCGAGTCGTGGACTGCGCCATTGGCGCCCAACTCGCCTTCCCCGCCCCATACTCTGGCTCCCACCGATGCGGACGCATCGTGTGTCACAGGGGAGGATTTCGTGAAGTCGCTCATGGCAAAGGCCCGTTGGCTGGGCACCGCGGCATCGGTCGGCCTGCTGCTGACCGCCGGGACCGGGGTCGCCACCGCACAGCCCGCCACCGGCGTGGCCCCCCAGGTCGTCCCGGTGGGGTACGCGTACCCGACGACCGCCGTCACCCCGGACGGCACGGAGGCCTACGTCGGGGTGACCGACGACCCCCGCGGCACGCCCGCGGTCAAGGTCGTCGACACCCGGACCGGCGGGATCACCGCCCGGCTCACCCTCTCCACCGCCGCGAACTCCTTCGTCGGCGCGCTGGCGATGAGCCCCGACGGCACCCGGCTGTACGCGACCGTGGGGGCGCAGCACCTGGTCACCGTCGACACCGACAGCGACACGGTGGCCGCCGACGTCCTGCTCCCGATCCAGCCGCACCCCGACGGGTACGTGGACGGCTCACCGAGTTCCCTCGCGGTCAGCCCGGACGGCGCCGGCGTCTACCTGGCCCAGAACGGGCCGCGGCAGCGCTGGGGCTTCCAGCCCGCCCGGGTCCTCGCGTACTCGACCGCCGCCGGCGCCTTCACCGCCTCCGTCGGCGTCACCAGCTTCGCCGTCGGTTCGATCGTCGTGCGCCCCAACGGCGAGGATCTGTACGTCACCACCGCGGACGGTCTGGTCCACCTGGCCGCCACGCCCACCTCGCTCACCACCGTCCGCACCTTCACCGCCGGGCACGGCGCCGCCGGCAGTGCGGCACTCAGCCCCGACGGCAGCACGCTGTACGGCATCGGCGGCTACGAGAGCGACTACCTCGTCGACACCGGGACCGACACCGTCACCGAGAACTTCCACTTCGCACCGGGCAGCACCGGCCTCGGCTACCCGGTCGTCAGCCCGGACGGCCGCCGCCTCTACTTCGCCTCCACCTGGTCCGTCTTCATCACCCCGGGCGGACCCACCCCTCCCGGCTACCACAACCGCAGCGCGGTCCTCTCCTACGACACCGAGGCCCACGCGCTCGTCCCCGCCGAAACCGTGAACCCGCAGCAGGTGGAACTCGCCACCGGACTGGCACTCGGCCCGGACGGCCACACCTTCTACCTCGGCGGCAACACCTACCCCGGCGGCGTTCCGGGCACTGTCGCCAGCCTGGAGATCATCAACAACTGACGAACGATCAAGTCCTAGACAGCTGAAATACCTTCGACGATCCGGCGGATCTCTCGCGCCAGGGCGTCGGGGTCGCTGGTCGGCACCATGTGGTCGGCGTCGGCCGCCAGTACGTGGCGGCCGACCTCGGCCCGGCCGACGCGGTGGGCGTGCGAGGCGTTCACGGCCTCCCGGACCTTCGGGCCCATGCCGGTCGAGGTCCGGGCGGCCGAGACCACCGTGAGCGGGATGCCGCCGAGGGCCGGCGGGTTCTCCTTCATGGCGGTCAAGTCCGCGACGACGGAGCCGAGTTCGGCACCCCTCGTGCGGATGGTGGAGACGGTGAAGCCCTCCTCGCGCATCTCGGCCGCGGCGTCCGCCGGCAGGGCGTCGAGCATCGGGCGGAAGGCCCGGGCCAGCAGGCCGGTGCGGGCCAGCAGCATGCTGACCGCCTGCCCGATCCGCTCCTGGCGGCGCACCGAGGGCGCGAACACCAGGTCGCAGGACTCGTCCGTCGGGTCGGCCAGCACCAGGCCCGCGATCCGCTCGGGGCGGGCCGCGGCGGCGATCCGGACGATCGGCCCGCCCCAGCTGTGCCCGACCAGGACGAACGGCCCGTGGCCGAGGCCGCCGAGGTGGTCGAGCAGGTCGTCGAGGTCCTCGGCGAGGCGGCGCAGCGGGCGCGGCGCCGGATCCGGCGCGCTGCGGCCGAGCCCGCTGCGGTCGTACGCCACCGTCGCCGCGACCCCGTCCAGCCTGAGCTGCACCGGCGCCCAGTACGAGCGGCTGGAGGCGAGCCCGCCCTCCAGCACGACCGTCGGCATGCCCTCGCCGCCGGGCCCCGGCCGCCGCATGTAGAACAGCTCCCGGCCGTCCCGTGTCCGCGCCCGCCCCGGCTCACCCTGACTGTGCATCCCCGGCACCGCCCTCACCCTCGACCGTCCATCAAGTTTGGTTAGCCTAACCTCACTTGCCTGGTGATCGCGACCACCCGTGGCCGACCTGCGGGGCGGCGGGGTCGGCGGGGGCGGCGGGGTCGGTCAGTACTCGGCCAGGTCGAAGACCGTGGCCGCGCGGAAGGCCTCGCCCAGCTCGGGGCCGGGCCGGTCGAAGCCCTCGACCCCCTCGGAGTCGACCTCCGTGGTCTCGAACCGGCCCTTGGTGTGGTCGAGGATGGCCTGATTGGCCGCCACATGGCCGCGCAGCCGCTGCTCGTAGGCCTGGTAGGCGGCCTCGTGGTCGCCGTCGGCCGCGTGCAGTTCCCCGGCCAGCACATAGGCGGCGGTCAGGGCCACGCTGGTGCCCTGGCCGGTGGCCGGGGAGCAGCAGTACCCGGCGTCGCCGAGCAGGGCGACCCGGCCCTGCGACCAGCGGTCCATCCGGATCTGCGCGACCACGTCGTAGTGGAAGGCGTCCCCCTCCCCCAGGGACTTGAGGAACTGCGGCACCTCCCAGCGCATCCCGGCGCAGCGCTCGGCCACCAGCCGCCGCTGCTCCGCGAGGTCGCGCGGCAGCAGGTCCCCGACCGGCTCGTCGGACGTGAAGACGGCGAAGACGCGCAGCTCGCTGTTGTCCCGGACGGTCATCGCCATGCAGCCCCAGGCGGCCTGGCCGTTGGGCTGGTGGATGACCTCCCAGTGGTCGAGGCCGAGGTGGTTGGGGGCGCTCCAGCCGGCGATGTAGATGCTGGTCGGGTGCAGGTAGTCGGCCTCGGGGCCGAAGACCAGGCGGCGGGTGTTCGAGTGCAGGCCGTCGGCGCCCACGACGAGGTCGAAGGACTGCTCGTCGCCGCTGGTGAAGCGGACCTGGACGCCCTCCTCGTGCTGCACGAGGGTGTCGATCGACTCGCCGAACCGGTACCGGACGCCGGGCCGGGCCGCCCCCGCCAGCAGGGCGGCCAGTTCGTCGCGCAGGATCTCCACGTCCGGGCCGTCCACGGCGCCCCCGGTGGCCGTCCACTCGGTGGTGCGCTTGAGCTCGCGGCCGTCCGCGTCGACCAGGGACATGCCGCGCAGTCCGGTCCTGCGGGCCCGGACCTCCTCCAGGAGGCCCATCCGCTCGATGATCTCCAGCGCGTTGCCCCGCACGTCCACCGCCTGTCCGCCGCCCCGGAGTTCCGGGGCGCGCTCGACGACCGTGACGTGGAAGCCGTAGCGCTCCAGCCAGTAGGCGAGGGCGGTGCCGGCGATCCCCGCCCCGGAGATCAGGACCGAGGTCGTGCGCGAGTGGTGCGGTCGGGTGCTGTTCGACATGGTGCTCGACATAGTGGACCTCCCGTGAGTCGATGTCGTGCCGCCAGTCTCGCCACGGCGGCCGACAGGTCGCTCACAGGACGCTGACACGACCGACGAGCGACCGCCGGACCGCCGACAGGCCACCGACAGGCCACCGACAGGCCGCGTCACCGACCGCGTCACCGGCCGGGCCAGGGCGGCAGCCTGTGACCTGGGGTCACAGGATGACCGCCTGTCTGGCTGGCCGCGAGGGCCGTCCGCAGGATGGCCGCATCGGACTCCTGCCCTCCCGTCGCGGCCGCTCGCGCCTGCCGTCCGAAGGCCCGGCCGCTCCCTCGCACGACAAGGTGGTGATCGCTGTGAGCAGCATCTCCGACCCGCCCCGACCCGAACAGGCCGAGGACGTCCCGCCCCTGGCGCCGGCCCAGGCCTTCGAACGGTGGCGCTACGCGGGAGTGTTCCTCCTGCTGTTCCTGTTCGGCACGGAGACCTTCCTGGTGTCGCCGCTGCTGCCGACCATCGCGGACTCGGTGCACACCACCGAGGCGGCCGCCGCCTCCAGCGTCACCGCCTACGTGCTGGTGTACGCCGTCGCGGCGCCCTTCCTCGGGCTGCTGAGCGACCGGTTCGGCCGCCGCCGCACCCTGGTGGCGGGCACCGTGCTGTTCGTCGTGTCCAACGCGGCGGCCGCCCTCTCCACCGGGCTGACGCTGCTGGTCGTCTCCCGCGCGGTGGCCGGGCTGGCGGCGGCGGCGGCCGGGCCGGCGATCTGGGCGCACATCGCCGAGACCGCGCCGGAGGCGGTGCGCGGCCGGGCCCTCGGCCTGGGCATGGCGCTGTTCTCCTGCGGCCAGGTGATCGGCGTGCCGCTCGGCGGCTTCCTCGCCGGGCTGGCCGGCTGGCGGTCGGCGTTCTGGGCGCTGACCATCGGCACCGCGGCGGCCGTGCCGCTGCTGCTGAGCCAGGTCCAGCGTCGTTCGGCGCAGGCGGCCGCGCCACAGGTGGGGGCGGTCCGGGCGATCCTGGCGGGCTGGGCCGACCCGACGCTGCGCCGCGCCCTGCTGGTCAACACGGTGTTCAACACGGCCAACCTGGGCGCCTACACCTTCCTCGGCGCGGTGCTGGTGCAGCGCTTCGACCTGTCGGTGCAGGCCCTGGGCCTGGTGGGCGTGCTGGTCGGTGCGGGCAGCCTGGTCGGCTCGCTGCTGGGCGGCCGGCTCGGGGACCGGGCCAGGACCGCCGGGCGCTCCGACCTGCCGCTGCTGCCGCTGTGGGGCGTGCTGCTGGCGGCGGGCGTCGCGCTGGCGGCCAAGGGGCCCGGCCTGGTCCTCGCCCTGGCCGGCGTGGTGGTGTGGTTCCTGGCCTCCGGAGGCTTCGTGACGGACCAGCAGACGCTGGCCGGCACCATCGCCCCGGAGCTGCGGGCGACCTCCAGCGCGTGGCTGACCTCGACCATGTACGCGGGCACCGGCCTCGGCGCCTGGGCGATCGGCACGTTCGGCAACGTCGCGGACGGCACCCTGCTGATCGGCACCGGGCTCGCGCTGGTGGCCGCCCTGGGCGCGCTGGCGGTCAGCCTCGGCCTGCGCCGGTCCACCGCATCGGGCACCTGAGGCCCCGCCGGAACGGCCGGGCCGCCCCGGGGGACCGGCGACCGGCGGCTCAGCCGACCCGGCGCTCCCCCTCCACGCCGCCGACCGCGCGCAACGGATGATCGACCAGTTCGGTCATCCGCGCCCGGTCGGCGGCGCCGTGCGGGGTGAACAGCAGCACCGTCGCGGTCGGGTCGTCCACCGGGTGGAAGGACGACAGCGTCAGCCGGACCGGGCCGAGCCCGGCCGGCTCGACGGTGACGGTGCGGACGGTCAGCTCCGCCACCGAGTGGCAGCCCCACCAGTGCCGGAACTCGGGCGCGTCCTCGTCCAGGTGCCGGTAGACCTCGCCGGTGCGGGGGTCGGCCAGGGCGGGACCGGCCTGCGCCCGGAACTGCTGGAAGACGTTCATCGCGAGCGGCTCCCAGTCGCGGAACACGGCCCGCACCCGGTGGTCGGCGGCCATCACCCACATCAGGTTGCGCCGGTCCGCGGGGACGAACTCGGGCGAGCCCCAGAGCGCGACCCAGGCTGCGTTCCAGCCGAGCAGGTCGAAGTGCCGGTCGAGCAGGACGGCCGGGCTGGTGGGCCAGGAGTCCAGGACCGGCCGGATGGCCTCGGCGAGCCGGTCGGCGCCGTCCTCCGAGGCGGCGGCCGCCGTCGGCTCGTGGTAGCCGGCCAGGCGCATGGCGTGCCGCAGCCCGGCCGCGTCCAGCCGCAGCACCCGGGCGATCGCCTCCAGCACCTGCCGGGAGGCGGTGACCCGCCCCTGCTCGACCCAGGTGTACCAGGCCAGGCCGACGCCGGAGAGGGAGGCGACCTCCTCGCGGCGCAGACCGGGGGTGCGGCGCCGGGTGGTGGCGGTGAGGCCGACGTCGGAGGGCTTGAGGAGCTCACGATGGGCGCGCAGGAAGGCGCCGAGTTCCCTGCCTGCGGGGGGAGTTGACACGGTTGGCTCCTCGGCCCTGGTCGGTGCCGTCGAATGCGGGGGGTGTGGGCTGCCACCAGCGTAGACGCAGCCCGCCGCCCACCCCAGGGGTGAGCGGCGGGCTACACATGTTGTTAACGAGACGTCAGCTGCCACAGCCGGACGGGCATGTGGCTGACGTGGCCGCGCTCCTGCTGCCGACGCCAGGCGCTCTCGCCGACCGCGCGGAAGAAGGCGGGCCGCTGCTGCGCCGGCACCGCACGGCTGTAGTAGTCGCCGAAGGTGGCGGCGTGGAAGTGCTCGTACTGGGCGGCGCCGTCGACGGTGACCACGGCGTCGCGCTCCAGGTGGCCGGCCACCGCGAGGTGCGGGCCCACCACCGCCGCGAGCTCGTCGACGGTCCTGGTCCGGGTCGCGATCGGCAGCACCCCGGCGCGCTCCAGGACGCCGGGCACCTCGTCGTACGGGGTGCCGAGGGCAACCAGGGCCTCGCGGACCAGCTCGTCCTCACCGCCGAGGCCGCGCTCGTCCCGGGCCGGGTGGTAGGTGGTGAGCAGGAAGCGACCGCCGGGGGCGAGGTGGGCGGCGGCCCAGGCGAAGATCCGTTCCTCGTCCGGGTACAGCCAGTGCAGCACCGAGGTCTGGGTGATCACGTCGGCCCGGAACGGCAGCGGCTCGGGCACGGTGAGGTCGGCCCGGTGCAGGGCGACCCGCTCGCCGTAGGGCTGGAGCCGGGCGGCGGCCTCGGCGATGCGGTGCTCGGAGCGTTCCAGGCCGACGGCGCGCCGCAGGGAGGGGAAGCGCTCCAGGGCTTCCTGGAGCAGCTGGCCGATCCCGCTGCCGAGGTCGATCAGGGACTCGGGGGCTCCGGTGACCTGGTCGAGCACCCAGTCCCGGTCCTGGACCTGGCGCAGCCGGCTGGCGTCGGCGTACCCCGCGAGGGTACGGGCCTGGATCTCGACGGCGGACGTGCTCACGGCTGGTTCTCCTCCACGGTGGACGGCTGTTCGGTGGACGGCTGCTCGGTCGGCGGCTGTGCGGCGGACGGCTGTGCGGCGGCGGGCTGCTCCGCGACGCCCTGGTCGACCAGGTGCAGCAGCCGTTCGCGGGCGGCGCTCTGGTCGTAGCGCTTGAAGAGGTTGATCCGGTTGCGGGCCAGGTCGCCCCGGTGCACGTACTCGTAGAGGTCCTGGCGCTGGCCGAAGCCGTCGCCGGTCAGCTCCCAGGCGATCCGGAAGAGCCGGGCCTTGCGTTCGGCGTCGATGTCCCGGCCGCGCATGTAGCGGTCCAGGTGCGGGCGCAGCCGGGGGTTGGCGAGGTCCCCGGCGGTGGGCTGGATGAGCAGCCCGGAGGCGCCGATCCTGCGGACGATCTCGACCGCGCTGCCGGCCACCTCGGCCGACCAGACCCGGGAGGCCGCCGTGTCGCCGGGGGCGAACAGGCCGCCGTCGGTGAGGCCGCCGCGCGCCTCGGCGGCGTCGAGGAAGTACTCGGTCAGTTCGGCGTACCCGGCGAGGCGGCCCAGGTCCTCCTGGATGTTGCGGAAGCCGTCCACGCCGATCGACTCGGCGACCAGGGTGGCACTGGCCAGCAGGGTCCGCAGCCGCTCGCGGTAGCGGATGTGGCCGACGTAGGCGCTCCAGGCGTTGATCCGGCCGAGGCCGGTGCGCGCCAGGTTCGCGTCGCGCAGCAGGAAGACGCGGTCCCAGGGCACCAGGACGTCGTCGAAGAAGAGCATCGCGTCCTGCTCGTCGAACCGCGCGCCGAGCGGGTGGGCGTGCCCCCAAGAGGCGCTGCCGAGCGGTTCGCGGGCGAGGGTGATCAGGCCGGGGGTGTTGAGCGGCAGGGCGAACCAGGTCACGAACTGCTCGCCGCGGCCCTCGGTGAACGACGCCGAGAGGTAGACCAGCACCTCGTGGGCGATCGGGGCGAGCGTGGTGAGCTGCTTGGCGCCGCGCACCACGATGCCCCGGTCGTTCTCCTCCACGACGCGCAGGGCGAGGTCCGGGTCGTCGAGCGGGTTGGCGGAGCGGTCGATCTGCGGGTCGCCGAGGGCGTGCGAGAGGACCAGGTCGTTGCTCGCACAGTGCCGGTACCACGCCTCGGCGTTGGCGCCGAAGCGCGGGTCGGCCCCGGCCAGCTGGTGCCGGAAGTCGTAGACGCCGACGGCGATCGAGGCCATGAAGGCGGGTGAGCGGCCCTGCTGCCCCAGTGCCTCGGCGTGCCACAGCTCGGCGCTGCGGCGCTGGAGCCGCAGGTCCTCCAGGGTGCGCGGGGGCTGGTAGGCGCGGGCGAGCCGCAGGCCGCTGTCCGGGTCCTCCCAGGTGAGCAGGTCGCGGTGGGCCGGGTCGTGCTGGAGGTCGATCAGGCGGGCCAGTTCGTCCACGGCCGGGCGGAACGCGGGGTGCTCGGCGGGGTTCGCGATGCGCTTGCCGTCGAGGTAGAGCTCGCGGCCGTCGTCCAGTTCGGCCCGGTACCGGTCGCCGGTCAGCAGGCCGCGGGCGGTGGCGGGTGCGCCGCGACCGGTGATGGTGCCCAGCAGTGTCATGCGCCAACTCCGTTTGATGTCAAGGGTTCAAGGGTTCAAGGGTTTCGGGTCGATCACGCGGTACCGGCCGTCGTGGTAGAGCAGCGGGTCGCCGTCGCCGCGGTCCGCGGCGGCGACCCGGCCGACCAGGATGGTGTGGTCGCCGCCGGGCAGGGTGCCGTGCAACCGGCAGTCGAACCAGGCCAGGGCGTCGTCGACGAGCGGGGCACCGGTGACCGCCGTCCGCATCGGCACCGCGGTGAAGCCGCCGAGCGCGCGCCCGGCCCCGGGTGTGGCGAAGCGCCGGGCCACCGCCGACTGGCCGTCCGTCAGGACCGAGAGGCCGAACCGTCCGGCGGCGCGGGCCGCGGCCACGAGCGGGCTGTGGCGGCTGACCGCGACGGTGACCAGCAGCGGGTCGAGGGAGAGGGTGCTGAAGGAGGAGACCGTCTTGGCGAAGACCTCCTCGTCCGCGCGGGTGGTGACCACCGCGACCCCGGTGGTCCAGCCGCGGGAGGCGGCCCGGAAGGCCTCCTCGGTGGCCTTCGCCGTGGTCACGGCCGCCGCGGGGCCGCTCATCGCAGCCCCACCCGGTAGGCGCGCAGCCACTCGTCGACCTGGACCAGGTGGTCGAGGCCGCCGACCGGGTTCGGCGCGGTGCGCGGGCTGGGCAGCGGGCGGCCCTCGGCGAGCAGCCGGCGGACCGGCTCGCGGTCCACCAGCTCGAAGACCGGCGCGTTCGGGTCGGCCAGCAGCTCGTGCGCCCGGGCGGTGAGCACCTCGGTGTAGTGGACGGCCGGGGTGGACGGGTAGCCGCTCTTGGGCCGGTCGGTGACCTGCGGCGGGAGGAGGTCCCGGACGGCGTCGCGGAACAGGCCCTTGGCCCGCCCGTCCGGCGCCTTGAGCGCCCACGGGACGTTCCAGAGGTACTCCACCAGGCGGTGGTCGCAGAACGGCACCCGCACCTCCAGGCCGACCGACATCGACACCCGGTCCACCCGGTCCAGCAGCGGGGGGAGCCAGCGGGTGAGCGCGAGGTGGAAGACCTCGCGGATCCGCGCGTCGGCGGCCGACTCGCCGGGCAGGCGCGACACCTCGCCGAGCGAGCGGTGGTAGGCGGCGGCGGTGTACTCCTCGGGTCGCACCTCGGCCCGGACGTCCGGGCGCAGCAGGTCCGCCGGCGTGGCCTTGCCGTGCAGCCACGGGAAGGTGGGCGCGGCGACGGCCTGCGCGTCGTGGAAGTACGGGTAGCCGCCGAAGATCTCGTCCGCGGCCTCGCCGGAGAGCGCGACCGTGGAGCGCCGCCGCACCTCGCGGAAGAGCAGGTGCAGCGAGGCGTCCATCTCGCCCCAGCCGGGCCGGTCCCGGGCGCGCAGGACGGCGTCGCGGGCGTCCAGCAGGTCGTCGTCGGGCACCAGGACGGTGGTGTGCAGGGTGCCGATGTGCTCGGCGGCGGCCTGCACGTACGGGGCGTCGAGGGTGGTCCGCCAGGCGTCCGGGGTGCGGTCGGTGCTGCCGGGGAAGTCCACCGAGAAGCTGGCGATCTTCCCGTGGCCGGCCCGCTCGCGGGCGGCCGCGGCCAGCGCGGTGACGGCGCTGGAGTCGACGCCGCCGGAGAGCAGGGTGCACAGCGGCACGTCGCTGATCAGCTGCCGTTCGACGGCGTCGGCGAGCAGGTCCCGGACGGTGCCGCGGGTGGTCGCGGCGTCGTCCCGGTGCTCGGCCGACTCCAACCGCCAGTAGCGGAGTTCGCGGGTGGCGCCGCGGCCGACGACCACCAGGTGGCCGGGCCGGACTTCGTGCAGCCCGCGGAACAGCCCGTGGCCGGCGCTCGGCGCGGCGGGCAGCGCGAACAGCTCGGCGATGCCCTCGGCGTCCAGTTCGGCGCGGAACAGCGGGTTCGCGAGCACCGCCTTGGGCTCGGAGCCGAACAGCACCCCGGTGGCGTGGGCGTGCCAGTACAGCGGCTTGATGCCGAGGTGGTCGCGGACCAGCAGCAGTTCCTCGCGCGCGGCGTCCCACAGGGCGTAGGCGAAGATGCCGTTGAACCTGGTCGGCGCGTCCTTGCCCCACTGGAGGTGGGCCCGCAGGACCACCTCGGTGTCCGAGCGGGTCCGGAAGACGTGCCCGAAGGCCTCCAGTTGCGCGCGCAGCTCGCGGTGGTTGTAGAGCTCCCCGTTGTAGCAGAGCACGGCGCCGGCGTCGGGCCCCGGGCGGTCGGCGAGCGGCTGGACCCCGCCGTCCAGGTCGATCACGGACAGCCGGCGGTGGCCGAACGCGGCGTGCCGGGAGAGCCAGACGCCGTCCGCGTCCGGGCCGCGGCAGGCCAGGGTGGCGGTCATCTCCCGGACCGTCCGCGCCTGGTGGCGCAGGTCGGTGTCCCAGTCGATCCAGCCGGTGACACCGCACATCTCAGGACTCCCCCGGTTCGTCGTTGGCGGCGGGCCCGGCCGCGGCGCTCGACTCCCAGCGGCAGCCGTGGCCGGTCGGGCCGTTGGTCAGGCGGTGCGCGGGCCGGTAGCCCTTGGCGCGGATGTTGGCGGACAGCGCCTCGGTGCAGTAGGTGCAGGGCGAGGCGAGGGTCAGCTGGACGCCCGAGCGGCGGGCCTTCTCGCGGTAGTCCCAGATCGCGCAGTGCGTGATGGTGAGCGCCGCGTGCTCGGCGCCGGGCGGCTCCTCGTCGTCGAACTCGTACTCCGAGCCGTACAGTTCGGCCTGCCGGGCGATCCGGTGGATCGGGTCGGCGGCGCCCCGGCCGTGGTCGGGTTCGACCTCGCGGTGCACCTCGGCATTGGACCGGGCCCAGTCCCCCAGCCCCTCCTCGCCGTAGCGGCGCACGAGGAAACGTTCCATCAGCGCCTGGTCGCGGAAGAACACCCGCTGCCACTCCGGGGCCGGGGCGTCCGGCGCGGGGAGGTCGGCGAAGAGCTCGGACTGCAGCACGAACCAGTCGGTCAGGTGCAGCCCGTTCCCACGCGACACCAGGTACCGCGTCAGGCCCGCCTCGGCCTCGTGCAGCCGCTGGCGCCAGAGCGCGGACCGCTCGGCGTCCGACATCGCGCGGTACGGGGACCTCGGCTGCTCCGCGCCGGGGCTCCGGTGACTCGCGGCGGCCAGCACCGCCGTGCGCGGGCCGGCGTCGGCACCCGCCGCACCGGCGGAACCGGTCGGGCCCCCGGTCCTGTCGGACACACCCCCCATCGGGCCATCTCCCTTCGGCTGGACGATCCTTCGGACCGTCTCGTGTGGTGGTCGTTTCCCGCCACGCTACGGAGCCGGCCAGGCGCCCCGGTAGCCCCGAACGGCGCCGCTCAGGGCGCCGATCGTCGCCTCGCACATGCTCCGAAGGTCACCTGCGGGAGGCGGCCGGAACACGACGGAGGGCGGGCCCCGCGTGCTGCGGGGCCCGCCCTCCGGAGGGTGGCGACGAAGATGTACTGAGACGAACTACCCGGCGAGGCCGTGCCGGTGGGCGTAGAGCGCGGCGCGCAGCCGGTCGGGCTGCCCGATCTTGCGCATGGCCTGGGTGAGGTGCTTCTTCACGGTGGCCTCGGCCAGGGCGAGTTCACGCCCGATCTCGGCGTTGCTCAGCCCGAGCCCGAGCTGGACCAGCACTTCGCGCTCACGCTCCGTCAGCCCGGCGTGCTGCGGCGGCAGTTCGCCGACGTGCTGCGGTGGCACCGCCGCGTGGGTCCGGGCCGGCGGCGGCGCGGGCAGGAACACCGACCCGCCCGCCGCGGCGAGTTGGACGGCGCTGATGATCCGGTCCTCGGCCAGGTCGAGCGGGAAGCAGCCGCTGGCCCCGGCCAGCAGCATCCGGCTCGCCTCCGCGGTCGACTCGGCCCGGCGCAGCAGCAGCACCCGGGCGTCGGGCGCCGCGTCCGGGCCGCGCAGCGCCACCACGACGGCGAGGTCGGCCTCCAGGCTCGCGCCGCGGCCGAGCAGGATGACGTCCGGGGCGACCCGGCGCACGGCGGCCACCGCGCGCAGCGGGTCGCCGGTGGACCCGACCACGG
The DNA here is from genome assembly GCF_056435365.1 of Kitasatospora sp. NPDC043949. Lineage (NCBI taxonomy): Bacteria > Bacillati > Actinomycetota > Actinomycetes > Kitasatosporales > Streptomycetaceae > Kitasatospora > Kitasatospora sp. NPDC043949. Next base: position 8,728 of record NZ_JBWKEQ010000013.1, on the reverse strand, counting down.
CCAGTCCGGGCACGGTCGTCAGCACGCTGCGCAGCCCGGCGCTGGCCACCGAGTGCCGCTCGACCAGGAACACCCGGGCATCGGCCGTGCGGTCGCGGTCCTCCTCCACGCACATCGGATGGCCGCACCCGCAACCGGTGGCGGTCGGCCCCACCGGGGGTGGCGGCGTCACCGTCTCCGCCAGCAGCTGGTGACCGGCGATCAGGTCGAGCGGGTTGTCGATCTCGGCCTGCGCCGGTGGTGCGCCGTGCACCGGCGGCGCGCCCGCGGCGGGGGCGTCCACCAGGGTGGCGCCGCCGCAGGCGCCGCGTCGGGCGGGAAGCCGGCGGCCGCGCGGGCCGGCCGGAACGGCGATCTTGCTCACTGCTGCCATCGCACACCCCCGGGGGCGGAGGCAGGGCGTCTGAGGTACGGCATGGCGATACGGTCCCCTTGCTGGTGGCGGGCCGGCCCGGTGGGCACGGGTGCTGCGGCGAGGATCCGTCGAGGACGCGCACGGGCGTCGGCTGCGGAATCCGGGACTGGGGAGGGGCGCCGACCGCAGCGACTGGGAACGGGGCGGTCAGCGCGCAGCGCGCGGGCGACAGAGCTCGTCGAAACACCGTCGGTGCCACGAGCCGCCGATCCCGACCAGGGTGATGTCGGTCCGCCGAATAGCCATGCGGGGAACCCTAGGTCCGGTTCCTTGTGCAGGTCAAGGACGGAACCGGGGCTCAGCGCCCTGGGCAGTGGCGGTCCTGACACTCCGGATGCTGTGACCAGGAGTAACAGCATCAAGTGCTGACTGGCTGTCCGGGCCACCGGTCCGCAACGCTCCTTCAAGCGGCCGCAGCGGCCGGAGCGGCACCGACGTCCCACGTCCCACGGACCGCCCGACCCGTGCTCCGGCACCCGATCCCGCCCGGACGCGGCATCCGCCCCCGGCGAACGGCCCGTCCCACGGCCCCGGTCCGGCGCTCCAGCCCCCCGGACGCCGCCGGTGACTGCCGGTTACCGCTGGTGACCGTCCCGACCCGCTCCCGAACCGCCCCTCCCGGAAGGACCACCAGCCCCATGCCCGCCCCGCCCAACCGGCCCGCCGCCGGCCAGTCCGGCGCCACGCCACGGAGGGCCGGGTGACCCGCTTCCTGCTGCGCCGCCTCCTGCTGGCCGTACCGACCCTGCTCGGCGTCACCGCCGTCGTCTTCGCGACCGTCACGCTCGTCCCCGGCGATCCGGTGGCCCTCTTCCTCGGGCCGGGCGCACCGCCCGAGGCCCGCCGCGAGCTCTCCGAACGGCTCGGCCTGGACCAGCCGTTGCCCGTCCGCTACGCCTCCTGGCTCTGGCACGCGCTCACCGGCGACCTCGGCACCTCCGTCTCCGGTCAGCGCCCGGTCGCCGACCTGCTGCTCCCGGCGCTCGGCCAGACGCTGACCCTGACCGCGGCCGCCTTCCTGCTGGTGCTGGTCGGCGGGGTGGCGCTCGGCGCCGTCGGCGCGCTGCGCCCGCGCGGCCCCGGCGGGCGGATCTCCGGCGCGCTGTCCGCCCTCGCGGTCTCCGCCCCGCAGTACTCGGTGGCCCTGCTGCTGATCGCCGTCTTCGCCGTGGGCCTGCGTTGGCTGCCGGCCGGGGGCACCCACGACGTGTTCGGCTCCGGCGGCCTGCCCGACCTGGCCCGCCACCTGGTCCTGCCGGCCGTGGCCGCCGCGCTCGTCCCGCTCGGGCTCACCGCCCGGGTGTTCCGGGCCGCGCTGGGGGGCGTGCTGGCCGGCGAGCTGGCCGACTCGCTGCGCGCCCGCGGCCTGCGCCCGGCCACCGTGCTGCGGCACTGCGTGCACAACGCCTCACCGGCACTGCTCACCATCGGCGGCCTGCAACTCGCCTACCTCCTGGAAGGGGTGATCTTCGTGGAGACCCTGTTCGCCTGGCCCGGCGTCGGCCGGCTGCTGTACGACGCGCTCACCTCCCGCGACCTGCCCCTGGTGCAGGGCGGGGTGCTGGTGGTGGCGGTCGCGTTCGTCGGCGTCAACATCCTCGTGGACGCGGCGCACGCGGCGATCGACCCGCGAGTAAGGAACTGATGTGACGTCACGTGTCCTCGCCCGAGCGAACCTCGGCCTGACCGTCCCCGCCGCCCTGGCCGCGCTGCTGGTCCTGCTCGCGCTCGCCGCGCCGCTGGTCGCCCCGTACGACCCGGCCGCCGGGCGGCTGGCGGACCGGCTGCTCGACCCGGGCAGCCCCGGCCACCCGCTCGGCACCGACGGCCAGGGCCGCGACCTGCTCAGCCGGCTGATCTGGGCCGGGCGCGCCTCGCTCACCGGCGGGCTCGTCCCCGTTGCGGTGGCCGCCGTCGTCGGCACCCTGCTCGGCGTCGTGGCCGGGCTCGGCGGCCGGATCACCGAGCAGGCCCTGCTGCGCCTGCTGGACGTGCTCTACGCCTTCCCCGGGGTGCTGCTGGCGATCGCCATCGCCTCGCTGCTCACACCCGGCCTGGGCGCGACCGTGCTCGCGCTGTCGGTGGTGCTCACCCCCGCGGTGGCACGGGTCGCGTTCACCGAGACCCGGCGCGTCCGGGCCGCCGAATACCTGGTGGCCGCCCGGGTCAGCGGCGCCGGCTGGGGGTCGCTGGTCCTGCGCCAGGTCGCCCCGGTGGTGGCGCCGGTGGTCCTGGTGTACGCGTCCTCGCTGGTCGGGCTGGCCATCATGTACGCCGCAGGGCTGTCCTTCCTCGGGCTCGGGGTCGCCCCGCCCACCGCCGAGTGGGGCGCGATGCTGGAGGAGCTGCGGCCCTCGCTGCTCACCCACCCCTGGGTGGCGGTCCTGCCGGCCCTGGTCATCCTCGCCGTCTCGGTCGTCTTCAACACCCTCGGCGAGACGCTGCGCACCCGCGTCGGCGACACCGCCGCCCTGCTGGCGCACGCCGCCCCCGCCGCCGCGAGCCGGTCCGCCGACCGCTCCACCGACCGCTCGGCCGACGGCTCGGCCCGGCCGCGGGCCGCGAAGCGGGTGGGCGCATGAGCGCGCTGCTGGAGATCGACGGCCTGACCGTCGAGTACCCCGGCGGGGTCCGGGCCGTCGACGACGTCTCCCTCGCCCTGCCCGCCGGCCGCTCCCTGGTACTGCTCGGCGAATCCGGCAGCGGCAAGACCACCGTCGCCCGCACCGTGCTCGGGCTGCCGGGGCACGGCGCCGCCGTCACCGGAGGCGTCCGGCTCGCCGGGACCGACCTGCGGGCGCTCGGCGAACGCGAACTGGCCGACGTCCGCGGCCGGCGCATCGGCTACGTGCCGCAGGACCCGACCGCCTCGCTCGACCCGCTGCGCCGGATCGGCCCGCAGCTCGCCGAGGTGCTGCGGCGGCACGGGATCGCCGCCGACCGCCGGGCCGCCCGCGCGGCCGTCCCGAAGCTGCTCGCCACCGCCGGCATCCCGGACCCGGAACGCGTCGCCCGGGCCTACCCGCACGAGCTCTCCGGCGGCCTGCGCCAGCGCGCCGCCATCGCCGTCGCGATCTGCTGCGGCCCGGAACTGCTGATCGCCGACGAGCCGACCACCGCGCTCGACGCGCTGATCCGCGGGCGGATCCTCGACCTGTTCGCCACCCTGCGCGCCGACTGCGGCATCGCCCTGCTGCTGGTCACCCACGACCTCGCGGCAGCCCGCCGGATCGGCGGCACCGTGGCGGTCATGCGGGCCGGCCGGATCGTCGAGCTCGGGCCCGCCGAACGGGTGCTGGGCGACCCGGAACACGCCTTCACCGCCGCCCTGGTGGCCGCCGAACCGGGAGCCCGCCGATGAACACCGTCGACCACGCCCGGCCTGACGCCGTCCACGCCCCGCCGGGCCCGGTCCTGGTCGTCGACGCCGTCACCAAGCGCTACGGCGACCGGACCGCCCTGGACGCCGTCAGCCTCACCGTCGCGCCGGGCGAGACCGTCGGTCTGGTCGGCGAGTCCGGCTCGGGGAAGTCCACCCTGGCCCGGCTCGCCCTCGGGGTGCTGGCCCCCGACGCCGGCAGCGTCCGCTTCGCCGGCCGCGATCCGTACCGGCTGCGCGGCCGCGCCGACCGGGCGCTGCGGGGCCGGCTCCAGTTCGTCCCGCAGGACCCGCGCGGATCGCTCAACCCCAGCCTGCGCGCCGGGGAGGCGGTCGCCTTCGCGCTGCGCCTGCACGGCACGCCGCGCGCCGAACGCGCCGCGGCCGTCGCCCGGCTCTTCACCCAGGTCGGCCTGGAGCCCGCGCTCGCCGACCGCTACCCCCGGGAGCTGTCCGGCGGGCAGCTCCAACGGGTGGCCGTCGCCCGGGCCCTGGCCACCGGGCCGGACCTGGTCGTCTGCGACGAACCGACCTCCGCCCTCGACCGCAGCGTGCAGGCCCGCCTGCTCGACCTGCTGACCGACCTCCAGGAACGCACCGGCCTGGCCTACCTGTTCATCTCCCACGACCTCGCCGTCGTCCGGCACCTCGCCCACCGGGTCCTGGTGCTGCGGCACGGCCGGGTGGTCGAGGAGGGCCCCGCCGGCCTGCTCTGGGACTCCCCCGCGCACCCGTACACCCGGGCGCTGCTGGAGGCCGCCACCGGCGTCGCGTGACCCGCCGCCGAAGCCCCGTGCCGACACACCGCTGAACCTCCGTACCCCCGCACCACCGAACCCCCGCACCACCGAACCTCCGCACCACCGAACCGACGAGGACTCACCATGACGCGCACCAGCCGTATCCGCTCCAGAGCCGTCGCCCTGCCGGCCGCCGCCGTTCTGCTCGCGGCGGCGGCCGGCTGCGCCGGCTCCGACGGCGGCGGCTCCGCGGGGGCGGGCGGCGGTGACGGCCGCGGCGGCACCCTGGTCATCGGCGCCACCGGCAAACTCCCCAACCCCGACACCGTGATCGGCGGCGCCGGCTTCGAGGGCAAGCGGCTGGTCTCCTTCCAGCTCTACGAGGGCCTCACCCGGTACGAACTGCTCAAGGACACCGACAAGCCGCCGGCCGTCACCGGCGCCCTGGCCACCGACTGGCAGGTCGCCGCCGACGCCAGGACGTGGACCTTCGCCCTCCGCAAGGGCGTCACCTTCCAGGACGGCACCCCGTTCGACGCCGACGCCGTGGTCTTCAACCTGGCCCGCTACCTCGACAAGAAGAGCCCCGAGTACACCGACGCCCTCGGCGCCGCCGCCGCCGAGTACGCGGGCGACATCGTCTCGTACCGCAAGACCGACGCCGACCACGTCGAGCTTGTCACCAAGGACCCCAACGGCCACTTCCCCGAGGACCTCGCGCACGTCCTGATCGCGAGCCCCACCGCCGTCCGCAAGTCCGGCTCGGCCGACTTCGCCCAGCACCCGGTCGGCACCGGCCCCTTCTCGTTCGTCTCGCAGACCGAGGGCCAGCAGATCGAGCTGGCCGCCAACAGGAGCTACTGGCGCGGCGCCCCCAAGCTCGACCGGCTCGTGATCAAGGCGCTGCCGGACGCCGCGGCCCGCACCGCCGCCCTGCGCTCCGGCGGCGTGAACTGGATCGAGTACCCGAACCCGGACGACATCGACAGCCTCAAGGCCGACGGCGTCCAGATCGCCACGAACAGCTACGACCACCTCTGGTACTGGATCCTGGACACCTCGAAGGCGCCCTGGGACAACCCGCTGGTCCGCAGGGCCGCCAACTTCGCGATCGACCGCAAGGCCATCGCCGAGAAGCTGCTGCACGGCACCGCCGACCCCGCCTACCAGACCGCGCCGCGCGCCACCGCCGCCTACGACCCCGCCGGCGACGTCTACTCCTACGACCCCGCCAAGGCCCGGCAGTTGCTCGCCGAGGCCGGCGTCCCGAACGGCTTCAGCACCTCCGTCACCGTGCCCACCGGCGGCAGCGGCAACCTGCTGCCGGTGCCGATCGCCGAGGCCCTCCAGCGGGATCTCGCCGCCGTCGGCATCAAGGTCGAGCTGCGCACCACCGACTGGACCACGCTGATCGGCGCCGAGGCCAAGGGCCAGGTGGCGCTCGGCTCGGACGCCGTCGCCCAGTCCACCACGCTGTTCCAGTCCGAGGCGCTGCTCCCGCTGTTCATCGGCTCCAAGAGCCCGTTCTGGACCGGCCACTACACCAACCCGCAGGTCGACGAGCTGCTCGCCTCCTCGGCCGCCGATGCCGACCAGACCGCCCGGCAGGCCGGGTACCGCAAGGCGCTCGCCCTGGTCACCCAGGACGCGCCCTGGCTGTTCGTGGTCAACGACCGCAATCCGCGGGCCCTTTCGCCGAAGGTCCAGGGGCTCGTGCAGCCGCAGTCCTGGTTCCTCGACCTGACCACCGTATGGGTCCGCTGACCCGCGGACACCGCCTCTCCCCCGGCTCCGAAGAGCACCGCGCACCACAGGAAGGACGGCCATCCCGATGACCGACCCGCACCGACCGCACCACCACGCCGGGACCGTCCCGCCCGGCTCCGCGCACGGCCCCGTGCCCGCCGCACCGCCCAAGTGGGGCATCACCCTCCCGCTGCCCGGCCTGACCATCGACCGGCACCGCTTCCTGGTCGAGCGGCTGCCCGACCTCGGCTACACCGACGTGTGGAGCGCCGAGGGCGGCGGCACCGACGCCTTCACCCCGCTGGCCGCCACGGCGGCCTGGTCCCCCTCGCTGCGGATCGGCACCGGCATCGTCCCGGTGCACACCCGCGGCCCGGCCGTGCTCGCCCAGACCGCCGCGACGCTCGCCCAACTCGCCCCGGGCCGACTGCTGCTGGGCATCGGCGCCTCGGTGCCCGCCCACGTCACCGACATCAACGGCATCCCGTTCGACGAGCCGTTCAAGCGGACCAGGGACGTCCTGCGCTTCGTCACCCGGGCGCTGCGCGGCGAGTACGTCACCGGCGGGTTCGACACCTTCGACATCACCGGCTACCGGCTGCCGCACCCGCCGACCGAGCCGGTCAAGGTCATCCTGGGCGCGCTGCGGCCCAACATGCTCCGGCTCGGCTTCAACGAGGGCGACGGCGCCATCACCAACCTGCTGTTCCCGCACGACGTGCCGAAGATCCTGGACGCCGTCGGCCCGCAGCCGCCCGGGAAGGAACTGGTCGTCAAGGTCTTCGTCTGCCCCACCGAGGACACCGACTACGCCCACCGCGCCAGCCGGCCGTTCCTCGCCTGGATCCTCAACCGCGAGCCGTACCGCAAGTTCCACGAGTGGCTGGGCCACGGCGAACTCCTCGCCGAGACCCACCGCCTCTGGGCGGCCGGCGACCCGGAGGGCGCCCAGAAGGCGCTGCCCGACGAGGTCGTCGACGGGCTGTTCATCAGCGGCTCGCCGGAGGAGTGCCGGGAGCGCATCCTCGCCTACCACCGCCCCGGCGTCACCACCATCCAGCTGTACGTGTCGCTGCCGCCCGAGGTGTTCGTCAGCCGCGCCAAGCTGCTCGACACCCTGGCCCGGCTCGGGCCGGCCGCTCTCTGACCGTCGCGCCCCACCCGTCCCCATCCCCTGCCACCCTCACGACGCTCACGACCGGAGGAGAGCCGTGCCACTCGAAATCCGCGGCGGGGTCCGCGCCGCACCCGTTCCCGGCCACACCGCGCAGGAACGCCAGGCCCTGCGCTGGGCCCCCGACGGCCGCGACCGCACCGCCGACCCCGCGTACGTCGCCCGCACCGCGCGGGAGAACGAGGAGGACGGGCTGGACAGCGCCCTGGTGGTGCAGTCCAGTTCGTGGCCCGACCCGTGGCTGGTGGCCTCCTGGGCCCTGGCTGCCACCACACGGCTGCGCATCGCGGTCGCCCACCGGGTCGGCACCACCGCGCCGACCGTCGCCGCCCGCTCCCTCGCGACCCTGGACCGCCTCTCCGGCGGGCGGGCGGCGGCCCACGTCATCATCGGCTCCAGCGACCACGACACGGCCCGCGACGGCGACCTCCTGGACAAGCAGGAGCGCTACCGCAGGGCCGACGAGTACCTCGACCTGTTCACCCGCTACCTCGCCGCCGACCAGGACATCGACCACAAGGGCGAGTTCTACACCGTGTCCGCCGCCCGGCCCGGCCTGCACCCCAGACCCGGCGGCGAGCTGCTCTCCTTCGGCGGCTCGTCACCGCAGGGCCTCGACCTGGCGGCCCGCTACGCGGAGGTCTACGCCGTCAGCCCGCTGCCGCTGCCGGACACCCGTCGGCGGATAGCCCAGGTCCGCACCGCCGCCGCCGCGCACGGCCGGACCCTGCGGATCTGGCGGCACGTCACCGTCATCCTCGCCGACACCGACGAGGCGGCCCGCGACCGCGTCCGCCGGCTGCGCCGCGACGCCCTCCGCCTCACCTCCGGCGGCGGCGGACCCTGGACGGAAGCCGTCCAGCTCGACCGCGACCGCGAGCGCGGCCGCTCCGACCCCTCCCGGGGCGACGAGCAGGTCGCCGCCTACATCCGCCGCTCGCTCACCGCCGCCTACGCCGGCTCCCCCGCCACCGTCGCCGCCCGCATCGGCCTGCTCCGCTCGGCCGGCGTGGACATCGTCCAGCTCGACCTCCCCGTCGAGACCGACCAGGACCGCGAGCTGCGGCGCAGCCTCGTCCGCCACCTCCGCACCGGCCTGGGCACCCCCGCCGACCGCCGCGTCTGGTGACCGGCGCCCCCCGTTCGGCCGGGGGGGAGGGGGGCCCCCCCTCCCCCCCCCCCCCGCCAGTCCCCAGAAAGGGGCCAGGGGTCTGGGGTGTTGGGTTTGGTGGGCGGCTTCTTTTTGAGTGGTTCCCATTGAACCCCTTGGTTTT
>NZ_JBWKEQ010000012.1:108645-184799 GCF_056435365.1 Kitasatospora sp. NPDC043949 | reverse complement strand
CACATCGCCAGCACGAAGTACACAACCACCCGCGCCGGCAGCAGACGACTGCGTTTCTCACCCCGCCCGGTCTCGGCGATCACCTCATCGACCAGTCCCGGCGGGAACGCCCGGGTCAGTACCCCGATCGCGATCCGGTCCGATATCCGCTCACTCGCAGGCGTCTTGACCTGCCCCACCCTCGCCACACCACAACCAACGAGACACCGACCACAAAGTCACCGGCATTGGGCCTAGGTGGGTGAGCTTGTCGGGGTTGGAGACGGCGTGGACGGCCTGGATGGTGCCGTCGGCGATGTCGAGTTCGAGGACGCTGGCGACGCGGCCGGCGGCGTCGTGGAGGACGGCGCCCGGGCGGCCGTTGACGGTGGCGGGCGTCAGCGTGACGCCGAGTTTGCGGTTGCGGCGGAGGCCGCCTATGAGGAGCTGGGCGACGCGGCGCAGGCCGGTGAGGGCCTTGCCGAGGGCGCGGGCCTTGCCGCCGCCGTCGCCGTGGAAGACGACGTCGGGGGAGAGGAGTCGGAGCAGGGCGTCCAGGTCGCCGCCTTCGGTGGCTTCGAAGAACCTGCGGGCGAGTTCGTCGGCCTCCGCCTTGCGCGCCCGGGTGTCGACGGCCTGGGCGGAGGGGGCGAGGCGCTTGCGGGCGCGGGTGAGGATCTGGCGGCAGTTGGCCTCGGACTTGCCGACGGCGTCGGCGATCTCCGGGTAGCCGTACCCGAAGGCCTCGCGGAGCATGAACACCGCCCGCTCGGTCGGGGAGAGGGCCTCCAGCAGGACGAGGAACGCCATCGACAACGCGTCGGCCAGCTCGGCGTGTTCGGCCGGCCCCGGGCGGTCGGCGGTGACCACGACGGGCTCGGGCAGCCACTCGCCCACGTACGTCTCCCGGCGGACCCGGGCCGACGTCAGGTGGTTGATGCCCAGCCTGGTCACCGACGTGGTCAGGTACGCCTTGAGGTTGGTGATCGTGGTCCCGGCCTGGTCGGCCCGGGTCAGACCGAGGAAGGCGTCCTGGACGATGTCCTCGGCGTCGCCCACGGAGCCCGTCATCCCGTAGGCGATGGAGAACAGCAGCGGCCGGTATCCGGTCGCGTCCGTGGTGATGGCTGATTCCGGCACTGGAACCCCTCCCTCGGTTCGCCGAGCAGGGTATCCAACGGTGCCCAGGTGGCAGTGACGCAGATCACATCCGTACCTGTCACGGCCCGCCGGGGTGCCCTGTCTCAGAGGGCACCAGCGGACAACGACAAGGGAGCACACGATGGAAGCCCGCCTGAACCCCTTCGCCAGCCAGACCATGTCCAAGTTCCTCAAGCACCTCATCGCGGCCAACAAGGTGATCGTGGAGTCGACTCTGCCGTTCGCGACGCAGGAGTTGGTGAAGCTGCGCGCCAGCCAGATCAACGGCTGCGGCTTCTGCGTCGACATGCACTTCAAGGACGCCGTGCACGGCGGGGAGGAGGCGACCCGCCTCAACCTGGTCGCGGCCTGGCGGGAGGCGACGGTGTTCACCGACGCCGAGCGCGCCGCCCTGGAGCTGGCGGAGCAGGGCACCCGCCTGGCCGACGCGGCCGGCGGGGTCACGGACGAGGCCTGGGCGAACGCCGCGCAGCACTACGACGAGGAGCAGCTCGCGGCCCTGGTGTCCCTCATCGCGATCATCAACGCCTTCAACCGCGGCAACGTCATCACCCGGATGCCCGCCGGCGGCTACCGGCCCGGTCAGCACGCCTGACCGGAGCCCCTTCCGCGGTCGGGGAGTGGTCTCCCCGGCCGCGGGCGTCGGGTTCCCGGCCGTCGGTGCTTCCGGGGCGTTACCGTCCGTGCGCATACCACCCAGCCTGCGCTGGGGGCCTTGTGCTTAAAAAACCGACCGATAAGGTGTTAATCCAACATTCATCGATGCCGCATAGCCTCCGGGGGCTAGCCTCATGCCGAATGCCATCGTCCGACCAGGAGGCGAAAGCCCCGTGCAAGGCACAGTCACCACACCAGGCGGGTCCACGGTGGCCGGCGGCCCTGGCGAGGCCTTCCTCCTCGTCGTCGACGACGAACCCAACATCCGCGAGCTGCTCGCCGCCTCGCTGCGCTTCTCCGGTTTCCGGGTCGCCTCCGCCGCCAGCGGCACCGAGGCCCTCGACCTGATAGCCGTCGAACGCCCCGACCTCGTCGTCCTCGACGTGATGCTCCCGGACCTCGACGGCTTCACCGTCGTCGAGAAGCTGCGCGAGCGGACCAACCGCGGCCAGATCGCCGGGCCCGTGCACGGCCACCCCGGCGACCACCTCCCGGTGCTCTTCCTCACCGCCAAGGACGGCGTCGGCGACAAGGTCCAGGGCCTCGCCGCGGGCGCCGACGACTACGTCACCAAGCCGTTCAGCCTGGAGGAGCTGATCGCCCGGATCCGCGCCATCCTGCGCCGCTCCGGCGGGCCCGCCGAGGACGGCCGGCTCATCGTCGCCGACCTCAGCCTCGACCCGGTCGCCCACGAGGTCACCCGGGCCGGCACCCCCGTCGCGCTCTCCCCGACCGAGTTCAAGCTGCTGCACTACCTGATGGCCAACGTCGGCCGGGTGGTCTCCAAGGCGCAGATCCTCGACCACGTCTGGGCCTACGACTTCGGCGGCGACCTCTCCATCGTCGAGTCGTACATCTCCTACCTGCGCCGCAAGCTCGACTCCGGCCCGGCCCACGGCCCCAAGCTGATCCACACCGTGCGCGGCATCGGCTACGCGCTGCGCCGCCCCCCGCAGGGCTGACCGGTCCGCTCCGTGCCCGCCCGGCTCTCCACCCGGCTGTCGGTGTTCCGGCGGCGGCTCTCCCGGCTGCCCCTGCTCCGGCGGCCGTTCTCCCGGCTGTTCTCCCGGCTGTCGAGGCTGACCGGGCTGTCCCGGCTGTCCCTGCGCGCCCGGCTGCTGGTGCTCGCGCTGGTGCTGGTCACCACCGGGCTGGCGGTCAGCGACGCCGTCGTGCTCGGCACCGTCCGGGTGCAGCTGGTCGATCAACTCGACGAGCAGCTCCAGCGGTACGGGCTGCCGCTGTCCCACAAGGGCCCGGTACGGGTCGGCACCCCGGAGGCCGGGCGCCCCGCCGTCACCGGCAAACGCAGCACCCTGCCCAGCCAGTACCTGGTCCAGTACCTCTCCTCGGACGGCAAGGTGCAGGCCGTCATGCGCCAGCCCGTCTCCGACAGCGACCCGGCGCCCCAACTCGCCGGCCTCGACCCGACCCGCACCGAGCCCGACGTCCCCTTCGACCTGCCCGACCAGCGCGGCCACTACAACTGGCGGGTGCTCGTGCTGCCGATCCAGACCCCCCGGGCCCCGGCCGCCGCCAGCCCCAGCGACTACGCCTCGCCCGCCGTCACCGCGACCTACGTCATGGTGGCCGTCTCCCGCGCGGACATCGACGCCACCGTCGGCAAGCTGCGCAGCTCCTTCCTCGCGATCGGCGGCGCCGTCCTGCTGCTGATCGCCGCGCTCGGCTTCTTCGCCGTCCGGGCCGGGCTGCGGCCACTGCGCCGGATCGAGGCCGGCGCCGCCCGGATCGCCGACGGCGAACTCTCCCACCGGATGCCGGAACTCTCCCCCGGCACCGAGGTCGGGCGGCTCTCCATCGCGCTCAACGGCATGCTCACCCAGATCGAGGCCGCCTTCGCCGCCCGCGCCGAATCCGAGGCCCGGATGCGGAGGTTCGTCGCCGACGCCTCGCACGAACTGCGCACCCCGCTCGCCGGGATCCGCGGCTTCACCGAGCTCTACCGGATGGGCGCGCTGCCCACCGACGGGGACGTCAAGCGGACCATGACCCGGATCGAGAGCGAGGCCGTCCGGATGGGAGCCCTGGTCGAGGACCTGCTGGTGCTCGCCCGGCTCGACGAGGAACGCCCGCTCGACCTCGCCCCGATGGACCTGCGCACCCTCGCCGCGGACGCGCTGCACGACCTCACCGCCCTCGACCCGACCCGGCCCGTCTCCCTCACCGGCCCGTCCGGCACCGGCGCCCCCGGCGCGGCCCCCGTCCTCGGCGACGAGGCCCGGCTGCGCCAGGTGGTCACCAACCTGGTCGGCAACGCGGTCAAGCACACCCCGCCCGGCACCCCCGTGCGGATCGGGGTCGGCGGCGCGGGCGGCGTCTGCCTGCTGGAGGTCGCCGACGCCGGGCCGGGGCTCACCGACGGCCAGGCCCAGCGGGTCTTCGACCGCTTCTACCGGGTCGACGCCTCCCGCAGCCGGCACGGCGGCGGCGGCGCCGGACTCGGCCTCGCCATCGCCACCGCGCTCACCCACGCGCACGGCGGCACCCTCACCCTGGACACCGCCCCCGGCGCCGGCGCCACGTTCCGGGTCGAACTGCCCACCAACGGTGACCGGACTTCCTGACGGCATTGTCGACACGTCAATTCCCTTGCTGACCAAGCAATGGCGGGCCGATTTCATTGCCGGAATGCGGCATGGAGCGTAAAGAATCCGTGTGCCTATGATCAACGCCGTCGGGTCGTCAAGAACAGCCCGGCACACGGCTTTTGCTTTCTTTCCGACCCGAAAGGGGTCATTGTGAAACTCCGCCGTACGCTGGTCTCGGCCGCCCTCGTCGCCGCCGTGATCTCGCCCGCAGCCATGCTCTCCGCGGCACCCGCCTTCGCGGAGTCGGCTTCGACGGCGCAGACCCGGAACGACACCGGCTCGATCGCGGAGCTGGAGAAGGCCGCCGCCACCGCGGCCAAGGCCCACCAGGCCGCCGTCGCCGCCGAGGCCGCCGGGCAGGCCGAGACCACGGCCTTCATGAACAACCCGCAGCCCTACCTCGGCAAGCTCCAGGAGGCCCAGGCCGCCGCCAAGACGGCCGCCGCGGCCCACGAGAAGACCTACAACGAAGCCGTGGAGGCCTCGGCCGCGTACCGCTCCGCGAAGCCGGAGGAACTGGAAGCGGCCAGGGTGCGGATGCTGGCGGCGTTCGACGCCGCCAACGCCGCCACCGACGCGGACACCAAGGCCAAGGCCGCCGTGACCGCCGCCGGCACGGCGCTGGACGACGCCAAGGTCGCGGCGATGCGCAAGCTCGGCGTGCTGCAGGAGGCCACCAAGACCGCGGCCGCCGCCCAGGCCACCGCGGACAAGGCCCTCGCCGAGGCCAAGGCCGCCGCCGAGAAGCCGGTCGACAAGCCGGCCGACAAGCCCGCCGACAAGCCGAGCGAGAAGCCGGTCGAGCAGCCCGCCCCGGCCCCGGCGGAGCAGCCGGCCCAGCAGTCCGCCGCCGTCACCCCGGTCTCGGACACCACCGCGACCACCACCACCAACGGCGCCGGCGCCGGCACCAAGGCGACCACCGCGAGCAGCCAGGCCAGGTCGACGACCGCCGCCCCGGCCAAGGCGACCACCGGTTCGACCACCGAGCTCGCCGAGACCGGTTCCAACCCGGCCACCCCGTACCTGGCGCTGGGTTCCGGCCTGGCCCTCAGCCTGGGTGCCGCGGCCCTCTACGTCTCCCGCCGCAAGCCGGCCCGCTCCTCCTCCTGATCCACCCGGTTCGCGCCCGCTCGGGAGGAGGGCGCGAACCCCACAGCACCCCCGAACCGCAGGGCAGGCCCCCTCCCGGCCCGCCCTGCGGTTTCGCGTTTCCCGGCCCCGAAACGCCCCGATCGGGTGAACCCCCGCCGTTCACCCGACCGGCCCCCCGGTCCTGTGCGACGGTCCAGGTGCTCACTCACGCACCGGGAGATCGCTATGGACCCTGATCAGAGGTTATGGAAGGCCTGGAAGGCCATGGCCGTCCCGAAGATCGCGCGCGCAGAGATCGGAGATGACAGCATCACCATCTCGGTCATCGGTGACCTCCGCCATGCGGCGGTGGGAGGTGGCCTCAGGAAGGCGCTGACGAAGCACCTGCGCGGGACGGGGTACACGGCGACGCAGGGCCGTTATGTGATCGCCGGTTTGAAGGCGATGAAACCTGACTTCGCCGTGGCACCGGACGACACGAAGGCGATCGAACACCCGGAGGGTGTGGGGCTTCTGGCGTCCGGGATCCCCCTTGTCGCCGAGGTCGTGTGGCCCGACTGCTACGAACGCCGTGACCAGGAATTCAAGCCGCGCGCCTACGCTTCCGCGGACATTCCGGTGTACGTGGTCATCGATGACTACGGTCACGGCGGTACCGTGACCGTACTTTCCCGCCCCGACCCCGAACGCCGTGCGTACGCGTCCTCGACCCGGATCCCGTACGGCGAGGAGGCCGTGATCCCCGAGGGCCCCGCCAAGGGGTTCGTGATCGGGCCGGAGGTCACCGGTGAGCGCCGTGGCTGATCCCGTGGTTGATCCCGTGGTTGATCCCGTGGTTGATCCCGGCGTGTCGTTCCGGCGGGACCTGTCCGAGTGGCGGATCGCGCTGGTCGCGTGGCGGCTGCTGGTGCTGCAGGCGGCGGATCCGGTGGTGGGGGCCGGGATGGCCGAGCACTCGACGTACCAGGCGCATCCGTGGCGGCGGGTGGAGCACACGCTGGGGAGCGGGCGGCGGCTGTTCTACCAGGACGGGGAGGCGCTGCGGAGGGAGGTCGCGCGGCTGGACCGGGCGCACAAGCGGATCCGTGGGACGGCGCCGGACGGGCGGGCGTACGACGCCGAGGACGCGGCGACCCGGGCGTGGGTGCTGCTGACGCTGTTCGAGTGCGTGGTCGCGATGCGGCGGCTGGGCGGGGATCCGTACGACGCCGGTCAACTGGAGGCGGCGTACCAGGAGTTCACCGGGTCGGTGGCGGCCTTCGGGCTGCCTGAGGGTGAACTTCCCCGCAGTGCGGCCGAGTTGCCCGCGTACTTCGCCCGGGCGGCGCGCGAACGGCTGGAGCTCACCGAGGCGGCCCGCTACCTGCTGGAGGACATGCTGCGCGGGGCGCCGCGGCCGCGGCGGCTGTGGTTCCTCGGCGACGCCGGGTGGCGGGTGCTGCGGGCGGTGGTGGCGCGGGCGATCACGGCGCTGACGGTGGCGGATCTGCCGCCGGCGGTGCGGGAGCGGTTCGGGCTGGTGCGGACGCGGCGGGCCGCGCTGCTGTCCTGGCTGCTGCACCGGGGCGCCGGCGCGGTCGTCCCGCTGCTGTCGGACCGGCTGCGCTACCGCTCCCCGGGGCAGGGCGGTGCCCCGTCCCGGTGGCGTCCGCCGCGCCGGGACGCGCGCGGGTCCCGGGTGGACCGGTTCTTCCGCGAGGTGCTGGACCAGACCGGCGACGGCTTCCTCACCGTCCACGACCTGCGGGCGATGGCGCACAACGTGTGCTGGCAGCTGGAGTTGGACGAGGCCGCCGAGGCGCGGGTGTATCAGGCCTTCGACGGCTGGTGGGAGCAGCTGCGCGCGGCGATGGACGCGAACGGCGACGGCAAGGTGAGCCGGGAGGAGTTCGTGGCGGCCACCGTCGCGGGCTGCGACCGGGATCCGGCCTATCTGGAGCAGGGGCTGCTGCCCGCGCTGCGGGCCGTGTTCACCGCCGCCGACACCGACGGCAGCGGCTTCCTGGAGGCGGACGAGTACCGGGCGGTGTTCGGTGGACCGCGCGTCCATCCGGCCGAACTCTCGCACGGGTTCCGCCAGTTGGACGTGGATGGGGACGGCCGGATCACCGTGGAGGAGTTCCTGCACGGTTTCACCGAGTTCTTCACCGCCCGCGCCGACTCCACCCCGGGCACCCAGCTCCTCGGCCGGGCGTAATGGCCGGACGTAGCCGAAGGGCGTAGCGGAGAAACGAGGACAGGACCAGGGGCCGCTGGTCCCTTCAGGCGCCCACGCCGTCCGCGACGGCGTGGGCGCCGTCGTGTCAAGCGACGGATCGGCCAAGACCGCTCCGCCGGCTGCCCGGCCGTTCGTTGTCAGGGCCGTGGACGGCTCCGCAGACTGTCCCCACCGCCACTGCGTTCACCACTGCACCGCCGCCGCACGGCCACACACGGCCACGCCCCGCTACGTACGGCTACACACCGTTCCGAAGGTGTCAACCACACCCCGCCTGCGATTCCTTCGTAAGGATGATGGATACTGCTCCTTGTGAACGTGTTCACGTTCACAAGCGGACAAGCTTGCGTGGTTGGGCAGCGGTCTACAGCTATAGATGAAGTTTGTCCGAAACATGCCCTTCAAC
This sequence comes from Kitasatospora sp. NPDC043949, assembly GCF_056435365.1. NCBI lineage: Bacteria > Bacillati > Actinomycetota > Actinomycetes > Kitasatosporales > Streptomycetaceae > Kitasatospora > Kitasatospora sp. NPDC043949. The sequence continues at coordinate 176,674 of NZ_JBWKEQ010000012.1, read as the reverse complement.
AGGGCCGGTCGGTTGGAGAGAGGGCGACGTGGAGCTGGCAATCGCTCACGAGACCATCGCGCGATGGCAATTCGGCATCACCACCGTTTACCACTTCCTCTTCGTCCCGCTCACCATCAGCCTCGCCGCCATCGTGGCCGGGCTGGAGACCGCCTGGGTGAGGACGAACAAGGAGAAGTACTTCCACGCCACCAAGTTCTGGGGGAAGCTCTTCCTGATCAACATCGCGATGGGCGTGGTCACCGGCATCGTCCAGGAATTCCAGTTCGGCATGAACTGGTCCGACTACTCCCGTTTCGTCGGCGACGTCTTCGGCGCCCCGCTCGCGATGGAGGCGCTGATCGCCTTCTTCTTCGAGTCCACCTTCATCGGCCTGTGGATCTTCGGCTGGGACAAGCTGCCGAAGAAGATCCACTGCGCCTGCATGTGGATGGTCGCCCTGGGCACCGTGCTCTCCGCCTACTTCATCCTGGCGGCCAACTCCTGGATGCAGCACCCGGTCGGCTACTCGATCGACCCGGCCACCGGCAAGGCCCAGCTCACCGACATCGCCAAGGTGCTGTTCCAGAACACCACCCTCACCGTGGTGGCGCACACCCTGACCGCCGCCTTCCTCACCGGCGCGGCCTTCATGGTCGGCATCGCCTCCTTCCACCTTTGGAAGGCCAAGCGCAAGCCGGAGAGCGCCGACCCCAAGAAGACCGCCGTGATGCGCACTTCGCTGCGGCTCGGCCTGGTCCTCGCCGTGGTCTTCGGCGCCGGCACCGCGCTCAGCGGCGACTCGCTCGCCAAGGTCATGTTCGAGCAGCAGCCGATGAAGATGGCCGCCGCCGAGGCCCTGTGGGACACCCAGTCGCCCGCGCCGTTCTCGATCTTCGCGGTCGGCGACGTCAGCAAGGGCCACAACTCGGTCGAGCTGGAGATCCCCGGGATACTCTCCTTCCTCGCCCACAGCGACTTCAACTCCTCCGTCCCCGGCATCAACGACACCGCGGCCGCCGAGGCCGCCAAGTACGGCGGCGACCCCAAGGACTACATCCCGAGCATCTTCGTCACCTACTGGGGCTTCCGCCTCATGATCGGTTTCGGGATGACCTCCTTCGTGGCCGGCCTGATCGGGCTCTGGACCACCCGGCGCAAGAAGTTCCTGCGCCCCGAGTTCCGCACCGGCGAGACCGAGGTGCCCCGGCTGATGCTCACCCCGGGACGGGAGATGGGTCCGTTCCTCACCAAGTGGAGCTGGCGGATCGGCATCCTGACCATGGGCTTCCCGCTGATCGCCAACAGCTTCGGCTGGATCTTCACCGAGATGGGCCGCCAGCCGTGGGCCGTCTTCGGCCTGATGACCACGGCGAACGCGGTCTCCCCCAACGTGAGCGTCGGCACCCAGATCGGCGCCCTCACCACCTTCACCCTGCTGTACGCGATCCTCGCCGTCGTCGAGGTGCGGCTGCTGGTGAAGTACGCCAAGGCCGGCCCGGTGGTGACCGAGCAGCCCCCCGCCAAGGACCCGACCCTGCGCGGACCGTCCTCGGACGACGACGCCGACAAGCCTCTCGCCTTCGCCTACTGAGGACCACAGGGGATCTGACATGCAACTCCACGACGTCTGGTTCGTACTGATCGCGGTCCTGTGGATCGGCTACTTCTTCCTGGAGGGCTTCGACTTCGGGATCGGCATCCTCACCAAGCCGCTCGCCCGCAACACCGCCGAACGGCGCGTCCTGATCAACACCATCGGCCCGGTCTGGGACGGCAACGAGGTCTGGCTGCTGACCGCCGGCGGCGCCACCTTCGCGGCCTTCCCGGACTGGTACGCGACCCTGTTCAGCGGCTTCTACATCCCGCTGCTGATCATCCTGGTCTGCCTCATCGTGCGCGGCGTGGCCTTCGAGTACCGGGCCAAGCGCGACGACGCGCGCTGGCAGCGCAACTGGGAGGAGGCCATCTTCTGGACCTCGCTGCTCCCGGCCTTCCTGTGGGGCGTGGCCTTCGCCAACATCGTGCGCGGCGTCGACATCGACGCGCAGAAGAACTACGTCGGCACCTTCTGGGACCTGCTCAACCCGTACGCCATCCTCGGCGGCCTGGTGACGCTCAGCCTGTTCACCTTCCACGGCGCGGTGTTCGCGGCGCTCAAGACGGTCGGCGACATCCGCGACCGGGCGCGGGCCACCGCCCTGCGGGTGGGCGTGGTGGCGGCGGTGCTGGCGCTGGCCTTCCTGCTCTGGACGCAGGCCGACAACGGCAACGGCCGCAGCCTGGCCGCCCTGGTCATCGCGGTGCTGGCGCTGGTCGGAGCGCTGGCGGCCAACCAACTCGGCCGCGAGGGCTGGGCGTTCATCCTCTCCGGGGCGACCATCGTGGCCGCCGTCGCGATGCTCTTCCTGGCGCTCTTCCCGGACGTCATGCCCTCCACCCTGAACGACGGCTGGAGCCTGACCGTCGCCAACGCGGCCTCCTCGCCGTACACGCTGAAGCTGATGACCATCGTGGCCGCGGTGTTCACCCCGCTCGTGCTGCTCTACCAGGGCTGGACGTACTGGGTGTTCCGCAAGCGCATCGGCGTCCAGCACATCCCCGGGCACGACCCGGCCGCCGCGCTCGACCAGGCCTGACGCCGTGAAGCCGGTCGACCCCCGACTCCTCGGGTACGCCCGCACCACCCGTGCCTTCCTCGCCGGATCCGTGCTCCTCGGCGGGGCGGGCGCGGCCCTGGTGGTCGCCCAGGCGAGTCTGATCGCCGAGATCGTCGTCCGCGCCTTCCAGCGCCAGGCGACCCTCGGCGAACTGACCACGCCGCTGCTGCTGCTCGCCCTGACGGCCGTCGGGCGCGGGCTGGTCGGCTGGCTCACCGAACTCACCGCGCACCGGTCCGTCGCCCGGGTGAAGTCCACCCTGCGGCGCCGGCTGCTCGACCACGCCACCGCGCTCGGCCCGGCCTACCTGGCGGGCCGGCGCACCGGCGAACTCACCACCCTCGCCACCCGCGGCGTCGACGCGCTGGACGACTACTTCGCCCGCTACCTGCCGCAGCTGGCGCTCGCCGTCGTCGTCCCGGTGATCGTGCTGCTGCGGATCGTCGGCGCCGACTTCACCTCGGCCGCGATCATCGCCGGGACGCTCCCGCTGATCCCGCTGTTCATGGTGCTGATCGGGATGGCCACCCAGAGCCGGATGGACCGGCAGTGGAGCACCCTGGCCCGGCTCTCGCACCACTTCCTCGACGTGGTGGCCGGACTGCCCACCCTCAAGGTGTTCAACCGGGCCCGCGCCCAGGCCGCCACCATCGCCCGGATCACCGCCGACTACCGCCGCGCCACCCTGCGCACCCTGCGGATCGCCTTCATCTCCTCCTTCGCGCTGGAGCTGCTCTCCACCCTGTCGGTCGCGCTGGTCGCGGTCACCGTCGGCTTCCGGCTGGTGGACGGCACGCTCGACCTGGAGACCGGGTTGCTGATCCTGATCCTCGCCCCCGAGGTGTACTTCCCGATCCGCCAGGTCGGCGCGCTCTACCACTCCAGCGTGGAGGGCCTGACCGCCGCCGACGAGATCTTCCAGGTGCTGGAGACCCCGCTGCCCGCCGCCGGCACGGTGCCCGCACCCGCCCTCACCGGGGCCGTCGTCGCCGTCTCCGACCTGGTCGTACGCCACCCCGGGCGGACCGAGCCCGCGCTGGACGGCGCCGCGCTGACCCTGCGCCCGGGCACCACCACCACCCTCACCGGCCCGAGCGGGGCCGGCAAGTCCACCCTGCTCGCCGTCCTGCTCGGCCTCGTCGCCCCGGACGCCGGCACCGTCCGGATCACCGCCGACGGGCGGACCCACGACCTGGCCGCACTGGAACCGGCGAGCTGGCGGCGGCAGATCGCCTGGGTGCCGCAGCACCCGCACCTGTTCGCCGGGACGGTCGCCGACAACCTGCGGCTCTACCGCCCGGAGGCCACCGACGAGCAGCTGTGGACGGCGCTGGGGGCCGCGCACGCGCTCGACTTCGTGACCAGGCTGGACGCCCCGCTCGGCGAGGACGGCGCCGGGCTCTCCGCCGGGCAGCGCCAGCGGCTCGCGCTCGCCCGGGTCCTGCTCGCCGACGACCGGCCGCTGGTCCTCCTCGACGAGCCGACCGCCAACCTGGACGGCGCCTCCGAGGCCGCCGTCGTGGACGCCGTCCGGACGCTCGCCGAAGACCCGGCACGCACCGTGCTGATCGTCGCCCACCGGCCGGCGCTGCTGGCCGTCGCCGACCACCGGGTCCGGCTGGCGGGGGCGCCCGCCCCGGCCGCCGGCCCGGCCGCGGCTACGTCCTCCGCTGCGGCCTCCGCTCCGGTCGAGCGGCCCGCGCACAGCGGGCGGCCGACACCCGCCCCCGCCACGGCACAGGACGAGCCCGAAGCCGCCGCCACCCCGAGGCTGGCGCTGTCCGTCCTGCTCGGCGCGCTCGCCCTCGGCTGCGCCGTCGCGCTGATGGCCACCTCCGGCTACCTGATCTCCCGGGCCTCCGAGATGCCGCCGGTGCTCTACCTGATGATGGCCGTCACCTCGGTACGGGCCTTCGGCATCGGCCGCAGCGTCTTCCGCTACGCCGAGCGGCTGGTCTCGCACGACGCCGTGCTGCGCACCCTCGGCACCCTGCGGGCCGCCGTCTACCGGCGGCTCACCGCGCTCGCCCCGGCCGGGCTGCCCGCCTTCCGGCGCGGCGACCTGCTCTCCCGGCTGGTCGCCGACGTCGACGCGATCCAGGACCACCACCTGCGCTGGCGGCTGCCGGCCGCCGTGGCGGGCGTGGTCTCGCTGGCCGCGGCGGCGGCGATGGGCGCCTTCCTGCCCGCCGCCGGGGTCGTGCTCGGGGTCGGGCTGCTGCTCGCGGGCGCGGTGGTGCCCGCCCTGGCCGCCCGCTGGTCGGCCGGTGCCGAACGGCGGCAGGCCCCGGAGCGCGGGCGGCTCGCCACCACCGTCGTCGACGCCTTCACCGGCACCGCCGAACTCACCGTGGCCGGCGCGCTGCCCGGCCGGCTCGCGGCCGTCCACGGCGCCGATGCCGCGCTCACCCGGCTGGCCGCCCGCTCGGCGGCCACCACCGCGCTCGGCACCGGGCTGATCGCGCTGCTCACCGGGCTGACCGTGACCGCCGCGGCGGCCGTCGGCGTCCAGGGGGTGCACGGCGGCGCGCTGGCGCCGGTCTGCCTGGCCGTGGTCGTGCTCACCCCGCTGGCCGCGTTCGAGGCCGTCACCGGGATGCCGCTGGCCGTCCAGGCGCGCCAGCGCAGCCGGGCCGCGCGGGCCCGGCTGGACGAGGTGCTGGAGGCCGAGGCCGCCGTCCCGGAGCCGGCCGCGCCCGCCGCGCTGCCCGAACAGCCGCTGCCGGTCGCCGTGCGCGGACTGACCGTCCGGCACCCCGGGCAGGCCGTGGACGCGCTCACCGGCGTCGACCTCGACCTCGCGGCCGGCCGCCGGATCGCCGTGGTCGGCCCGTCCGGCTCCGGCAAGACCACCCTGGCCCAGGCGCTGCTGCGGTTCCTGGAGCCGAGCGCGGGCGGCGTCACCTTCGCCGACGGCCGTCCACAGGCTGTGGACAGCCGCGCGCTCGCGGGCGAGGACGTCCGCCGGGTGATCGGACTGTGCGCCCAGGACGCCCACGTCTTCGACAGCTCGCTGCGGGAGAACCTGCGGCTGGCCCGGCCGGGCGCCACCGAGGACGACCTGCGCGCCGCGCTCGCCGCCGCCCGGCTGCTGGACTGGACGCTGACCCTGCCCGACGGCCTGGACACCATGGTCGGCGAGCACGGCGCCCGGCTCTCCGGCGGCCAGCGGCAGCGGCTCGCACTGGCCCGGGCCCTGCTCGCCGACTTCCCGGTGCTCGTCCTGGACGAGCCCGCCGAACACCTCGACCTGCCCACCGCCGACGCGCTCACCACCGACCTGCTGGCCGCCACCGAGGGCCGCACCACCGTGCTGATCACCCACCGGCTGGCCGGACTGGACGACACCACCGTCGACGAGGTGCTGGTGCTGGACGGCGGCCGGGTCGCCGAGCGCGGCCGCTGGTCGGAGCTGATCGCGGACCGGGACGGGCGGCTGCACACCATGTGGCGGCGGGAGCGGGAGGCGGACGGGCTGCTGGAACCTGTCGGGGCCGCCCGTTAGACCCGGTCGGGGCCGCCCGTTCAGCCTGGTCGGGGCCGCTCGTCGGGCCCGGGCAGGGCGCGGTTCCCGAGTCGCGCCGTCCTTCGGATGAAAAGCGTACAAACTAGGCTTTCTGCATGGACCCCACGCCAGAGCCCTCCGCCGCCGCGCCCGAGCCGACACCCCATCGGGTGCCGGAGATCGCCTCGCTCGGGCTGGACACCCTGGTCACCGAGGTCGCGGAGCGCCTGCAGTCGGCCGCCGCGGTCACCGACCGGATGCAGCGGCTGCTGGAGGCGGTGGTCTCCATCGGCGCCGGGCTCGACCTGCACGCCACCCTGCACCGGATCGCCACCGGCGCCGCCGAACTCGTCGACGCCCGGTACGCGGCCCTCGGCGTGATCGCCCCCGGCCGCACCGGCCTGGCCGACTTCATCCACGTCGGCGTCGACGACGAGACCGCCGCCGAGATCGGCGACCTGCCCGCCGGCCGCGGCATCCTCGGCGCGCTGATCGACCGCCCCGAGCCGCTGCGGCTCGCCGACCTCGGCGCCGACCCGCGCTCCTCCGGATTCCCGCCGCACCACCCGGAGATGAAGACCTTCCTCGGCGAGCCGATCCGGGTCCGCGACGAGGTCTTCGGCAACCTCTACCTCACCGAGAAGAAGGGCGGCGGCGCCTTCACCCCCGAGGACGAACAGGTGGTGCACGCGCTCGCCGCGGCGGCCGGCGTCGCCATCGAGAACTCCCGGCTGTACGAGGAGGGGCGGCGCCGGGAACGCTGGATCGCCGGCGCCTCCGCCGTCACCACGGCGCTGCTCTCCACCGACCAGGCCGAGACCGCGCTCACCGTCGCGGCCGAGCAGGTCCGGGAGCTGGCGGACGCCGCGCTCGGCATGATCCTGCTCCCGACCGAACCGACGGAGGACGGTGACGGGCAGATGCGGGTCGCCCACGCCTCCGGCGAGGCCGCCGAGTTCGTCCGGGGCGAGCTGCTGCCCAGGGAGAGCTTCGCGGCCCGGCTGCTCGCCGGGGAGAGCGTCCACCTGGACGACATGTCCAGCGACCCGACCGTGGAGATCCGGCTCGCCCGCGCCTTCGGCCCGTCGATGGCCGTCCCGATGGTCGCCGCCGGGCGGGTGCTCGGCGGCCTCTGCGTCTGGCGCCCGCGCGGCGCCCTGCCGTTCACCGACACCGAGAAGCAGCTCGCCGAGACCTTCGCCTCGCAGGCCGCGCTGGCCCTGCGGCTCGCCGAGGGCCAGCGCGACCAGCAGCGCCTGGCCGTCTTCCAGGACCGCGACCGGATCGCCCGCGACCTGCACGACCTGGTGATCCAGCGGCTGTTCGCCACCGGGATGATGCTGGAGAGCGCGGCCCGGCGGTCCGTGGTGCCCGAGGTGAAGGTCGGCATCGGCAAGGCGGTGGACGAGCTGGACGCCACCATCCAGGAGGTCCGCACCACCATCTACGCCCTCCAGCACGACAACCACGGCGACGCGCCGGACACCCTGCGCACCCGGGTGCTGCGGGAGGCCAGCCAGGCCGCGGCGGCGCTCGGCTTCAAACCCTCGGTGAGCTTCGTCGGGCCGGTGGAGAGCCTGGTCGAGGAGAAGAATGGCCGTCAACTGCTCGCCGCGCTCAGGGAGATGCTCTCCAACACGGCCCGGCACGCGCGGGCCTCCCGGGTCGGCGTCGAGATCGACGCGACCGCCCACCTGGACGACACCGGCCGGCCGGTGAGCGGCGACCCGGAGTCGCTGGACCGGGGCGGGCGCCCGGGCGTGCTGCTGACGGTGACCGATGACGGCGTCGGCATCCCGGCGGGCGGGCGCCGCAGCGGCCTGCTCAACCTGACCCGGCGGGCCGAGGCGCTCGGCGGCGCCGCCTGGCACGAGACCGGACCGTACGGGAAGGGCACCATGGTCCGCTGGACGGCCCGGCTCTGAGCCCGGCCCGATCCTCCTCGGCGGTTGGCCGGTGAAAGTTAAACGAGGGAGAACTTCCCGACCAACACCGCAAGTTGTGAACGTTCTGGGCTTTCCGTGGGTCCGTGTGCACACATAGCTTTGCACCGGTCTCGGAGGGGTAACCGGACGGGGGGAGCAGTGGACGCGTCTGGCCGCGGGAACACCGCAGCAGGGGCAAGTCGAGGCGGGTTCAGGACGGAGCGCGCCCCGGACGGGCGGTACCGCTGGCAGCTGAAGGCGCCGAACGGCCGGGTGGTGGCCATCACCGCCGCCATGTTCGAGACGCCCGGCGAGGCCGAGCGCGGCTTCGACGGATTACGCGTCGGGGCCGCCGAACTCACCGCGCGGATCACCCACGTCCGGGACGGCATCGGCTGGATCTGGGTCGTCCCCGGGTCGCGCAGCCTGCCCGAGGTGCGCTCCAGCCGCGCGTACGAGCGGTACGCGACCTGCCAGAACGCCTTCCGGCGCTTCGTCGTGCTGCTGGCCAAACAGCCCGCGCGGGATCTGCCCGTGCGGGAGCTGCCCGCGCGTGACCGGCCCGCGCGTGACCGGCCCGTTCGCGACCAGTCCGTTCGCGACCAGTCCGTTCGTGAGCGGCCTGCCAGGGAGCGGCCGGTTCGTGATCTTCCGGGCCGTGAACTTCCCCGGAACACCGTCTCGTTGAGACGCCCCGATGGCCGCTGAGGGGCGCGGCCCCCGTCTGCTGATCGTCCCCGCACCCGAACGCTGCCTGGGCTGGGCGCTGCGCGCCGCCAACGGGCGGCCGCTCGGCGTGGGCGTGCGCACCTACCGCAGCGAGGAGGAACTCGCCGAGGCGGTCCGGGTGTTGCTGATCGAGCGGGCGGCCCTTCGATGTTCGGTGGCCCAGTCCGAGGGCCGGCAGTGGGTGTGGTCCGCCTACCTGCCGGCACGCAGCACCCGGCGGGCGGCGGTCGAGCCCGCGCCGGTGGCACGCAGCGCCCGCGGCTACCTGCGGCGCGACCAGTGCCAGGCCGGCGCCGAGGGCTTCCTGTCCGGACTCCAGTGGGTGGGGCAGGAGTTGCGGCGGGGCGGTCGGGACGGCCGCTGGCCGCTGTGAGGCGGCCGGGGCCCACGTGCAGTTCCGGTGAAGCGCAGGTTTCCGGCAACACCCCGAGTCGCCACCTGGAGAAGAACGTCACCGGCCTCCGACCACCCCCTTTCCCCTCCGCCGCGCCCGTGCTGACCAGTCGCTAAACCTCGTCGAACCGATGAGTCGACAATCCCGACCCGCCCTCGACCTCCCTTCCGGCGGAACCTCCGGGCCGGACAGGATCTGCACTGCCGGAGCGGCCGCAGCGGACGCGGCCACCGGCCCCGGGCTCCCAACCAGAGCACGGGTTCACGCGATGGACGTCTCTCCCACCGGAGGAAGAGAAACATGCGTAAGACCGCTGCCAAGCTGCTCACCGTTGCCGCCCTGGCGACCTCCCTCGCCACCGTCGCCTCGGGCTCGGCCATCGCCGACCCGGCCGCCGGTGTCACCCCGGCCGCCCAGGACATCGTGGGTGTCGGCTCGGACACCATCCAGGTCCTGCTGAACCAGTTCTCGGCCGACTACAACGCCTCCCTGGGCGCCGGTTCCACCGCGCCGCGCCTGTACAGCTGGGACGCGACCGGCACCTCGCCGATCACCACCAAGACCGGCGCCACCTCGATCGCCCGCCCGAACGGCTCCGGCGCCGGCATCAAGGCCCTGGTCGCCAACACCGGCGCGACCGTGGACTTCGCCCGCTCCTCGCGCGGCCCGGCGGCCACCGACGCCCACGGCCTGGACTTCGTCGCGCTCGCCAAGGACGCCGTCACCTGGTCCGCCCCGAGCAACGGCAACGCCCCGGCGCAGCTGACCTCCGCGCAGCTGACCGCGATCTACAACTGCACCACCACCAACTGGAACCAGATCAGCGCGAGCCTGCCGAACGCCACCATCAAGCCGTTCCTGCCGCAGGCCGACTCCGGCACGCGCTCCTTCTTCCTGGGTGCGATCGGCGTGACCACCCCCGGCGCCTGCGTCACCACCGGCCCGGAGGAGAACGAGGGCACCGACGCCAACCTGACCGACCCGAACGTCGTCTTCCCCTACTCCGTCGCCCACTACCTCGGCCAGACCGTCGGCGGCCACGGCACGGCGACCGACGCCCCCGGCAGCCTGACCCTGCGCAACATCGTGGTCAACGGCGCCACCCTGACCCCGGTCACCAACAACGTGATCAACACCAAGTTCGCCAACTCCTCCTTCGGCCGCGTGGTCTACAACGTGATCCGCGACACCGAGTGGACGGCGACCGACGCGCACGGCCAGGCGCTCCAGGCCATCTTCGGCTCCAACGGCTGGATCTGCACCGACCCGGTCGCCGCCGCCGACCTGGCGAGCTACGGCTTCCTGGCCACCCCTGCCTGCGGTGTCGCCACCCTCACCTGATCCACCCTCATCTGACTCGCCCCGCACCTGATCCACCCCGCACCATCCGGCGGCCACGGGCTTCGCGCCCGTGGCCGCCGGCCCACCGGCGGGACGTCTCGAAGGGAACGGGCCGGCTGATGACCGAGTCGGCCCCCGACCACCACGTCCACCTGCTGCCGACCGTGGCCGCGGTGCCGCCACCCTCACCCTCAGCGCGAAACCTTCCTCTCCCAAGGAGCCCAGCATGTCCCGTACCACCGGTCGGTTCCTCGCCGGCGGCGTCGCGGTCGTCCTCGCCGTCACCGCCTTCGGCGGCGTGGCCGCGGCCGACGCCGCTCCCGTCCCCACCGGCAGCGCCGTGGTGACCGAGAACAACACCTTCCTCCAGGCCGCGGCGAGAAACGGTGTGTTCATCGTTCCGCTGCCGAACGCCAGCGTCTCCTACAACACCACCGCGGGCCTGGCGACGAGCCTCCCGGTGACCGGCGGCAGCGTCAACCTGCGCGGCTACTACGGCAACGCGACGCTCGGCGGCAGCCTGCTGTTCGTCGACGTCTTCACCGGCAAGAGCGTGCTCTTCAAGCAGCTCGCGTTCAGCGCCGACGACTGGCGCCTCACCGGCGTGCCGGACGGCGCCACCGACCCGGTCCTGCTGTTCAAGCCGGCCGGCCTCCAGCGGACCGAGCAGAGCGGTACCACGCAGTCGCTGACCGCCTCCGCCCTCACCGTGGACGCCGCAGGTGCGCAGTTCCTCGACAGCAAGCTGAACACCTCCTTCTTCACGAACGGTCAGGCGATCGGTTCCTTCGCGCTGACCGTCAACGGCTGAGCATCGCGCACCGGTTGGTCCAGGCCCGTGCCGACAGGCGCGGGCCTGTTTTTCCGTGGAGGCGTCAACTCCGCTACCGAGGTGCCGCGTTGTGGTCTCGTACACGCGCGCGACCGGATCCGGCCATCTGCGGCTGGCCGAATGGACGGGTACCGGAATCGTTGGCCGCTCGATGCCTGATCCCCTGCGCCGCGTCTCCCGGCGGCGCGCAATCGCACGGAGGTACCCGCCATGAGAGTCCGACCGCCCGACCGGAGACCTTTGGGCCGGTGGCGCCGCCGACTGCCCGCTCTCGCGATGGTGTGGTCGTCGGTGGTCGCTGTCGGCGTGCTGCCGATCGGCCTGGGGGCGCTGCCGCAGGCCGTGGCGGAGGACTCCGCCGTCACGGTGCCGGGGCCCAAGGTGTGGCAGCCGAACGAGGGCGTGTACGGCCCCGAGGGCAGTGTGAGCGTCGTGCAGACCAAGAACCTGGTCAACCAGGTGGTCCACGTCGGCTGGAAGGGGTTCACCCCGACCTCGGACGCCAACGGCGATCCCTGGCTGAACGGGCCGGCACCGCGCAGCGAGCAGCCCTTCTACCAGGTGCGGGTGTACCAGTGCCGGGGCACCGACCCCAAGGTCACCGACTGCTACGACAGCACCCTGTACAACGCCGACGCGGCGGCGGGCTTCCAGCAGAAGACGCCCGCGCCGGGGACGACCTTCCCCGACTACCCGTCGAACATGGTCGTCTCGGTCACGGGCCCGGACGGTTCGGGCTTCGCGGACATCGAGCTCTACACGGCCGACCAGAGCCCCACCCTGGGCTGTGACGACAAGCACCCGTGTTCGCTGGTCGTCGAGCCCAACTACGGTGGCGACTCGATCGCCTGGGCGGACAAGACCCGCAAGGGCGTCCTCGGCTGCGACAACCACAGCCTGGACCTGGACTTCGGCATGGCGTCCGACCTGAAGCTCAACGGCACCATCAACCGCTACACGAACATGAAGACGTCCGAGCAGTGCTCCTGGGAGCGCCGCACGGTGGTGCCGTTGGAGTTCGCCCCCACGGCGGCGGCCTGTCCGGACCAGCACGCGGCCTTCAGGGTGGCCGGACTCGAACCGGCCAAGCGGGCGATGGCGCAGTGGCAGGCCGGGCTGTGCCAGGGCACCGAGCCGATGTCGCTCACGTACGGCTTCGCGAACGGCGACGCCCAGGCCCGCACGGACTTCCTGTCGGGCGGCGGCGACATGGCGCTGGCGTCCCGGCCGGACACCCAGGCGCCGCCACCGCGCCCGTACGTGTACTCGCCGATCGCGACCTCGGGGATCTCCGTGGTGTTCGTCGTGGACGACCCGAACACCGGTCGGCAGATCAGGAGCATGAAGCTCAACGCGCGGTTGCTGGCCAAGCTGCTCACGCAGTCCTACGCCTCGCCCGGCGCCGCGATCCCGTCGGTGAAGGGCAACCCGATCTGCATCTTCGACGACCCGGAGTTCCAGAAGCTGAACCCGCTGCCCTCGGACGGCACGGTCTCCTGGCCCACGGGTTGCCTCTCGAACAACACCACCCCGACGGTGTTCGGCGGGACGGCGGACATGACGTACCAGCTGACGTCGTGGATCGCCTCGGACCCCGACGCGGTGCGCTTCCTGGACGGCGAGTCCGACCCGTGGGGCATGCACGTGGACAGCTTCTACCTGCGCCCGGCCTTCTCCGGCTACCCGACCGACTCCCTCGTCCGGCAGGACTCCTCGGGGATCCCGGACGCGAAGGAGGACGCCAAGCGCAACTGGAAGCAGTTCGAGTGGAACCCGATCTCGACCGGGCTGAACGACGTGGTGCGCAAGGTGCTGTGGAACCAGCCCAACTGCGTCAACGGGGACACGAAGTCGGACGGCTCGCACGACCTGTGCCCGCCGCTCAAGATCGGGAAGCGGACGCTGTTCGCGATCATGGACACCGGTGAGGCGAAGGCCTACTCGCTGCCCGAGGCCCAACTGCTCAACCCGGCCGGCGGTTTCGTCTCACCGGACGGCCCGGGCTTCCAGGCGGCCGTCGCCGACATGACCGTCGACCAGGCCACCGGCGTGCAGTCCCTGCCGTACGGCGCGTCCGACTCGGCCCTCTCGCGTGACCAGAAGGCCTACCCGCTGACCGCCGTGCAGTACGCGATGCTCCCGACCAAGGACGTCGCGGCCGGCAAGGTGGCCGCGATGACCAAGTTCATGCGCGCGGTGACCACCACCGGCCAGGTCTACGGGTACGAGCCCGGCCACCTCGCCCCCGGCTTCCTCGCCCTGACCGCCGCCCAGCGGACCCAGGCCGGGGACGCGATCAGCCACCTGGAGGCGCAGGACGCCAAGCTGCCCGGCAACCAGGCCGCGCCGCCGAACCCGCCCGCGACCGGCGGCGACGGTTCGACGCCGGCCTCCGGTACGGGGGGTGGGCAGGGCGTCGCCCCGGTCACCCAGGTCGGTGAGGGCGGGGCGTCCGGCGGGAGCGGGGCCGCGGCCTCCGGCGAGACCGGGGACCAGGCGTCCGGCGGGTCCGGCGGGTCCTCCACCGGTGGCCTGTCCGGCACCGGTGCGGGCTCCGCGTCCGGTGGAGCGGGAACGGCGGCCGGTGGAACTGCGGCGGGTGGAGCGGCGGCGGGTGCCGGTGCCGGTGCCAAGCCCGGCGCGACGCCCAGCACGCCCGGCAAGCCGCTGTCCGCCGCGCCCGTCGCGGCCGGTACTCCGGCGCCCGACCGCTCCGGCGCCGCGCGGCTGCTCCTGCCCGTCGCCCTGATCGGCGGCCTGGTGCTGCTGGTCGGCGGTCCGGCGGTCCTCTTCCTGGGCGGGACGCCCGCCGGGGCGCGGGCGCTGGCGGAGGTGCGGAAGGGCTGGTCGCGGTTGCGCCGCCGCCCGTGACGGACTGACGCGGGGACACAACAGAATCACCGAAGCACGACTCGGCGGGGCCGCCGTTTCGGCCCCGCCGAGTCGTTTTCGCATGGCTGAAGTCGCTTGGAGCCAACGCGCGTTGCGTCTGGGATGGAATCGGCCAATGGTCCGGCCGCGCGTGATCGAAGGCAAATACCTTTCACATCAGAGGACTTGGGTGAGAAGCCCCAGCACGGACATGTCATTCGCCGGTCCGGTCCGGCCATTCGGAGTTCCCAACTCCGCCACCGAGTTGCCGCGTTGGGCCCTCGTACACACGCACGACCCGATCCGGCCACCTGTGGCTGGCCGAATGGGTACGCACCGGATCCGTCCCCCGCACCCGAGCACGGAGAGCAGACCATGACATCCGCCGCCGAGCCCGCGGCACCGTACGCCGGGGTGCCAGGCCAACCCGGCCACGGGCCCGACCGGGACGTCCCGCGCACCATCACCGCCCCCGCGACCCCGGGCGACCGGGTGTTCCGCGGGGTGCTGCGGGTCGCCGGGCTCTCAGTCTTCGCGATCATGGGGATGATCGCGTTCTTCCTGGTCCTGCGGGGCACGGACGCGCTGCGCGCGGTCGGCTGGTCCTTCCTGACCGAGCAGAAGTGGCAGACCGCCGCGCACAACTTCGGCATCGCGGCCGTCCTGCCGAACGGCCTGCTGATCGCCGTCATCGCCCTGGTGATCGCCGTCCCGGTCGCCCTCTTCACCGCGATCTTCATCTCCGAGTACGCGCCGGTCCGGTTGCGGGCGGCGCTGATCTCGCTGATCGACCTGATGGCGGCGATCCCCAGCATCATCTACGGCCTGTGGGGGCTGTTCTTCCTCCAGCCGCGCATCATCGGCTTCGTCCGCTGGCTGACCAACCACCTCGGCGACACGATCCCCTTCCTCAAGGTGCGCACCGGCGACATCGGCACCTCCTACACCTCCTCCACCTTCATCGCGGGCGTGGTCGTCGCGTTGATGATCATCCCGATCGTGACCTCGCTCAGCCGGGAGGTGTTCTCCCAGGCCCCGCAGGGCGAGCGGGAGGGCGCGTACGCGCTGGGCTCGACCCGTTGGGGGATGGTGCGCGCGGTGGTCCTGCCGTTCGGCAAGGGCGGGGTGATCGGCGCGATCATGCTGGGCTTCGGCCGGGCGATGGGGGAGACGATCGCGGTCGCGCTGATCGTCTCGCCGAGCTTCAAGACCATCACGCACATCCTGGAGAACGGCGCCAACTCGATCTCGGCGCTCATCGCGCTGCGCTTCGGCGAGTCGGACGCGCTCTCGCTCTCCGCGCTGATGGCAGCCGGCCTGGTGCTGTTCGCGCTGACCCTGCTGGTCAACGTGGCAGCCGGCTTCGTGATCAACCGGTCCCGCTCCGGGGCCTCCACCGCGGACTGAGGCGGCGTACCGACATGACCCACCGCGTCGAAGGGACGACCCGATGACCACGCTCGACCTGCCACCGGTCGCCGCGTCCGGGCCCGGAGGTCCGACGCCCTCCGGCTCCGCCGAGGCACCTGCCGAGGCCGCGCCACCGCGCTCCCAGACCAAGGTGCGGCTCGGCGGTGTGACCCGCGAGGACGTGTTCACCGTGGCCGGCTCACTGGTCGGCTCGCTGGCGCTGAACTGGGCGCTGTACGAGCGGGTGCTGCCGTTCAGTGGCGCGTTCGGCTTCCTGGTCTGCTGGTACCTCCTGTTCCTGGCGGGCTACTTCGCGCTCGGCCGGCTCCAGTGGGGCAGGCTGATGGTGCGCGACCGGCTGGTGTCGGTGGCCTCCTGGAGCTCCGGGCTGCTGGTGGTCGCGCTGATCGTCGACCAGATCGGCTACGTGGCCAGCCGCGGCTTCGAGGCGGCTCAGCACCTCAACTTCTTCACCGAGTCGATGGAGCGGACCGCCGCGCTCTCCCCGATCACCTCCGGCGGCGCGCTCAACGCGATCGTCGGCTCGCTCGAACAGCTGGGCCTGGCAACGCTGTTCGCGGTGCCACTGGGCATCGCGGCGGCGATCTTCATGTCCGAGGTCGGCGGCCGGCTGGCGCGCCCGGTGCGGACGCTGGTCGAGGCGATGACCGCGCTGCCCTCCATCGTGGCCGGCCTGTTCATCCTCGGCGTCTTCATCATCACCTTCGGTTTCGAGAAGAGCGGCTTCGCGGCCTCGCTGGCGCTGACCGTGATGATGATGCCGATCGTCACCCGGGCCGCCGAGGTGGTCATCCGGCTGGTGCCCGGCACCCTGCGGGAGGCCTCGTACGCGCTCGGCGGCAGCCAGTGGCGCACGGTGTGGAACGTGGTCCTTCCCACCGCCCGGCCCGGTCTGGTGACGGCGGTGGTGCTCGGCATGGCGCGCGGCGTCGGCGAGACCTCGCCGGTGCTGCTGACCTCGGGCTTCACCTCGCAGTTCAACGCCGACCCGCTCCACGAGCACCAGGTGTCGCTGCCGCTGTACATCTGGAACTACGTCAAGCAGCCCTACCCCGAGATGGTCGCCCGCGCCTTCGCGGCCGGACTGACCCTGATGGTCCTGGTGCTGATCCTCTTCGTCACCGCGCGCGTGCTCGGCGGCCGCAAGCCGGGCGAGCTGACCAGGCGGCAGAAGCGCCGGATCGACCTGGAGGCGCGGCGCGCCGAGGCCGCCGCACGAGCCGCCCGGCCGTCCGACACCGTCCGTCCGGCGCTGGCGCGGACCGCGTCCTCCCATGCGTCGGCCACCGCCCTCCCACTCCCCGGGAACAGCTGATGACCCACCCAACCACCCTCCGTCCCAGAGGAGTCCCCATGTCGTGGGAGGCTGCCGGCCGCCCCGTGGCCCGCGCGCTCGCCCTGCTGATGTCCCTGTTGCTGCTCGCGGCCGCGCCGATGCTGGGGCCGGGCTCCCGGGCCTTCGCGGCGAGCGTCGCGCTGAGCGCGGACGGGTCCAGCTGGGCCGGTCCGGCCATCGACCAGTGGCGCCAGGACGTCGGGTCGCAGGGCATCCAGATCAGCTTCAACCCGGTCGGCTCGGCGGCCGGCCGCAACTCCTGGACCCTCGGGCAGAACGACTTCACCGCCTCCGACGTGCCGTTCCGCACCACGCCCGACGCCGGCGTGAACGACGCGGGCCGCCGCAACGGCCAGGGCAGCGCGGAGCAGCCGACCTACGGCTTCTCGTACGTGCCGATCACCGCCGGCGGCACCACCTTCATGTACAACCTGGTGGTCGGCGGCAAGCAGGTCCGCGACCTGCGGCTCTCGCCGCAGACCGTCGTCGACATCTTCACCAACAAGATCACCAACTGGAACGACCCGAAGATCACCGCCGACTACGGCAAGACGCTGCCCAACCTGCCGATCACCCCGGTGGTCCGCTCGGACGGCTCCGGCGCCACCGCGCAGTTCACCCGCTGGATGGAGCACACCCACAAGGACCAGTGGGACGCGTACTGCTCCTCCGTCAACGGCGTCTCCTGCGGTGACTACACCGAGTTCTTCCCGCCGTCCGGCCGGATGGTCGCCCAGAACGGCTCGGACGTCGTCGCCGGCTACATCAAGGCCTCCTCCGGCCTCGGCACCATCGGCTACGACGAGTACGCCTTCGCCAAGCGCAGCAACTGGCCGGTCGTGAAGGTGCTCAACCAGGCCGGCTACTACTCGCTGCCGACCGCCTCCAACGTCGCCGTGGCGCTCACCGCGGCGAAGATCCGCGGCGTCGACGACAACACCCCGGTGTCCGACCCGAACTACCTGCAGCAGAACCTCGACGGCGTCTACACCATGGACGACCCGCGCTCCTACCCGATCTCCAGCTACAGCTACGTGATCGTGCCGCGCTCCGGGGCCGCGCTGCCCCCGCCGCCCCGCTTCAACAACGACAAGGGCAGTGCCCTCAGCCGCTTCCTCGCCTACGTGCTGTGCGAGGGCCAGGGCGAGGCGGACGGCCTCGGCTACTCGCCGATCCCGCGCGGCCTGGTCAAGGGCGGCCTGCTGCAGACCAGGAGCATCCCCGGCAACGCCAGCCCGGTCGACCCGGACACCCTGTCCAACTGCGCCAACCCGACCTTCAACTCCACCGGTGAGCTGACCGTCCTCAAGAACGCGCCGCAGCCCAGCCCCTGCGACAAGCAGGGCGCTCCGCTGGACTGCACCGTGCAGGGCGGCCAGGCGGTCAAGACCGGCTCGGGCGCCGGCGGTTCCAGCAGCGGCGGCAGTGGCGGCGGCGCGGCCGGCGGTACCGGTGGCGGCGGCGGTACGGGTGGCACGGGCGGCGGCAGCGGCGGCGGCACGGGCCGGACCGGCAGCGGAACGAGCGGTGGTGCGGCCGGCGGCGCCGGCGGCACGGGCGGTGGCGCCGCGGGCACCGGCGGCACCGGGGACGGCGCCGCGGCGGCCGACGGCGCGGCCGGCACGGACCCGAACGCGGACGGCGCCGCACCGGGCGACCCGGGCACCGAGGACGTGGTCGACCCGCAGACCGGCCAGGTGGTCGCCCGCGGCCGCGGCGGCAGCACCGAGGTCGCGGCGAACGTGGTCGAGGTGGCCGGCAAGCCCGAGGACTGGACGCTGAGCACGCTCACCGCCCTCGAACTGCTCGCCGTGGTGCTCGTCCCGCCGCTGCTCGGCCGACGGCTGCTGCGCCGGCGCAAGTCCTCGGACGGCGCCTCGTGACCGCCCCGGTGCTGGAGAAGCCGGCCGCCCCCGCGCGGCCGGCCACGCCCGCGGGCCCGCCCGCCGCGACCCCCGCGACCGGGCCCGCCGCCGCCCCCGCGCGGCGCCGCCTCCTCCAGGGCGCCCGGGTGGCCAGCCTGCTGGCCGCGCTGGTGCTGGGCTTCGTCGGCTACCTGTTCACGCTCTCGCACGTCCAGGAACGGCACTTCCAGTCCACCGCGTACAAGACCTTCCGGGACCAGCTCGCCCGGGCCGTCGCCCCCACCGGGGCCGCCGCCGACGGCGCCCCGGTGGCCCTGCTGGACATCCCGGCGATCGGCCTGCACCAGGCCGTCGTGGTCGAGGGCACCACCGGCCGGGACCTCATGCGCGGGCCCGGCCACCGCCGGGACACCGCCCTGCCCGGCCAGGGCGGCGTCGCGGTGCTGTTCGGCCGCGGCGCCACCTTCGGCGCGCCCTTCGCCGAACTGTCCGGGCTCCGGGTCGGCGACAAGATCGAGGCCACCACCGGGCAGGGCAAGTTCACCTACACCGTCAACGTGTACGGCGACGGCGACCACCCGATCACCGACCCGGCCCGCAACCGGCTCGTCCTGGTCACCGGGGACTCGGACTGGATCCCCGGCTCGACCGTGATGGTCGGCGCCCGGCTGGACGGCGACCCCGAGCAGAACCCCGGCGGCCGGCCCAGGACCGTCCCGTACGACAAGGCGCTGGCCGCCGACAAGGGCGCGCTGGCCACGCTGCAGCTGTGGTCGCTCGGGCTGCTGGGCGCGGTGCTCGGCGCGCTCCTGCTGGCCCGGTACTGGCGGGCCTCGGCGGCCTACCTGAGCCTCGCGCCGGTGCTCGGCGCGCTGCTCTGGGCGGTCTACGAGAACGCCGCGGCCCTGCTGCCCAACCTCTACTGAAGCGCGCCCGGAAGGCCGTACCGATGACGGATGCACCGATGACCGACACCCCGACCACCGGCCTGGGCACGGCGGACGCCCCGGCGACCGACCCGGCCGCCGACACCCTCACCCTCCCGCCGCTGCCGCCGGCCCCGCACCCGGGCAGCGAGCCGCTGGCCGGGCTGGAGACCAGGGAGGTCTCCGCGTGGTTCGGCGCCCGCAAGGTGCTGGAGCGGGTCTCGCTGGCGATGCCGGCCGGCGAGGTCACCGCGCTGATCGGCCCGTCCGGCTGCGGCAAGTCCACCTACCTGCGGATCCTCAACCGGATGCACGAGATGGTGCGCGGCGCCGCGCTCGCCGGCGAGGTGCTGCTGGAGGGCGACGACGTCTACCGTCCCGGCCGGCGCCCCGCCGAGGTGCGGCGCCGGATCGGCATGGTGTTCCAGCGGCCCAACCCGTTCCCGGCGATGTCCATCCAGGACAACGTCGCCAGCGGCCTGAAGCTGGCCGGGATCAAGGTCTCCAAGGAGGAGCGCCGGGACCTGGTGGAGACCAGCCTGCGCCGCGCCGGGCTCTGGGACGAGGTCTCCACCCGGCTGCACACCCCGGGCGGCGCGCTCTCCGGCGGGCAGCAGCAACGCCTGTGCATCGCACGGTCGTTGGCGGTCTCGCCGGACATCCTGCTGATGGACGAGCCGTGCTCCGCGCTCGACCCGACCTCCACCCGGAGGGTCGAGGAGACCATCGCCGAACTGCGCGGGCGGCTCACCATCGTGATCGTCACCCACAACATGCAGCAGGCCCAGCGCGTCTCGCAGACCTGCGCCTTCTTCCTGGCCACCCACGACACCCCGGGCCGGATCGTGGAGGCCGGGCCGACCGCTCAGGTCTTCGGCAACCCGCGCGACCAGCGGACCTCCGACTACGTGAACGGCCGCTTCGGCTAGGTCCTGTTGTCCAGGGCCCGGGCGGCACGCCTTCAGGGGAGCCGCAGCAGCTCCTCCAGCACCGCCGCGACGCCGTCCTGCTCGTTGCTCACGGTGTGCAGCGGCACCGCCGCCAGCACCTGCGGGTGCGCGTTGGCGACGGCGTACGCGGTGCCGGCCCAGTCCAGCATCTCCAGGTCGTTCGGCATGTCGCCGAAGGCCACCACCTCGCTCCGGTCGATCCCGTGCCCGGCGCACCAACGGGCCAGCGTGCTGGCCTTGGTGACGCCGGGCGCGCTGATCTCCAGCAGCGGGATCGGCGCCGAGCGGGTGATCTCGGCCAGGTGCCCGGCCGCCTCCCGGGCCCGGGTGAGGAACGCGTCCGGGTCGAGGTCGGGGTGCTTGGCCAGCAGCTTGAACAGGCCCCGGACCGGCCCGCCGGCGCCCAGCAGCTTCTCCGCCGGGCCGACCGCGTGCTCCAGGTCGTCGCCCCACATCGGCACCGCGTACTCGGGCTCGCGGGCCCACCCGTCCGGGTACTCGAAGGCGAACGCGGTGCCGGGCAGCTTGGCGCGCAGCACCTCGACCACCGCCAGGGTGGTCTCCACCGGCAGCGGGAACGACTCCAGCAGCTCGCCGCGCCGCACGTCCACCACCGCGCCGCCGTTCGAGCAGATCGCCACCCCGTGGCCGCCGATGTGCGCGCTCACCTGCTGCATCCAGCGCGGCGGACGCCCGGTGACGAACACCACCTGCACCCCGGCCGCCTCCGCGGCCGCCAGGGCCGCGGCGGTGCGTTCGCTGACGGTGCCGCCGGCGCACAGCAGGGTGCCGTCCAGGTCGGTGGCGATGAGGCGGGGGGCGGTACGGGCTTCGGTCACCGGTCCATCTTCGCCCATCGGTGCCGCACCGGTCACCGGCGAGGACGGACCTCGTCGCGGACCCGCAGGACGGCGCCGCCGACCCGCCGGACCTGTGGCTTTCGGCCCCCTTTCGGCCCCCGAGGCTCCGTTTCCGGCCTATTCGCCCGCCGGCCGGGGTGTCCCCGGGGCGCGACGGGCAGGAGTGTGCACGGCCACCCCGTCGGCAGGAAGAGCCATGCCCACTCGCCAGCTCCGAGACGAGCCTCCCCCGACCATCCCGCCCGCCGCCTCCCCGGACGCCTCCCCGGACGCCTCCCCGGACGTCTCCTCGGGCGCTTCCCCGGACGCCTCCCGCGAGCCGGTCCTGCTCGGCGACGTCCTCTTCCACACCCTCGCCGAGATCGCCCGCCGCGCCCCCGAGCCCCGCCTCCCGGCCCAGCGCACCCGCCCGCACCCGTAGCTGCGGCACCGCCCGTTCGGGGCAAGGAATTTGATGCCGTCTCACCCCTGGTCGAGGCTTGTTCGATTCCCTAAACTGCACTCCCCACCCGCCGGCACCGGAGCACGTCATCGGGGCGTGCTCGGCCGCGCCGGCCAGCCCCACCAGGAGGTCTTGACATGGTCAAGCACTACTTCAAGTACGCCCTGAGCACCCTCACCGCCGCCATGTTCGCGCACATGGCCTGACCGAGTCGTCCCGGCCTGGGCCGGGGTGAGCATCCCCGGCCCAGGTTCCAGGAGGTCTCGTGTTCGGCACTGCGGTGAGTCAACTCCGGTACGGCGCATCGATCCTGCTCAACCGCAGGATCCGCCCCAAGGACCTCGGGCGGATCGCCGACGACATGGTCCGCACGCTCGCCGAGTTCGGCGAACCGGGCGCGGACTCGGCGCTGCTGCCGGGGCAGGCCGGTCAGGTCGACCCGGAGGTGCGGCGCACGGTCACCCGGCGGAGCCTGCGGGCCACCGCGCGCGCCGCCGTCCGCCACACGGCCTACTACCGGCGGACCTTCGACGACCTCGAGATCGACCCCGAGACGCTCGACACGGAGACCTGGTCGCGGGTGCCCGTCACCCCGAAGGCGGCCCTGCGCGGCCTGCCCGCCGCGTTCGTCTCCGCCGCCGCCACGCCCGCCCTGATGGCGCTGACCACCGGCACCAGCGGCACCCCGACCGCGGTCTGGTACTCCCGGGCCGAGTTGGAGACCACGATCGCCCTCAGCACCATCTCGGCGGCCCTGACCCTTGGGCTGCGCCCCCGGCACACCGTGGCCTACGCGGGCTGCTCCAGGGCCACCCTGCCACTGGTCGTCGCCGAGGAGTCCACCACCCGGGTCGGCGCCTCGTTCGTCCAGTTCGGGACGATCGACCCCGCGCTCGCCCTGGAACGCCTCGCCGCACCGCTCGGCCTGCCCGGCAAGGCCCCGCAGATCACCCACCTCACCGCCTCCGCGTCGTACCTCTCCGCGCTCGTGCAGGAGGCCGAACAGGGCGGGTGGCGGTCCGCGGACTTCGGGCTGGAGAGCATCGGGGTGGGCGGCGAGGTGCTGTCGGCCCCCCTGCGGGAGCGGGCCGAAGCGGCGTTCGGGGCACCGTTGTCCACGTCCTACCTGATGACGGAGACGCTCCCCTCGGGCGGCACGCCGTGCTCCCAGGGGCATCTGCACCACACCACCGAGTTCGGGCACCTGGAGGTGCTCGACCCGCAGACCTGGGAGCCGACCGCGCCGGGGGAGGTCGGGATGCTGGTGCACACCCCCTTCGTGCCCTACCGGGAGTGCACCCTGCTGCTGCGGTACGCCACCGGCGACCTGGTCCGGCTGCCCGTCGGCGGGACGGGGTGCGAGTGGGCGCACCTGCCGGCCACGTCCGCCGTCCTGGGCCGCTGGTCGGGGCCGCTCAGCGCCTCCGTGCCGACCAGGGACGTCCTCGACCTGGTCGAGGGGGAGCCGGACGTGCCGCTGCCGGCCAGGTACACGCTGACCGAGGAGCCGGACGGCGGTGCGCTGCTGCACCTCCTGGTCCGGGCGCTGCCCGCGGCGACACTGCGCCGCAGGCTGGAGGAGCGGGCGTCGGCGGCGGGGCTGCCGCTGGCCGGCATCGTGCTCCACGACGACCGGTCGAAACTGCCGCCGTCCAGTCCGGTCCGCGCGGACCTGCGGGAACACACCTTCGAGTCGGCCCGTCCGGTCGGCGTCCGGGCCGGGAGCGGCGCATGAACGCGATCCCCCTCATCGCCCTGAGCTGCTGCGTGGCCCTGCTGATGGCCGCGGCCGGGGGGTACCTGGTCCGCGTGCGGATGCCCAGGCCTCCGGTGGGCGTCTACACCTCCGGCGACATCGCCGTCCTGTGCGTCGGCGTCGTGCTGGCCCCGCTGCTCTACCTCGAGCTGCCGGGCGTGGTCGTCTCGGCGCTGTTCGGCCTGGTGCTCTGCCTGGCGGTGCAGTTCACCCTGGCGCCGGTCTGCTCCGGCCGCTGGGCCTGGGGCCTCGCGCTCGTGGCCGCCGGAGCCACGGCGGCGTGCAGCGGCCACCCCGTCGCGGTGCGCGCCTGCACCGACGTGATGCTCGCCGTCGCGGTGGTGGGCGTGGCCAACCTGTGGACGCAGAGCGGAATGCGATCGGCGCACGCGGCCGGCCTGGCCGCCGTCCTGTCCTGCTACGACCTGGTCGCGACCACCCTGACGCAGGTCACCGCGAACTTCGTCACCCAGGTCCAGGGAAGGCCGTTCGCCCCGATGCTCGTCCTGACGGGCGGCAGCCCGCCGGTCGCCGTGGGCCTCGGCGACCTGCTGCTCCTCGTGCTGTTCCCCCTGGTCGCCGCCAAGGCGTTCGGGCGGACGGCCGCGTTGCTGGCGGCGGTCGTCGGAGTGGTCGTGACCAGCGCGGTCAGCGCGCTGTTCGCCCTGGGCGCGCTGACGGCGGGCTTCCCCCTGCTGACCGTGCTCGGCCCCCTGATCGTGGTGCAGCACGTGGTGTGGTCGCGCCGGCTGGGCGGCGAGCGGACGACGGCCCGCTGGCGCGCCGGCACCGCGTCGCCGGCCCCACGCCCCGACCGCCTCCAGCCGGACCACGCCGTGACGTCGGCCCTGTCCCTCACCCCGCCCACCGGGCTGGCACCGGGCACCTGGATCGCGATCGCCGACGGCCGGATCCTCGGCACCGGCAACTCCCCCGGCCTCGCCCGCCGCGACGCCCGCCAGCGCGGCACGGCCACCCTCCCCGTCGTGCGCCAGCTCTGACCGGGCGTCGGCCTTCTGACGGCGGCGGCCACGGCGGCCACGGCGGCCACGGCGTTCTCGGCGTTCGTGGCTAGGGGCGATGGGGTTGGCCCGGCACGCGCCGTGCGCTGGTGAACCGCTGCCGTCGCCCGCCGGCCGCCAGTTCGCCGAGGCGCTCGCCGACGACGGAGACGCCGGGCCGGGGCTCCTGCGCGTAGTACCAGGGCTTGCGTCGGCGCAACAGTTCCTCGCCGTGCTCGCTCCAGGCGAACCCGGGTTTCCGCAGCAGCTTCCGGAACACCGAGTCGGCGGTCTCCGGGTGGGCGGCGGCCAGTCGCCGGATCGGCAGTGGCGTGATCGACTGCTCGCGCAGGTACGTGCGCAGCAGGTCCTGGTGCGGTTTGCGACCCGTGAGGGAGGGGTCGGCGAAGAGCTCCCGCAACAGCCCGTAGTCCGCGTAGAAGTTGAGCCCGTCGACCTCGTCGTAGATGACTCCGATGGTGTCCGCGTCCGCAAGGTCCCGCGGCAGCTCGAAAGCCGGAAAGTCGAGGCCCGGGAGCCGCCTGCCCCGGGCGCGGTCGGGACGCCCGGCGGCGGTGTCCTCCTGCCGGTGCCGGTAGTAGGCGTTGAGCCGTTCCTCGGTTTCGGCGGGCGGAAGGACCAGTTCGTCGCCGCCGAAGAACTCGACGAACGCGTCCCGGTCCGCCCGCATCGACTCCCATCCCTGCTCGATCTTCTCGGGGTTGCGGAAGACCAGTTCGGGGTGGCTGGTGGCCAGTTGGAGTGCGGCCCGGGCGATCTCGGTGGCGCTGGACCTGGGGTAGAACGACATCGCCCCGGAGATCAGCCACGTCCCGTCGGCCGAGAAGACCGGCACCAGGCAGGCGTGGAGGAACCCTCCCTTCGTCACTCCCCGGAAAGCAGCCCGTCCGGCGTTCGAGTACGTGCGGTACTCCAGGTCGTCGATCAGGTTCAGCAGGACGAGGGCATCCCCGTCCTTGCGGCGGATCTCGAAGATCCCCTCGACCGGGTCCCGCCAGCCGAGCAGCATCTCCCGGTCGATCCCGTCCAGGTCCCGCCGCCCACCGACGAACCGGTCCACCACCGTCGAACCGTCCGGCAGGCGGAAGCGCAGGATGAAGTGGTCGGTGATCCGGACCGCCTCACCCTCGTCCAGCAGCCGTTCGGGCCCGGCCGCCTCCAGCAGCAGGGGAGTCAACCACCGGTCGAAGCGCGCACTCTGCGCGAAGGCGACCAGCTCCCCCTTCAACTCGGCACAGCGCTCGATCAGGTCGGTGAGCGAGCGCTCGCCGTGATCCGCGCCTCGAACGGCGATCGCCATGTCCTGCTCTCCCCACAAGCCGGTTCCGAAGTAGTGATGTGCGAGTTGCTCGGCTCTCGCCGTGGGCATCGACGGTGGCCCTCATCCAGCACGGCCAAAAGCTCGGCCCGCCCGGCCCGCTGCACCCATGGCGCCACGGTAGCGGTCGTGAGGGCGCCGTCGCCGAGGGTCGCTCGAAACCTCACCTGCCGGAGTGAACACGCAGGGTCGACGGCACGCGTCTGGGTACCGTGATCCCGGCAACAAGAAGGCCGACCGAGTGGGCCGAGCCGGGCGTCGGCGCGACGCCCGACGGAACGGAGTTCGTGGTCACCCAGGGCCGAGACGGCTGAGCGTCGCCGCTAGTCCGCCAACGGCCCGTCGGCCGCCGGCGGACTGGTTGCTTCGCGTGGGTCGGCGGCGCGAACCACGGGAAGCGAATCCTTGATCAGGCCAGCTGGGCGAGGCCCTCGGTGGCGATCCTCTCGAAGACGGCGAGGTCGTTCTCGAAGATCGAGTCCGGGACGGGCCAGTGGATCACCAACTCGGTGATGCCCAGGTCGCGGTAGGTGCCGGCCCAGTCCACGAAGGCGTCCAGCGACTGCAGAGGCTTCTCGGCGGTCGAGCCCTGGAGCAGCACCTTCTCCAGCTCGCCGGCGTCCCGGCCCCGTGCCTCGCAGGCGGCCGTCAGCTTCGCGATCTGCGCGGCGATCACGCCGGGCGCCTGCTCGACCGGCACGTCCGCGGGGCCCTTCGGGTCGCCGTACGTCACCCAGCCCTGCCCGTACTCGGCCGCCAGCCGCAGCCCGCGCGGCCCGGTCGCGGCGACGTAGAACGGCACCCGGGGGGTCTGCACGCAGCCGGGGACGTTCCGCGCCTCGACCGCCGAGTAGTACGTGCCCTCGCGCGTCGTGGCGTCGGTGCGCAGCAGCTCGTCCAGCAGCGGCAGGAACTCGCCGAAGCGGTCCGCCCGCTCCTTCGGCGACCACGCCTCCTGCCCCATCGCCGTCGCGTCGAAGCCGGTACCGCCGGCGCCGATGCCCAGTGTGACCCGCCCGCCGGACACGTCGTCCAGCGTGATCAGCTCCTTCGCCAGTGTCACGGGGTGGCGGAAGTTCGGCGATGTCACGAGCGTCCCGAGCCGCAGGCGCTCGGTCGCGGTGGCCGCCGCGGTCAGTGTCGGGATCGATCCGAACCACGGCTCGTCGCGGAGCGACCGCCACGACAGGTGGTCATAGGTGTACGCGGCATGGAACCCGAGCTCCTCGGCCCGCCGCCAGATCTTCTGCCCCTCGCTCCACCGGTGGATGGGGAGGATCACGGTACTCAAGCGCATGCCCTCGACCCTACGCGTGTGCTCCGGCAGGTGAGGTTGCGAGCAACCCGCAGTGACGACACATGCGTAGCCGCTAGCGTAGTGCCATGGGTGCATTGGGCAGGACCGAGCTTGAGGCCATGATCGATGAGGCCACCGTCGACGCCTACGGCGAGGACGAGCAGCTGACCGGTCTGTTCACCATGCTGGAGGAGAACCTCGCGGTGCCGTTCGGCACGACGGTTCTCGGAGTGGAGGTGACTGTGCGCGGCGTCGACCTCACTCAGGATGGCCGGATCGTCGCACTGTGCTTTCGCGGCCGTGTTCGACAGGAGATCGGGATCCTGGAGCTGCCGATGCCGACACCTGCCCCGGACGGCGCCGAGTGGATCGAGGCTTACCGCCACTGGACCGGCTGACGCCAAGCAGCTCACACATCACTTCGGAACTCACCTGCAGAGAAAGCAGGACATGGCGATCGCCGTTCGGGATACGGATCACGGCGAGTGCTCGCTCACCGATCTCATCGAGCGCAGTGCCGAGTTGAAGGGGGAGTCGGTCGCCTTCGCGCAGAGCGCGCGCTTCGATCGGTGGTTGACTCCCGCCCTTCTGGAGGCGGCGGGCCCTGAGCGGCGGCTGGACGAGGGCGCGGCGCGTCTCGGCGGCCTCATCCGGGTGAAATGCTGGCGAGCCTGATGCCCGTACGGGACGATGAAGTAGCGTCGGATTGTCGTCTGGAGCCAAGGAGGTGCCGCATGTCGTACGAGCCCAAACTGGCTGCCGCGTTGTCCGGTGCGACTCTGCGGCAGCTGTCGCACTGGCGGCGGGCCACCGGCGAGCGCGGCGCTGTCCTGGTGCCGGAGATCTCGACGTCTCGTCCGATCCTCTACTCCTTTCGCGACGTGGTCGCTCTCCGAGTCTGTGTCCGTCTTCGCGAGGAGGCATCCCTCCAGAAGATCAGGCGGGCGCTGAGCACGTTGCGCGAGGGCCTCGACGAAGGGGAACACCTCTCGGCCTACCGGCTGGTCGCGGGCGGTGACACGATCTACCTGGCAGACCCGGACCACGCAGTGGACCTTGTGCGGAGCAAGGGCAATGTCGTCATTCACGACATGGTGGACGTGCTTGCGCCTTTCTACCGTGGTGGTCGGCGAATCCCGGACCTCCTTGAACCCCGGCCGCACGTGTCTATTGACCCTGCTGTGCGAGGCGGCGAGCCGGTCGTCGAGGGGACACGTATCCCGGCGACAGAGGTTGCTGCTCTCCTACGGGACGGCGTGCCACCTGAGCAGATCGGCGACTACTACCCGGGCGTCACAGCAGAGGCAGCGCGCGACGCAGCGGACTTCGCCGACTATGTCGACAGTTACGAGGATGCGGAAATCCGGCAGGCAGCGTCTTGAAGCTGCTGCTCGACGAGAATGTGCCGCTTCCCATGGCACGGATCGTGCGGCTGCTCCTGAAGCACCACGTTGTCGAGCACGTGGCCGAACTCAGCGGGTGGGCGGGAACCAGGGACGTCGACCTCTATGCGCGTGCGGCAGCGGACGGCTTTCAGATCGTTGTCACGAATGACACGAAGCAACTGAGCCGTCCACTCGAGGTAGTCGCCATCGCCGAGTCGGGCCTGCATCGCATCGAGTACCGCCAGAATCACAAGCACGGCGGGTTGGTGGGTCTCGGTGCAGCTATCGCCACCGTGTGCGCCGGCCTGCCCCATGCCTTGGCTGAACTCGACCAGGCAGACAGTCAGCGCCTGATCTCGCTGAATGCGGTCGACCCGTCCCAGCAGAGCCGCTTGCGGATCGTGGATCCTGCCAGCGCCCCGCCCAAGTTCTGGCCCGCCGACTCACAGGGGTAGTGGCATCAGGGGCTGAACCAGCGGAACATCGCAGGTCAGCGTGTGATGCATGAAGAAGGATTGACTGATGTCACGGCGTCCCGAGCCGCAGGCGCTCGGTCGCGGTGGCCGCCGCGGTCAGTGTCGGGATCGATCCGAACCACGGCTCGTCGCGGAACGACCGCCACGACAGGTGGTCATAGGTGTACGCGGCATGGAACCCGAGCTCCTCGGCCCGCCGCCAGATCTTCTGCCCCTCGGCCCATCGGTGGATGGGCAGGATCACGGTGCTCAGTCGCATGGTGTCGACCCTATGGGTCGGAACGGCCGCGTGGTCTTCGCGTCTCCCGGCCGGGTCGTCGAGGGCCGTCGACCCGGAGAGCATCGGAAGCGGCCGGTACCGCGGGCACGGCGACTCCGGTGGCGTTTCCGAGTCGGACCTCGCGCCGGATTCCCCGTTGCCGGCCTCGCACGGGCGACGAGGACGTCCTGACCCTGAGGGGGAGGTGCTCCGCCCCTTAGGGGAGATCCTCCGCGGCGTCATACCGCAGCAGCAGACGGGCTCGTCATTCCAGCTCATAGCCCTTGGCGCGTAGGCCCGTTACGTTGAGCAGGTGTCCACTGCTGTCATCAAGACGGACGGCCTCACCAAGAGGTTCCCCCGGGTCACCGCCCTCGACCAGCTCACCGTCGAGGTGCGGCCCGGGGTGGTCGGGCTGGTCGGGGCCAACGGGGCGGGCAAGTCCACCCTCATCAAGATCCTGCTCGGCCTCGCCCCGGCGACGTCCGGCCGCGGCGAGGTCCTCGGCCTGGACGTCGCCACCCGGGGCCCGGAGATCCGCGAACGGGTCGGCTACATGCCCGAACACGACTGCCTGCCACCCGACGTGTCGGCGACCGAGTTCGTGGTGCACATGGCGCGGATGGCGGGGCTGCCGGCCACCGCCGCCCGTGAGCGCACCGCGGACACCCTGCGGCACGTCGGCCTGTACGAGGAGCGGTACCGGCCGATGGGCGGGTACTCGACCGGCATGAAGCAGCGGGTCAAGCTCGCCCAGGCGCTGGTGCACGACCCGAAGCTGGTGCTGCTGGACGAGCCGACCAACGGCCTCGACCCGGCCGGCCGGGACGAGATGCTGGGCCTGATCCGCCGGGTGCACACCGACTTCGGGATCTCGGTGCTGGTCACCACCCACCTGCTCGGCGAGCTGGAGCGCACCTGCGACCACCTGGTCGTGATCGACGGCGGCAAGCTGCTGCGCTCCTCCTCCACCGCCTCCTTCACCGAGGCGACGGCCGTCCTGGCGGTCGAGGTGACGGACCACCCGCAGGACGCCGTCCCGGAGCCGGGCGACGCCGTCCGCGAACGGCTGGCCGCCGCCGGGCTGTCCGTCCAGCCGGAGGGCTCGCA
Source organism: Kitasatospora sp. NPDC043949 (assembly GCF_056435365.1). Taxonomy (NCBI): domain Bacteria; kingdom Bacillati; phylum Actinomycetota; class Actinomycetes; order Kitasatosporales; family Streptomycetaceae; genus Kitasatospora; species Kitasatospora sp. NPDC043949. The sequence goes on along the minus strand of NZ_JBWKEQ010000012.1, from coordinate 146,005 downwards.
CCTGCTGCTGGTCCGGCTGGCCGGCGACGACACCTACGACACCATCCGCGACACCGTCGCCGGCCTGGGTCTCGGCCTGGTCCGGCTGGAGCAGCGCCGCCACCGGGTCGCCGAACTCTTCACCGACGAGAACAGGGGAGGGACGGACGATGTCGCTGCCTCCTGACACCAGGTCCGCCGACACCGGCGTCATCCACGACATCGGCTACCGCGGCTACACCGGGCCCCGGCTCGGTCGGGCCTACGCCACCCGCTCGCTGTTCACCCAGAGCCTGCGCGCCGCGTACGGGCTCGGGCGCTCCGGCAAGTCCAAGGTGCTGCCGATGCTGGTGCTCGGCGTGGTCACGATGCCGGCCGTGGTCATGGTGGCGATCGCGCTCGCCACCAGCGCGAAGGAGCTGCCGCTGGACTACCCGCGGTACCTGTCCTCGTTCGTGCTGGTCGTGTCGATCTTCCTGGCCTCGCAGGCGCCGGTGCTGTTCTCCCGGGATCTCCGGCACCACACCGTCCCGCTGTACTTCTCCCGCCCGATCACCCGCGCCGACTACGTCCGGGCCAAGTTCGCCGCCATGGTCAGCGCCCAGTTCCTGCTGATGGCGGCGCCGTTGCTGGTCCTCTACATCGGGGCGCTGCTCGGCGGGCTGGACTTCGGGCACAACACCGGGCACTTCCTGTCCGGCCTGGTCGCCGCCCTGCTGTACTCCCTGGTGCCGACCTCGGTGGCGCTGGTGGTCGCCGCCGCGACCCCGCGCCGCGGCTTCGGGGTGGCCGGGATCATGGGCTACCTGGCGATCAGCACGGCCGTGGTGGCGATCCTGACCCGGATCGGCACCGCCACCGAGCTCACCGTCCCGGACTCCGCCCAGTGGATCGCGCTGCTGTCGCCGAACGACCTGGTGGAGAGCCTGACCAACCAGCTCTTCGACGTCGGCGGGATGGACGGCCGGATGCACGCGCCCGGCGGGCTCGGCGTGGTCGTCTTCACCGCCGCCGTCCTCGCGATGGTGTCCGGCTCGTACGGGCTGCTGCTGCGCCGCTACCGCAGCGTCTGATGAACCGAGGAGTTTGAGAGGCGTCATGGCCACCATCACCATCGACAAGGTCTCCCGCTGGTTCGGGAACGTGGTCGCCGTCAACGACATCAGTATGACGATCGGCCCAGGTATCACCGGCCTGCTCGGTCCGAACGGCGCGGGCAAGTCGACCCTCATCCACATGATGAGCGGCTTCCTCTCGCCCTCCAGCGGGGCGGTCACCCTGGACGGCGCGCCGATCTGGCGCAACCAGCAGGTGTACCGGCAGATCGGCCTGGTCCCGGAGCGGGAGTCGATGTACGACTACCTGACCGGCTGGGAGTTCGTGCTCGCCAACGCCGAACTGCACGGTCTCGCCGACCCGGGCGCCGCCGCCCGGCGCGCCCTGGACCTGGTGGAGATGGCCTACGCCAAGGACCGCCGCACCGGGACGTACTCCAAGGGCATGAAGCAGCGGGTCAAGATGGCCTCCGCGCTGGTCCACGACCCGGCCGTGCTGCTGCTCGACGAGCCGTTCAACGGCATGGACCCGCGCCAGCGGCTCCAGCTGATGGAGCTGCTGCGCCGGTTCGGCGCGGACGGCCGGACGGTGCTGTTCTCCTCCCACATCCTGGAGGAGGTCGAGCAACTGGCCCGGCACATCGAGGTCGTGGTGGCCGGCCGGCACGCCGCCTCGGGCGACTTCCGGAAGATCCGCCGGCTGATGACCGACCGGCCGCACCGCTACCTGGTCCGCTCCAGCGACGACCGTCGGCTGGCCGCCGCGCTGATCGCCGACGGCTCCACGACCGGTGTCGAGGTGGACGCGCGGGAACGGGCGCTGCGGATCGAGGCGGTGAACTTCCAGGGCTTCACCACCCTGCTGCCCCGGGTCGCCCGCGAGGCGGACATCCGGCTGTACACCGTCTCGCCGGCGGACGAGTCGCTGGAGAGCGTCTTCTCCTACCTGGTGTCCGCGTGAGGCCGGGCATCCGCGTGAGGCCCGGCGTCCGCGCGAGGCCCGGCGTCCGCGCGAGGCCCGGCGTCCGAGCCACCGAACTCCCGTACCGGACCCAGGAAAGGGCCGACCGACCATGAACCCGACCGTCGCCAGGCTGACCCTGCGCGGCCTGCTGGGCCGCCGCCGCGGCCTCCTGCTGCTGGTGGTCCCCGCCCTGCTGCTGGTCATCTCGGCCGTCGCGAGCGGCACCGCCAGCGGGAACGAGCACGACCTCACCGTCAAGATCCTCGGGCAGCTCGGCCTCGGCACCCTGGTGCCGATCCTCGGCCTGGTCGTCGGCACCGGCGTGATCGCCACCGAGATCGACGACGGCTCGATCGTCTACCTGCTGGCCAAGCCGCTGCCGCGGTGGAAGATCGTCACCACCAAGCTGGTCGTCGCGATCGGCACCACCTGGGTGTTCGCCGCCCTCCCGACGCTGCTCTGCGGCCTGCTGCTGATCGGCACCAGGGACGGCATCGCGCTCGGCTACACCGTGGCCGTGCTGGTCGCCGGGGCGGCGTACAGCGCGCTGTTCCTGCTGCTCGGCGTGGTCACCCGGCACGCGGTGGTGGCCGGACTGGGGTACGCGCTGGTCTGGGAGTCGCTGATCGGCAACTTCGTGTCGGGCGCCCGGACGCTGAGCGTCCAGCAGTGGGGCCGGTCGGTGGCCGAGGCGGTCGCCGGGGACGCCGCGATCGGCGCCGACGTCTCGCTCGGGGTGGCCGTCCCGCTGCTGCTGGCGGTCACCGTGGCGGCGACGGTGCTGGCCTCGGTGAAGCTGGCCGGACTGACCCTGGCCGCCGAGGAGTAGCCGGACGGGGCCGACCCGGGGCAGTCGGGGTCGGCCCGAGCGGAGGTGCTAGCCGAGCGTCCGGTTGCGGCCCGCGCCCCAGCCGGCCGCGCCGACCACGGTGGCCAGCACCAGCATCAGCACCAGGGTGGCCGTCCAGCCGCCGGTGAGCTGGTGCAGCGCGCCGGCGCCGACCGGGCCCGCCGCCGCGACCAGGTAGCCGACCGCCTGCGACATCCCGCCCAGCTGGGCGGCGCCGGCCGCGCTGCCGGTGCGCAGCACGATGAAGGCCAGGCCCAGGCCCAGCGAACCGCCCTGGGCGACGCCCAGGATGGTCGCCGACACCCAGGCGCCGGACACCGGCGCGATCAGCAGCAGGGCGATGCCGAGGCCGTTCAGCCCGGCCATGACCACCGCCAGCCCGCGCTGGCGGGTCATCCGGCCGGCCAGCAGCGGCACCAGGAAGGCGCCCGCGACCTGCACCAGGTTGGAGAAGGCGAAGACCAGACCGGCCTCGCCGCGGTCCATGCCGTGGTCGGCCAGGATGGTCGGCATCCAGGCGACCAGGGTGTACACCAGCAGCGACGAGATGCCCATGAAGAGGCTGATCTGCCAGGCCATCGGCGAGCGCCAGATGCCCTCGATCGGCTTCTCGGCCACACGACCGGCCACACGACCGGCCGCAGGACCGGCAGGGGCCGCTGCCCCGGACGCCGCCGCCCCGGACGCCGCCGCCCGCTCCTGCCGGGAGCGCAGCACCTGCGGCAGCCAGGCCACCGCGGCGATCAGCGCGAGCAGCGACCAGGTGCCCAGCGAGGCCTGCCAGCCGCCGCCGAGGGCGTGCTCCAGCGGCACCGACAGACCGGCCGCCAGGGTCGCGCCGACCAGCATGGTGGTCGAGTAGACGCCGGTCATCGCCGCCGCCCGGTCCGGGAACTCCCGCTTCACCAGGCCCGGCATCGACACGTTCAGCACCGCGATGGCCACGCCGATCACCACGCAGCCCGCGTACAGCGCCGCCACCGAGGGCAGCACCCGCAGCAGCACGCCCGCGCCCAGCACCAGGACCGCGCCCAGCACCACCCGTTCGGTGCCGAACCGCCGGGTCAGCCGGGGCGTGAGCGGGGCGCCGACGCCCTGGAACAGCACCGGCACGGTGGTGATCAGTCCGCTCGCGGTGGCGGAGAGTCCGAAGGTCCGCTGGATCTCGCCGACCATCGGCGACACCGCCGCCAGGCAGGCGCGCATGTTCAGCGCGACCAGCAGGATGCCGGTCAGCAGCAGCGCGGGGTGGGCCAGCCGGGTGCGGACGGGAAGCGGGAGGGACGTGGTGGCAACCGGCTGCTGGGCACGGGTGACGGCCATGGGTGTGCTGTTCTTTCGTGAATGTGCGAGAGGGCGCGGAGGACGGAAGGGAGGCGGGTGCCTACGTCACTTCCGGGCCGCGATGGCCGCGAGGAGCTGCTCGACGGCCGCGGTCGGCTCGGCGAGCAGCGCACGACACGCGGCCTCGGCACGGTCCGGGTCGCCGCTCTCGATCGCGTCGACCAGCGCCGCGTGGGTGGCCACGGCCACCTCGGGCATGTCGTGGTCGCCGAAGGCCGAGGTCATCGACTCGCGCACGGAGGCACCGAAGTAGCGGTAGACCTCGGTGAGCGCCGGGTTGTGCGCGGCCTCGACGATGGCGGTGTGGAACTCCAGGTCGTGCTCGACGGTGGCCTCGCGGTCGGTCCGCTCGGCGTGCGAGGCGATCACCTCGGCCTCGCGGGCCAGCGCGGCCCGCATCCGCTCGACGTCCTCGCGGGTGTGCCGCAGCGCGGCCAGTCGGGCGGCCTCGGTCTCCAGCGCGGCCCGGACCTCCAGGACGTCCCGGATGCCCGAGCGCTGGACGCCGCGCAGGACGGCGGCCGGGTCGCTGGTGGAGCGGACGAACGTCCCCTCGCCCTGGCGGGAGACCAGCATGCCGGCGTGCACCAGCACCCGGATCGCCTCCCGGACGGTGTTCCGGCCGACCTGGAGCCGCTCGGCGAGTTCGTGCTCGGTGGGGATCTGCGATCCCACCGGCCAGACGCCGCCGGCCAGTTGTTCGCGCAGCTGGTCGATCGCGGTGTCCACCAGGGAGCGCCGTCCGGCCGCCTGGAGGCTGTTGCCGTCGTTGGTCATGCCGGTACTCCCTTCGTTGTCGGTCACCGCGCCGCTGGTCAACGCCGGTCATCGGTCATCCTACAACCGCTTGCCCGGTCATCCTACAACTGGAGGTGAACCCCCGCCGAACACTACGGCGAGGTCGGGAGGAGGAGGGCCTAGACGCCCGGGTAGAGCTGTTCCAGGACGACGGCGACGCCGTCCTCGTCGTTGCTCGCGGTGACCTCGTCGGCGACGGCGAGCAGTTCCTCGTGGGCGTTGGCCATCGCCACGCCGCGGGCCGCCCAGCCGAACATCGGCACGTCGTTGGGCATGTCGCCGAAGGCGATGGTGTCGGCCCCGCGGACGCCCAGGCGGCGGGCGGCGACGGCCAGCCCGGTGGCCTTGGACAGGCCCAGCGGCAGCAGTTCGACCACTCCGGCGCCGGCCATCACGACGCCGACCAGGTCCCCGGCGACGCGGCGGGCGGCCTCGGCGAGCGCGTCGTCGGTCAGGCCGGGGTGCTGGATGTAGAGCTTGCTCACCGGGGCGTCGAGCAGCTGGTCGCGGTCGACCCGGACGACCGGGAGGTCGGAGCCGATCAGCAGCTCGTAGCCGGGGCCGGCCAGCACCTGGCCGTCCAGGCCGTCCTGGTTGGCGGCGACGGCCAGCGGGCCGGTCTCGGCCTCGATCTTGGCGATGGCGAGCCCGGCGAGCCGGCGGTCCAGGGTGAGGGAGGTGAGCAGCCGGTGCGCGCCGGCGTCGTACACCTGGGCGCCCTGGCCGCAGACGGCTATCCCGGTGTAGCCGATCTCGTCGAAGACCGGGCGGGCCCAGGCGGCGGAGCGGCCGGTGACGACGATGTGCAGCGCGCCCGCGCCGGTGGCCGTGGCCAGGGCGGCGCGGGTGCGCTCGGAGACGGTTTCCGTGCTGGTCAGCAGGGTGCCGTCGAGGTCGGTGGCGACCAGCCGGTAGGGCAGGTCGCCACCGCTCGGGCGCTCACCGTTGGGGGAGACGGGGCTGGGGCTGGTGGTGCTCATGGGCCGTACGTCTCCCGGGAGTTGCGGGTGGTGCGGGTGGCGCGGTGCTACTTGACCGGTTCGAGGACGGTCCGCCCGCCGAGGAACGGCCGCAGTGCCTCGGGCACGACCACCGAGCCGTCGGCCTGCTGGTGGTTCTCCAGGATCGCCACGATGGTGCGCGGGACGGCGACCAGGGTGCCGTTCAGGGTGGCCAGCGGGCGGGTCTTGCCCTCCTCGCGCATCCGGATGGCGAGCCGGCGGGCCTGGTACTCGGTGGTGTTGGAGGTCGAGGTGACCTCGCGGTACTTGCCCTGGGTCGGGATCCAGGCCTCGATGTCGAACTTGCGCGCGGCCGAGGCGCCGAGGTCGCCGGAGGCGACGTCGATCACCCGGTAGGGCAGCTCCAGCGCGTTGAGGAAGTCCTTCTCCCACTGGAGCAGGCGGCGGTGCTCGTTCTCGGCGTCCTCGGGAGTGGTGTAGACGAACATCTCCACCTTCTCGAACTGGTGGACGCGGATGATGCCGCGGGTGTCCTTGCCGTAGGTGCCGGCCTCGCGGCGGAAGCAGGACGAGTAGCCGGCGTAGCGCAGCGGCAGCTTCTCGGCGTCGAGGATCTCGTCCATGTGGTACGCGGCGAGCGGGACCTCGCTGGTGCCGACCAGGTACCGGTCGTCCTCGGCGAGGTGGTACACGTTCTCGGCGGCCTGGCCGAGGAAGCCGGTGCCGTCCATGGCGGCGGGCCGGACCAGGGTCGGGGTGATCATCGGGATGAAGCCGGCCGCGGTGGCCTGGGCGATGGCCATGTTGACCAGGGCGAGCTCCAGCAGCGCGCCGACGCCGGTCAGGTAGTAGGAGCGGGCGCCGGCGACCTTGGCACCGCGCTCGGTGTCGATCGCGCCCAGGATCTGGCCGAGCTCGACGTGGTCGCGCGGCTCGAAGCCCTCGGCGGCGAAGTCGCGCGGGGTGCCGATCTCCTCCAGGGTGACGAAGTCCTCCTCGCCGCCGACCGGGGCGGCCGGGTCGATGAGGTTCGCCAGCGAGCGGAGCAGGCGATCGGCCTCCTCCTTGGCCGCGCCCTGCTCGGCGTCCGCGGCCTTGACCTCGGCGGCCAGCTCCTTGGTGCGCTGCAGCAGGGCGGCCTTCTCCTCGCCCTTGGCCTGGGCGACCTGCTTGCCGAGCGTCCGCTGCTCGCTGCGCAGTTCGTCGAAGCGACTGCCCGAGGACCGGCGCCGTTCGTCGGCGGAGAGGAGGGCGTCGACCAGGTCGACGTCCTCGCCACGGACGCGCTGCGAGGCGCGCACTCGGTCAGGGTCCTCACGAAGCAGGCGAAGGTCAATCACAGGCCCAAGCGTACCGGGCGGAGGCTCATCCACCGGTACGGGTTTTCCCCTGGGGATAACCGCCCGGATCCTGTGGATAACTTCTGTGGGGAACGGGCGGGGCCGGGGTTATCCACAGGATCCGGGCGGTGCCTGTGGATTGAAGGGGAGGTTGGCCCTCCGATCACCGAAGCCAGGGAATTGAGGTTTCAAACCTCATTTGACCTTCTCGGGTGAGGGAATTGAAGCACTCGGACGGGTGATTTGCTGGCACACGGGTGACTCTGGTCCGATTAGTCATCTCTACGCCGCTAACCAATGATCCGACCGAAACCTGCAGTGGCTATACCGGTTTGTCGACTCATCCCCAGGCCTGTGGATAACTTTCGGCTGTGGATAGTCCCCGCCCCTGTGGATGGCGGGTTCCGGCGCCGCGGGCCCCTGTGGACGACGGGTGCGGTCACCCGCCCCCTTCCGCCCGGCCGGGAGAAAGCGATCGGAAAAGGGCGGAAAGACAAAGGGCATCGATCAGATGTCGTCACGATGCCCTCGCGTGGATCAGATGTCGCCGCGCCCGTCGAGGCACCGGGAGAGCCAGTCGGCGGCGGCCGTGAAATCGTCGTCCGAGGTCCCCGGCCGCCGGTGCGTGGAGACCTGCCGGTCGGCGCGCGGATAGGAGCCGAGGAACCGCACCTGCGGGCTGATCCGCTTCAGCCCCATCAGGGCCTCCGCCACCCGGCGCTCGGACAGGTGCCCCTCGCAGTCGATCAGGAAGCAGTAGTTGCCGATGCCCTCGCCGGTCGGCCGCGACTCGATCCGCATCAGGTTGACCCCGCGCACCGCGAACTCCTGGAGCAGCTCCAGCAGCGCGCCCGGGTGGTCGTCCGGCAGCCAGACCACCATCGAGGTCTTGTCCGCGCCGGTCGGCGAGGAGACCCGGCCCGGGCGGCCGACCAGGACGAACCGGGTGGTCGCGGTCTGCGCGTCCGCGATGTCCTTGACCAGCGGGTCCAGGCCGTAGATCGGCGCCGCGAACTCGCCCGCGAACGCCCCGTCGTAGCGGCCCTCGGCGACCAGCCGGGCGCCGTCCGCGTTGGAGGCGGCCGACTCCCACTGCGCGTCCGGCAGGTTGGCCGCCAGCCAGCGGCGCACCTGCGCCTGGGCCACCGGGTGGCTGGTCACCGTCTTGACCCCCGCCAGGTCGGTGCCCGGCCGCACCAGCAGCGCGAAGGAGATCGGCAGCAGCACCTCACGGTAGATCATCAGCGGTGCACCGGCGGCGAGTTCGTCATTGGTCGCGGTGACGGCGCCCTCGACCGAGTTCTCGATCGGGACGAACGCCCCGGAGGCGTCCCCGCCGCGCACCGCGTCCAGCACCAGCGGTACCGAGGCCAGCGGCACCAGCTCCCGGGTCGCGGCCTCGGGCAGGGTGCGCAGCGCAGCCTCGGTGAAGGTGCCGGCCGGACCGAGGTAGGTGTAGCGGGTGGCCGACATGACGCCTCCGTGGGAAACAGGGGGGAACCGGGGCAGGGGTGTTGCCGAAGAAGTCACCATAACGACTCCGCCCGTCGGCCAGGAAAGCGTTTCGGTGGCCGGGACCGGAGACTGCCGGGACCGGAGACCGCCGGGGGCGTGCTACTCGAAGAGCTGCTGGCCGAGGTAGCCGCCGGCCGGGACGCCCGGCGGCACCGCGTACAGGCCGCTGGCCTCGTGCCGCAGGAAGCGGGAGAGGCCGTCCCCCCGGGCCAGCTTGCGCTGCACCGGGGTGAAGCCCTTGCGCGGGTCGGCCTGGAAGGCGAGGAAGAGCAGCCCGGCGTCCGGCGAGCCGTCGGGCAGCAGGCCGTCGTGGTACGAGAACCCGCGCCGCAGCATCGCCGCCCCGCCGTTGGCGGCCGGGGCGGCCACCCGGACGTGCGCGTCGGCGGGGATCGCCAGCGCGCCGTCCGGGCCCTGCGCGGCCAGGTCGACGGGGGTGCGCTCGCCGGCCCCGGCGGGTGCGCCGAGCGGTGCGCCGTCCGACTTGCGCCGCCCGATCACCCGCTCCTGCCGGTCGGTCGGCAGCGCCTCCCAGTTGTCCAGCAGCATCCGGATCCGCCGGAACACCAGGTACGAGCCGCCGACGAGCCAGGCCGGCTGGTCCGGCCCGGCGGTGCAGAACACCTTGGCGGCGAAGCCGTCCTCGCCCGGCTGGGGGTTGTTGGTGCCGTCGATCTGGCCCATCAGGTTGCGGCCGGTCATCGGGCGCGCGGTGGCACCGGGCGTACGGGCGAAGCCGGCCGACTGCCAGCGCAGCGCCGCCGTGCCGGCCGCCTGGCGTTGCAGCACCCGCAGCGCGTGCACGGCCACCAGGGCGTCGTCGGCGCCGATCTGGACGAACAGGTCGCCGTCGCCGCGTGCGGGGTCGAGCGCGTCGGCGGGGAAGGGCGGCAGCGGTTCGAGCGCCTGCGGGCGGCGGTCGGCCAGCCCGGCCTTGTCGAACAGGGCGGCGCCGAAGCCGACGGTGAGGGTGAGCGAGCAGGGGCCGGCGTCCAGCGCCACCTGGTTGTCGGCGTCCTCGGCCGGCTCCCCGGCGGTCAGCCGCTCGGCGGTCTTCGTCCAGCGCTGGAGCAGGGCGCGCAGCCCGTCCCGGCCGGCGCCCTCGGCCAGGTCGAAGGCGGCCAGCTGGACCCGGGCCTGCTGGGGTTCGAGGATGCCGGCCTGGTGCTCGCCGTGGAACGGCACCCGGGCCGCGCCGAGCGCGCCGCCCGGCCCGGCGGCGGGCGCCGCGCCGGGGTGGCGGTCCAGGGCGACCGCCCCGGCGGCGCCGGCTCCGGCGCCGGCCAGCAGCCCGGCGCCGGCGGTGCCGAGCAGGGCCCGCCGGGTGAAGCCGGCGCGGCCGGGCGCCTGAGCACCCTGTGCTGCGGGCCTCGGCACCGTGGCCCGGTCCGCCGTGGCCCGGTCCGCCGTGGTGCGGTCCGTCGTGGTGCGGTCCGTCGAGGTGTGCTCCATCGCGGTCAGCCGATCTTGAACTGCTGGGTCGGGGTGGTCTGGTCGATGTCGGAGGAGCGGATCTGCACCGACACCACCCAGGTGCCGGCCAGCGGCAGCTGCGCGGTGCCGCTCCAGCGGCCGGTGCCCTCCGGGGTGAGCGCCACCGGCAACGGGCCGAGGTCGCGGTCCGGCAGGGTGAAGGCGAGCTGCACCTCGGGGACGTCCACCGGCTGCCCGTCCGCGCCGGTCAGCGCGAGGTGCACTTCGTTCGGACCGGTCCGGGCCGGGTTGAGGGTGACGGTCGCCGTCCCCTTGGCGTTCGGGGTGCGGCCCTTGGTGTCGTACGGGAGCTTGAGCTCCACGGTGCGGCCCGGCTCGGTCTGCGGGGCGGGCGCGCCCCCGGCGGCCGGTCCGGCGGCGGGTGCGACGGCACCGGCCTTGACCTCGCTCGCCACCCGCCCGGGCGGGGAGTTGGTGAGCATCGTGGTGACCACCAGCACCGCCACCGCGACGAGCGCCTCGACCAGCACCGAGCGGCGCAGCCCCGCCCGGGTCGGGGTCAGTCCGCGCTCGCGCCCGGCGCTCTCCCGGGCCGCCTGCTGGCGGGCCAGCTGGGCCTGCCGGAGCGGGTCCTCGGAGTGCGCGGCGGCGACGCCGACCGGCTCCGGCACAGCGGCCGGCTCGACCTCCGCCGCCTCGGCCGGGGCCGCGCGCAGCCGGGCCAGCCAGGTGCGGGAGAACCAGGCGGCGCCGAGCATCACGGCCACGCAGCCGGTCTTCACCAGCAGCAGCCGCCCGTACTCGGTGCCGGTCAGCGCGCCCCAGCTGCCGAGGCCGCGCCAGGACTGGTAGACGCCGGTGGCGGCCAGCACCGCGACCGAGCCGAAGGCGACCTTCGAGAAGCGGTCGACGACCTGCGCGCCGACACCCTCGCGCAGCGCGACCAGCAACGCGGCCAGGCCGCCCAGCCAGAGCGCCATCGCGATCAGGTGCAGCATGCCGAGCGGCAGCGACAGCCAGACCTGGATGCCGACCGAGGCGTGGTCGGCGCCGACCCAGGTCGCCGCCAGGGCGATCGAGAGCACCAGCCCGGCGACGCCGAGGCCCAGCCGGGCCTCGCGTTGCGGCCGCTCGGCGGCGCGCTGCTCCAGCTCCCGCAGCTCGGCCTCCTCGGCCTCCTCGTCGCTCGCGCCTCCGGCGCTCCCCGTGCTCCCGGCGCCGCCGGGCCGCACCGCCGGCCGGGCCGGCTGCCCCAACTGGCCGACCAGCAGCGACAGGAACACCCCGCTCGCCGCGAGCAGCAGCAGCCGGGCGGCCAGCGCGGTGCCGATCCGCTCGTCCAGGGTGGCGCGCACCAGCGACAGGTCGAGGGCCTTGCCGATCCCCGAACCGCGCTCGTACGGGCCGCGCAGCATCAGCACCGCGACGGTGGAGGCCAGCAGCGCCGCCCAGCCGGTCATCAGCAGCCGCTGCATCCGGCGCCGGGCGGCGCCCTCCGGCCAGCAGATCAGCACGAACGCGGCGACGCCGGCGAGCAGCGCGAACGCCGCGTACGCGACGGTGCGCCCGGTGCCGTAGAGGGCGGAGACCAGGCCGTCGGCCTTGGCGCCCTGGAGCGCGGTGGCGGACACCGAGGTGTCCGAGGGCGCGCCGATGGAGAAGGTGAACGCGCCGCCGATCGGGTGCGAGTCCTCCGAGACGGCCCGCCAGGCGACGGTGTACGTGCCGTTGGCGAGCCCGCTGTTCAGTCCGACCCGGGCGGTGTCCGCCTTGCCGTCGGCGTGCCCGGGGTTGCCGGTGTCCACCGCCTTGCCGGCCGGGTCGAGCACCCGCACCGAGTCGCTGGACAGCGACACGGACTCGCTGAAGGTCAGCGTGACCGCCTGCGGGGCGGTGGCGACCACCGAGTTCTGGTGCGGGTCGGTGGACTCCAGGGTGGCGTGCGCGGCGGCCGGTCCGGCGCCGGCGAGCATCAGCGCGAGCAGCACGCCGAGCGTCCCGAGCAGTCCGGCGATGCGGCGGTGGGCGGCCTTCTCCATGCTGGCGGTCCCCTTAACTCTGGCCGGGGCGGTAGGTGAGCTCCTTGACCGGCACCTTGACCGACAGGGTGCCGGACTTGGCGAAGGTCAGGTCGAGCTCCAGCTCGTCGCCGAGGGCGGGGGCCTTCTGCCATCCCATGATCATCAGGTGGGTGCCGCCGCGGGCGAACTCCAACGCGCCGTGCGCGGGCACGTCCAGGCTCGGGACCTGCTCCATGCTCGACGGGGTCGAGCGGTGCATGGTGACGGACTCGGCGCCCGGGCTGCTCACCTTGACCAGCTGGTCCTGCCCGCCGTCGTTGCGGACGGTCAGGTAGCCGGCGGCCATCCCGCCGGCCGGGGGCAGCGGGATGTAGGAGTCGGCGACGCTCAGCTTCGCCGCCCCGCCGCCGGCACCGCCCTGACCGCCTGCCCCGCAGGCGACCAGGATGGCGCCGCCGCCCAGGGCCGTCGCCAGTACCGCGCCCGTGAGCGCCGTCCGTCGGAAGCCGAGGGTCGCGCGGCCGGCCGGGGCGTGGCCGGTCGAGGCCTTCATGCCGCGACCCCCTTGGCGAGCAGCGGCAGGTCGTGCTCGTAGGTCTTCTCCTCGGTGCCGCTCAGGTAGAGCACGTGCGCCTTGTCGTCCGAGGGGAGGAAGGCCAGCACCTGCGCGCCGTGGGTCGAGGTGACGGTGCCGTCCGCGTTGACCACCGGGTCCTCGATCATGATGCCGAGCGACCTGGCGGCCGTCTTCACCTTGGCCAGGTCGCCGGTCAGGCCTATGAAGTCGCTGCCCATCGAGTCCAGCCAGGTGCGCAGCACCTTGGGGGTGTCGCGCTGCGGGTCGGTGGAGACGAAGACGACGTTGACCTTCTGCCGCTCCTCGGCCGGGAGCGCCTTCATCGCGACGCCGATGTCGCCCATGGTGGTCGGGCAGACGTCCGGGCAGCTGGTGTAGCCGAAGAACAGCAGCGTGGTCTTGCCGTTGGTCTGCTGCCGCAGGTCGTACGGCTGGCCGGAGGTGTCGGTCAGCTGGAGGTCGGGCTTCTCGAAGTTCTTGGTGAGCACCGTGCCCTGGTACGGCGAGTCGGACTTCTGCTGGACGACCTTGGCGGCGGTCGAGCCGCCCCCGGAGGAGCCGCAGGCGGTCAGCGTCAGGGCGGCGGCGAGCGCGACGGCGGCCGCGCCGGCCAGGCGGGTGGTGCGGGTGGTGCGGAGCATGGGAGATCCGATCGTGCGGGGTGGGACCGCCGGCGGGACCGTACCCGGGGCGTGGGTACGGCCCCGCCGGCGGGGTGGGTCAGGAGGCGGAGCCGCTGCTCCGGCGGCGCAGGCCGAGCACGCCGACGGCGGTGCCGATCACGCCGACCACGATGCCGACCACGCCGAGCACCCGGGCGGTGGAGTCGCTGGACTTGGCGCCGGCCGGGGCCGCGGCGTGGTCGGAGCTGTCGCCATGGGCGCCCGCGGAGGGGGAGGCAGTGACGCCGCCGTGGGCGTCCTCACCGGCGGCGGCCTTGGTGAGCTTCAGGACGGGGGCCGGGTGGGCCGGCTCGGGCTGGCCGTCCTTGGACTCGTCGATCCAGCGGACGATGTCGCCGTTGTCGTAGGTCTGCAGGGTCTTGAAGACCATGCTGTCGGCGTCGGACGGCAGCGGGCCGATCGAGACCCGGAACTCCTGGAACTGACCGGGGGCGATCTTGGTGCCGGCGTCGGCGGTCCAGGTGATCTTGGAGACGGCCTCGTTGACGTCGCTGCCGTGCACCTTGATCGGCTTGTCGAGCTTCGCCTTCTCGACGGTCGCGGTCCAGCCCGGCAGCGGCAGGGTGCGGACGGAGGCCAGCGGGTGGTCCAGCGGGAGGTTGACCTCCAGCTTCACCGTGCCGGCGGCGTCGCTCTCGTTCGGCACCCGGAAGTCGACGGCCGTGTAGCCGCCCTGGGCGGCCGCACCCGGGTTCACGGTGACGTGCGCGAACGCGGGACCGGCCAGCGCCACCACGGAGGCGGCGGCGGTGAGGGCGACGGCGGCGAGACGGCGGGTGGGAAGGGAACGCATGATGCGGTGTCTCCGATCGGAGCTCGGCGGACCGGCCCGCGTCCGGGCGACGGGAAGACCGTGCCTCGGCGGGGCCGCGCGTGGGGACGTGCTGGGGACGTGTGGGGCGGAACCGGGGGCCGTCGGCGTGTCGGGGACACACGGGATGTCGGGGACACGCGGGACCGGCCCGGGACGCTGCGCACGACCGGGGCCCGACACGAACGGGGCGCCAGGAGCCGGATCAGTACGCGAAGGCCCCGAGCGGCGGACCGCGCCGCACCACGCTGTGCCGCAGCGCGGCACCCGCCGGAAGCGGACTCTCCCCGCCCCGGACGCCGAACCGGCGGGCCGGACCGGCCGCGCCGAACAGGCCGCGCAGCAGCGCCGCCACCAGCACCAGCGCCGACCGCAGCGGCGCCGCCCAGTGCTCCCGGGCCGCCGACGCGGTCACCCGCACCAGCCGCCACAGCGCCGCCTCACCGCGCCGCAGCCACCAGCCCGCGACCAGCGCGGCGGCCAGGTGCCCGGCCAGCATCGACGGCGTCATCCCGAACACGCCGCCCTGCCACCACGGGGCGACGGCGTACGCGTTCGGGTCCAGGCCCGCCGAGGAGACCAGCTGCTCGGCGGTCGGGCTCCCCGGCAGGCCGGCCAGCGTGCCGGGGCGCGCCTCGTTGCAGATCAGCCGGCCCGCCACGGTCGGCAGGGTCAGCGGACCGGAGCCGCCGTGGTGCATGCCGGCCATGCCGCCGATCGCGGCGTGGCCGTTGAAGCTGTGGAACAGGCAGTGCAGCCCGAGCTGCCCCGCGCCCAGCGCACCGGCGATGGCCGTCAGCGAACGCTCCCGCCCACCGCAGGCCACCGCGAGCACCAGCACCGCGGCGAAGCCCGTCGCCAACGCGGCCGGCGGCACGTTCCCGCCACCCGCCAGGGCGTGCCCGGCAGCCGCTATCAACGTGCACACCAGGGCGAACGGGACGGCCCGGGCAAGCCGCAGGTCCCAGGCGGCGGCCCCCACCGGCGCATCCGGTGCGAGGGCGCCCGGGAGCGGGGCGGCGGGGAGGGCAGTCATGGCCGAGACATCATCTCACCGCCTACCTCGCCCGCGTGGGCAGGGTGGGAAATCCCTACGAATGCCCCGTTCGGCAGCGGCGTGCAGGCCGGCGAGTGCGCCACTCGGCACAATCCACGGCCTCAGTCCATCCGCCGAACGGGCGGCAGCGGGCCCCGGGCACGGTTCACCGCCGAATCGCCCGGAGATACCTAGTTGTATGTGGAGCCGCAGCCAGGAGGGACCTCCCGTGGACATCTGGTGGACTCTGCACCTCAAGCGCGACCCGGCCAGCGTCCCGCTGGCCCGGCGCATCCTGCTCGGTGCCATGGCGACGGCGGGCGTCGACCCGCAGATCGCCCACGACCTCGGCGTCGCCCTCAGCGAGGCCTGCGCCAACGCCGTCGAGCACGGCGCCTGCGGGCGGCCCGACGGCGGCTTCCAGGTCACCGCCTCGATCAGCGGCGACCGCCTGCGGATCGAGGTCACCGACTCCGGCCCCGGCCTGCCCGGCCCCGTCGGCACCCCCGCCCCGGCGCTGCGCCGCCGCCCCGTCCCCCCGCCGCCGCCCCGCCCGGCCGCGCACCGCCGCCCCCGCCGCGGCCGCGCCACCGTCCCGGCCCGCGTCCTCACCGCCCACCAGCCCCGGCGCGACGGCCACCCCTACGACACCCACGTCCTCCCCGCCCGCCCCACGGCGCCCACGCTGCGCCCCGTGGACCTCGACACCCTCCCGGACCTCACCGCCGAATCCGGCCGGGGCCTCTTCCTCATCCACGCCCTCACCGACCACGTCCAGCTCCGCAACCACCCGCTCCGGGGCGCCATCGTGAGCTTCGACAAGATCCTCAAGTGGCAGGACGGCGCCTTGTTGCGGGCAGCGTCCTGACACGGCGAACCGATGACGACGGACTGATACGACGAACGCCGGGGGCGCGGACCACGGTCCGCGCCCCCGGCGTTCACCCGGGTGCAGGGGTCAGCTGTGCGCGCCGGCCTTGCGGCGGCGCAGGACGAACACGGTGCCCGCGCCGGCCGCCAGGACGGCGGCGCCGCCGAGGGCGATCGGCAGGGTGTTGGAGTCGGTGCCGGTCTCGGCCAGGTGCGGGCCCGCCGACGGCGAGGCGGAAGCCGAACCGTGGGCGGCGGCCGCGGGGGTCGTGGCGCCACCGGCCTCGGCGACCCGGAACTCGCCCTCGAAGGGGTTGTAGAACTGGGTGCAGGCGTTCGGCTTGTTGTTGGCCGGGGTGGGCACCTTGTCGTTGTCGAACGCGTCGGAGCCGGCGTCGTAGTTGGCGCCGTACTTCCCGACCGGGGCCTTGGCGGTGGCGGCGATCCGGACCTGGTAGGTGATCTTCTCGCCCTTGGCCAGCTTGAGGTCCGGCGACTGGAGGGAGCGGTCGTCGAGCTTTGCGGGCTTCCAGCCGGAGCCGGTGTTCAGCTGCACGTCGAAGAACTCGGTGCTCCACTGGACGGGGTAGTCCCCGTCGAACTCGTCGGTGACGTAGAGCGAGTTGTGGACGGCGGGCAGATCGACGCCGCTGTTGTTCTGCCAGGTCACGCTCAGCTCGGCGGCCGGTCCGCCCTTGACCAGGGTGGTGCCGTACAGGCCGGAGCCGGTGACCTTGAGCAGCGGGCTCTGGTAGACGCCGCCGTGGCACCGGTCGCTGGTGGTCGGGGTCGGCGTCGGCAGGGTGGACGGCCGGTTGGTGGGGGTGGCCGTCGCGGTGCGGCTGGGGGTGGTGCTTGGAGTCGCCGTGGCCGGGGCGCTCGGGGTGGTGCTCGGGGCCGGGGTGCTCGGCGCGGGGGCGCTCGGGGTGGCCGTGGTGGAGGTGGGGGGCGGAGAGGAGGGGACTCCGACCGCACTCGCGCTGACGGCGCCGACCGTGGTGCCGAAGGAGAGCGCCATCAGCGCGGACGCGGCCAGAAGGCGAGAAGAGCGCACGTTGAGAAGCTCCAGATTGGGGTAAATGGGGTTGATTTCGGGCGACTTGAGGCCTCCGGCAGGGCCGTCGGCGCGGGTCGCGCCCGCGAACCCTACCGGTTGCGGATGGCTGGTTTCGATCGGATTTGGCGCTAAGTGATCGATGCTGCCCAGCACGCCCGTTCGGCCACCGGTTGCCGGGGTGGCCGGGGGGCCGGACGATGGCCGCATGAAGCACCAGATGCGAGCCGAGTACGGGGCCGGGGGTGCGACCGGCGGGGTGCGGTTGTGGCACATGGTCCGGGGGGCGGAGAGCGTGGCGATGTGCGGCCGGGAGCTCGACCCGGGCGCGCAGGTGCGGGAGCCGGTGGACTGGGGCAAGACGCCGGAGCTGTGCTGCCACACCTGCGGGGCGTACTACCTGCGCGAGACGCCGTACCTGTCGGCCGAACACCAGTAGCGCGCCAACGGGTGGTCTACCGTGATCGGCATGGAGCAACCCCTCGCCCGGCCGCGGTCGTTGACCCGTGAGGCCGCCGGGCTGCGGTCCGGCGCACCGGGCCTGTCCGAGCACGTCGACCGGTTCTGCGGGCTGGTCGAGCGGGTGGATCCGCTGATCCACGCGTTCGTCCCGGAGCCGGGGCGGCACGAGCGGCTGCGCGCGCAGGCGCGGGCGCTGGCCGCGCGGTACCCCGAGCCGGCCGGGCGGCCGCCGCTGTACGGGGTGACGGTGGGGGTCAAGGACATCGTGCACGTGGACGGGCTGCCCACGCACGGCGGTTCGGCGCTGCCGCCGGGGGTCCTGGCGGGGCCGCAGGCCGTGGTGGTGGACCGGCTGCGGGCGGCCGGGGCGCTGGTCGCCGGCAAGACGGTGACCGCCGAGTTCGCGGCGAGCGCGCCGGGACCGACCCGCAACCCGCACCATCCCGGGCACACCCCGGGCGGCTCCAGCAGCGGGTCGGCGGCGGCGGTCGCGGCGGGGCTGGTGCCGCTGGCGGTCGGCACCCAGACGGTGGGATCGGTGATCCGGCCCGCCGCGTACTGCGGGGTGGTGGGCTTCCGGCCCACGTACGGGCGGATCCCGATGGCCGGGGTGATCCCGAACGCGCCGAGCTTCGACACCCTGGGGGTGTTCACGGCCGACCTGGCCGGGGCGGCCCTGGCGGCCGCACTGCTCTGCGACGACTGGCGGGGCGACGACTGGCGCGGCGGGCCGGCGGCCGGGGGCCGGCCGGTGCTCGGGGTCCCGGACGGCGCGTACCTGGAGCGGGCCGAGCCGGCGGCACTGCGCGCCTTCGAGGAGAGCCTGGAGCGCCTGGCGCAGGCCGGCCTGACGGTGCGCCGGGTGCCGCTGTTCCCGGACTTCGCCGGGATCACCCGGCAGTTGCAGACGATCAACCGCTTCGAGCTGGCCCGCGGCCACGCCGACTGGTTCGCCCGGTTCGGCGGCCTGTACCGGCCGGAGACGGCGGCGAGCATCCGGGTCGGCCAGGGCGTCGCGGCAGAGGACCGGGCGGCCGCGCTCCAGGCCCGGGAGCGGTTGCGCGAGCGGGTCGCCCGGGCGACCGCCGAGGCCGGAGTGGACCTGTGGCTGGCGCCGTCGGCGACCGGCGGGGCGCCGGAGGGCCTGCACACCACCGGGGACCCGGTGATGTCGCTGCCGTGGAGCTACCTGGGCCTGCCCGCGCTGAGCCTGCCGGCCGGGCGGACGGCGGAGGGGTTGCCGCTGGGCCTCCAGGTGGTCGGCGCGGCGGGCGGCGACGAGCGGCTGCTGGCCCAGGCGGCTTTCCTGGAAGCGGCGCTGGGCGGAGAAGCCCGGATCCTGTCCTAGAAGCTTCCTAGGCGAGCGCCGGGTCGGCCGGGTCGGTGGCCTCGGCGCGCAGCAGGCGCAGCAGGAGGCGGCCGGCCCGCTGGTAGGGGGTGTCCTCGTCGTGCAGCACGGCCTGCGAGTTGGCCGTCTCCAGGAGGGCGATCAGGGCGAAGGCGAGGTCGTCGAGGTCGGTGCCGGGCCGCAGGCCGCCGGTGGCGCGGGCCTCGGCGAGGGCGTCGGCGATCACCTGGCGCCACTCGCGGGCGCAGTCGGCGAGGGCGTCCCGGACGGCGCCGGGGCGGGCGTCGAACTCGGCGGTGACCTCGTAGAAGAAGCAGCCGCCGGGGAAGACCCGGGCCCGGGAGTAGGCGAGCCAGCTCTCGCAGAGGGCGCGGGCCCGGGCGAGGCCGGGCGGGGTGTCGGCGACCGGGGCGACGACGGCGTCGGCGAAGATGCGGCGGGCGGCGCGGACGGTGGCGAGCTGGAGCTCCTCCTTGGAGCCGAAGCCGGCGAACACGCCGCTCTTGCTGAGCCCGAGGTCGGTGGCGAGGCGACCGATGGAGAGCGCGCCGAGGCCTTCGACGGAGGCGATCGCGACGGCGCGGTGCAGCACCGCCCGGCGGGTCTCCTCGCCGCGCAGGACCCGTCCGTCCGTGGTCGATCCGGCCATCGGCCACCTCAGTTCTCGTCGTCGCCGTCGCCGTCGCGGTGCGTGCCGCCAGGGTAGCCCGGGGGCGGGCGGCGGACTTCCCGCCCATGAAACTGCACGAACGGTCGTGCTAATATCCGGGCCCAGTACGGCCCCCGCACCCCGGCACGCCCGTCCGCACCGACAGGGAGACCGCATGGACCCGGCCCTCGCACTGGTTCGCACCGCCCTCAACACCACCTCGCACCTGGCGCCCCGGCTGGCCGGCCGCGCCGCGTACGAGCTGTTCCAGCGTCCGCTGCGGCGCAGCGCCGTCCGCCCCGCCGAGCGGGAGACCCACCGGCAGGCCGCCGTCGAGCGGATCACCGTGAACGGCAAGGAGGTCGTGGTCTACCGCTGGGGCGACGGCGCCCGGCCGGTGCTGCTGATGCACGGCTGGCGCTCCCGTGCCTCGCGCTTCGCCCCCTACGTGCCCCGGCTGCGCGCGCTCGGGCTGAGCCCGGTCGCCTTCGACGCGCCAGGCCACGGCGACTCCGGCGGCCGGGCCACCACGGTGCTGGAGTACCGCGCCATCGCCGGGCAGCTCCAGGACGGCTACGGCGGGTTCGAGGCGATCGTGGCGCACTCGCTGGGTGTGGCCGGGGCGTTCCTGGCGCTGCGCGAGGGGGTCCGGGCCGGGCGGCTGGTCGCGCTCGCCGGGGTCAGCGAATTCGCCTACCTGCCGGGCGCGTTCTGCGCCGGGCTCGGCCTCGGCCCGGTGATCGAGCGGGACCTGCGGCACCGGATCGAGCACGAGCTGTTCGCCGGCACCGAGGACCCGTGGCGGCGCTTCGACGCCGCGCACCGGCCCGAGGAGGTGTCGCCGCCGATCCTGGTGGCGCACGACGAGGGCGACGACGTGGTCGGAATATCGCACGCGCGGCGCCTGAAAGCCGCGTACGGTGACCGGCTGGAACTACTGGTCACCCGAGGGCTCGGCCACCGCCGGATCGTCGCCGAGCCCACCGTCATCGACAACGCGATCGGCTTCCTGTCGGCCGGTCAGGAGGTCAGCGCCGCATGAGCCGTGCCGGAGAGCTCGTCGAACTGCACGCCCGGTCCCTGGAGTCGGCCGCCGAAGTGGTGGACGGCCTGCGGTCGGACCAGCTGGAGCTGCCGAGCCCGTGCGCGGGCTGGACGCTGCGCCGGCTGATGGAGCACATCGTCGGCCAGCACCAGGGCTTCGCCGCGGCCGCCCGCGGCGCCGGGCCCGACCTCGCGCTCTGGGCCGACGCCCCGGTCGGCGACGACCCGGCGGGCGCCTTCCGCCGCACGGGCGCCGAGCTCACCGAGGCGTTCCGCGAGGCCGTGGCGGCCGGGCGCGAGGTCTGGCTGCCGGAGATCCAGCACGGCGGCCCCTTCCCGCTGGCGCACGCGGTCGGCTTCCACCTGCTCGACACCCTGGTGCACGGCTGGGACGTCGCGGCCTCGCTCGGTGTCCAGGCCCCGTTCACCGCCGTCGTGGACGGCGACGAGGCGCTGGCGGCGACCCTGCTGGCGGTCGCCGGGGCCGTCCCGGCCGCGCCGGAGAACCGGGTGCCGGGCAAGGCGTTCGCGCCGCGCCTCGAACCGGGTGCGGCGGGCGGCCGGTTCGACCGCGCGCTGGCCCTGCTCGGGCGTGACCCGGCCTGGAAGGCCTGAAGCTTTCGGGTGCGGGCGGGCGCAGGCCTGGCGTCAGGCGTGCCGGCCGCCGCGCTGTTCGTCGGGGAAGCGCGGCCCGCCGATCAGGAAGAGCAGCGCGGCGGTCGGAAAGCCGGTCGAGGCGGCCACTAGCACGATGAACTCCCAGAACATCTCCTGCTCCTCGTCAGTCCCGGGCCGCCCGGACACCCGAAGGTGATCCCAAACCTGACAGGCCCTGATTGGCCGAATTGTCCGGTCGCTATTCGACGGTATGACCGGATTGCCCCGGCTGCCACCGGGCGGCGGGGACCGGCCCGCGCCACACCGGCGCAGGGGTCTGGGCGCGGGCCGGGGGCGGCGGCCACACTGTCGGGATGCAGCTACAGCTCGCAGGGGAAGCACGGCGGCCGGACCGCGAGAGCGAGGACTTCGCGGCGGCCTCGCCGGAGGCGCTGGTACTGCTGGACGGTGCGAGTTCGCCGGCCGGCCTGGAGTCCGGGTGCCGGCACGGAACCGCCTGGTACGTCCGCCGGTTGGGCGTGCACCTGCTCGCCCGGCTCACCGACCGGGTGGACCGCTCGATCGCCGAGTGCCTGGCCGACGCCATCGTGGAGACGGCCGCGCTGCACGGCGGCCGCTGCGACCTGGGCCACCCCAACACCCCCGCGGCCATGGTGGTGGCGGCCCGCCGGCACGGCGAGTCGCTGGAGTACCTGGTGCTCGGCGACTCGCTGCTGGTGCTGGAGTACAAGGACGGACCGCCGAAGGTGATCGGGGACAACCAGCGCTTCCCCGGTGGGGAGGAACTGCGCCGGCAGGTCTGGGCGACCGTCCCCGGCTCGGCCGAGCGGGCCGCGCTGCATCTGGAGTACGCGCTGGCCGTCCGGTCCGCCCGCAACCGGGGCAACGGTCCGTGGATCGCCGCGGCCAGCCCGAAGGCGGCCGGGCACGCGGAGACCGGCTTCGTCCGGCTGGAGCGGCTGCACGCGCTGGCCGCGCTCACCGACGGCGCCTCGCGCTTCACCGAGCGCTTCGGGCTGGGGAGTTGGGCGGACGCGCTGCGGCTGCTCGCCGAGTCCGGTCCGGGCGAACTGATCGCGCAGGTCCGCGAGGTCGAGCGGGCGGACGCCGCCTGCGAGCGCTGGCCGCGCGGCAAGGCGCACGACGACGCCTCGGCCGTCTACGCGCTGCTGTAGCGCGTAGACGGCCGAGGCGCCGGGGGCGGTGCGGTCACCGAGCTGGTGCCGTCACCGAGGGCGGTGCGGCCGCCCGGGATGGTGCCGTCAGTCGATCGGGTGGCCGAACCGGCCGGACTGGAAGTCCCGCATGGCCTGCTCCAGTTCGCGGTGGCTGTTCATCACGAACGGCCCGTACCAGGCGACCGGTTCGCGGATCGGCTGCCCGCCGAGCAGGATCACGTCCAGGTTGGGGTGGCGGGAGTCCTGCTTGGTGTCGGCGGTGATGGTGATGGTGTCGCCCTCGCCGAACACGGCCGCCTGCCCGGTGTGGACCGGGCGGCCCTCGGCGCCGACGGTGCCGTCGCCGTTGAGGACGTAGGCGAGCGCGTTGAAGTCCGGCCGCCACGGCAGGGTGACCTGCGCGCCCGGGGTGATGCTGGCGTGCAGCAGGGTTATCGGCGTGTGGGTGACGCCCGGGCCCCGGTGGCCGTCCAGCTCGCCCGCGATCAGCCGCAGGATCGCGCCGCCGTCCGGGGTGGAGAGCAGCTTGACGTGGCCGCCGTGGATGTCCTGGTAGCGCGGGGCGGCCATCTTGTCGGAGGCCGGGAGGTTGACCCACAGCTGGATGCCGTGGAACAGGCCGCCGGTGGCCACCAGCGACTCCGGCGGGGTCTCGATGTGCAGGATGCCCGAGCCGGCCGTCATCCACTGGGTGTCGCCGCCGCCGAGGTGGCCGCCGCCGCCGTGCGAGTCCTTGTGGATGAACTCGCCGTCGATCAGGTAGGTGACCGTCTCGAAGCCGCGGTGCGGGTGCCAGGGCGTGCCCTTGGGCTCGCCGGCGGCGTACTCCACCTCGCCCATCTGGTCCATCATGATGAACGGGTCGAGGTACTTGGTGTTGATCTTGGCGAAGGCGCGGCGGACCGGGAAGCCCTCGCCTTCGAAGCCCTCGGGTGCGGTCGCGACGGTGAGGACCGGCCGGGCGCTGGTGGCGGCGGGGTCCGGGGTGGCGACGCGCGGCAGGGTCAGCGGGTTGTCGACGGTCACGGCGGGCATGTCGGCCTCCTTCGGGGGGTTCCTCTGGCCTACGTCCACGAGGTTAGTTCAATTCTCAACAACAAGCAAGTTGAAAGTTGAACCATATGGCGACGAAGGAGCGCGGGGCTCCTCCTCCAGGATGGGTCAGCCGTACATGCGGCGCATGGTGAAGTCGACCATCTGCTCGACCGCCTTGGCGTCGAACACCATCCGGTGCTCGCCCTCCATGTCCAGCGCGAAGCCGTAGCCGGTCGGCAGCAGGTCCAGGACCTCGGCGCCGGTGACGGTGAAGTGCTTGGAGTCCTTGCCGGCGTAGCGGCGCAGCTCCTTCAGCGAGCTGAACATCGGGATCACCGGCGTCGGCGTGTTGTGCAGCGCCAGGAAGCCGGGCCGCTCGCCGCGCGGGCAGTGCACCTTCGAGGTGATGAAGATGGCCTGGAAGTCCTCGACCGCCATCGAGCCCGTGGTGAACGCCCGGACGGCGTCCGCCAGCGACGGCGGGGAGGGTTCGGGGTAGAGGGACTGCTGGGACGCCTGCGACTGCGCGCCGTAGGCGTCGGGGCCGGGCATGCCGTTCATGCCCGGCTGCGGACCCGCCTGCTGCTGGTAGGGGTCGCCCGGGTATGCGTTCTGGTCATATCCGTACACACGGACAGGCTATCGGGAGCGCACCCGCCCGTGCGGGCGTCGATCCTGACAAGGACTGGTCGTCCCGACTTGTGGGACGTGACCACGTTCATAGCGGATTCACCGCCAGGGGCTTGCCCAAGTTACCGCTGGGTAGCATCATGATGCGTACTGGTGGGTACGGGGCGCCCGAACGCGGCGGTCTCCCGGAAGCGACGAACCGGAGAAAACGGCCATGGGTCACTACAAGTCCAACCTGCGGGACGTGGAGTTCAACCTCTTCGAGGTGTTCGGTCGCGAGCAGGTCTACGGCTCCGGACCGTTCGCGGACATGGACGTCGAGACCGCGAAGAACATCCTGAGCGAGATCTCGCGCCTCGCCGAGAACGACCTCGCCGCGTCCTTCACCGACACCGACCGCAACCCGCCGGTCTTCGACCCCGAGACCAACACCGCGCCGGTCCCGGCCACCTTCAGGAAGAGCTACCAGACCTACATGGACGCCGAGTGGTGGCGTCTGGGCATCCCGGAGGCGATCGGCGGCCAGGTCACCCCGTCCTCCCTGATCTGGGCCTACGCCGAGCAGGTCCTGGGCTCCAACCCGGCCATCTGGATGTACTCCTCCGGCCCCGCCTTCGCCGGCGTCGTCCACGACGAGGGCACCGAGGAGCAGAAGAAGGTCGCCCAGCGGATGACCGACCGCCTCTGGGGCGCCACCATGGTCCTCACCGAGCCCGACGCGGGCTCGGACGTGGGCGCCGGCCGCACCAAGGCGATCAAGCAGGAGGACGGCTCCTGGCACATCGAGGGTGTGAAGCGCTTCATCACCTCGGGCGAGCACGACATGTCCGAGAACATCATCCACCTGGTGCTGGCGCGCCCCGAGGGCGGCAAGCCCGGCACCAAGGGCCTGGGCCTGTACATCGTCCCCAAGTTCGACTTCGACTGGGAGACGGGCGAGCTGGGCGAGCGCAACGGCGCCTACGCCACCAACGTCGAGCACAAGATGGGCCTCAAGGCCTCGAACACCTGCGAGATGACCTTCGGCGCCAAGCACCCGGCCAAGGGCTGGCTGCTCGGCGAGAAGGTCGACGGCATCCGCCAGATGTTCAAGATCATCGAGTTCGCCCGGATGATGGTCGGCACGAAGGCCATCGCCACCCTCTCCACCGGCTACCTGAACGCCCTGGAGTACGCCAAGGAGCGCGTGCAGGGCGCCGACATCTCGCAGTTCCTGGACAAGACCGCCCCCCGCGTCACCATCACCCACCACCCGGACGTGCGCCGCTCGCTGCTCACCCAGAAGGCCTACGCCGAGGGCATGCGCGCGCTGGTCCTGTTCACCGCGTCCGTCCAGGACGACATGGTGGCCGCCGGCCTGCGCGGCGAGCGCGACGAGGCCGCCGAGCGCCTCAACGACCTGCTGCTGCCGATCGTCAAGGGCTACGGCTCCGAGAAGTCCTACGAGCAGCTCGCCCAGTCCCTGCAGACCTTCGGTGGCTCCGGCTACTTGCAGGAGTACCCGATCGAGCAGTACATCCGGGACGCCAAGATCGACACCCTCTACGAGGGCACCACCGCGATCCAGGGCCAGGACTTCTTCTTCCGCAAGATCGTCAAGGACGGCGGCCAGGCGCTCACCGCGCTGTCCGAGCAGATCCAGAAGTTCCTCGGCGCGGCCGAGGGCGGCGACGCCCTGGCCGCCGAGCGCGAGCTGCTCGCCAAGGCCGTCGGCGATCTGGACGCCATCGTGGGCAAGCTGCTGGCCGACCTCACCTCGGTCGAGCAGGACGTCAAGAACATGTACAAGGTGGGCCTCAACACCACCCGCCTGCTGCTCGTCTCCGGCGACGTCGTCGTCGGCTGGCTGCTGCTGCGTCAGGCCGCGGTGGCGCTGGCCAAGCTGGAGGCCGGCGCCTCGGAGAAGGACGTCCCGTTCTACCAGGGCAAGGTCGCGGCGGCCCGCTTCTTCGCCAAGAACGTCCTGCCGACCGTCGCCCCGCAGCGGCTGATCGCCGAGGGCATCGACAACGAGATCATGGACCTGGCGGAGGAGGCCTTCTGAGGCCCTCGCCCCACCCGTCACCCGCCGCGGTGCCCCCAGGGGCGCCGCGAGGGGCGTGACACCTCTCCGACCGCCTGACAGCACCCTCACGTCGAAGGGCCCGGCTCCCGCCGGGCCCTTCGACGTTGCGGCCCGTCCGCCCCGCACCCGTCGCCGAGTTCGCCCGTTTCGCACCCGTTGTTCGGGGGCCTCAGGCGCCGGGCCCGGCATGGCGATGACCGTCCGCGACCGGCGCGGATCTCTGGGTGTACGGAGTTCGGCGCGGCGTCACTTCACGGTTGTGTCCTCGTTCTGCATCCGTTGGGAGGTTCCGAATTCCCTGTCCGTGTACGGGCATATGCTCAAGGTGCGAAGCCGACTCCCCATCCGGCTTCAGCCCTCCCTCGACTCAGGAGCAGTATGTCGACCGCCGCCGCCCGCCAGGCATTCTTCGACCGGACGCACAGCGACGATCTGATCGCGTTCCTCGGCACCTCGCCGTCCCCGTACCACGCGGTCGCGAGCGCCGCCGAGCGGCTGGAGAAGGCAGGCTTCCGGCAGGTCGCCGAGACCGACGTCTGGGACGGCGCCGCCGGCGGCCGTTACCTGATCCGGGGCGGCGCCCTGATCGCCTGGTACCTGCCGGAGAGCGCCCGCCCCGAGACCCCGTTCCGGGTGGTCGGTACCCACACCGACTCGCCGAACCTGCGGGTCAAGCCGGTGCCGGACACCGGCTCGGCCGGCTGGCGCCAGGTCGCCGTGGAGATCTACGGCGGTGTCCCGCTGAACACCTGGCTGGACCGTGACCTCGGGCTCTCCGGCCGCCTCGCGCTGAAGGACGGCAGCTCGCGGCTCGTCCAGCTGGACGAGCCGCTGCTGCGGGTGCCGCAGCTCGCGATCCACCTGGACCGCCAGGTCAACGACGGCATGAAGCTCGACAAGCAGCGCCACCTCACCCCGATCTGGGGCCTCGGCCCGGTCGACGAGGGCTCGCTGATCTCGTACGTCGCCGAGCGCGCGGGCGTGGACGCCGCCGACGTGGCCGGCTGGGACCTGATGACGCACGATGTCCAGCCGGCCGCCTACCTGGGCCGCGACCGCGAGCTGCTGGCCGGCCCGCGCCTGGACAACCTGCTGTCCGTCCACGCCGCCACCGCCGCGCTGGCCGCCGTCGCCTCCGCCGAGGACGCCGCCGACCTGCCGTACATCCCGGTGCTGGCCGCCTTCGACCACGAGGAGACCGGCAGCGAGTCGGACACCGGCGCGCAGAGCCCGCTGCTCGGCAACGTCCTCGACCGCACCGTCCACGCGCGCGGCGGCACCCCGGAGGACCGCGCCCGGGCGCTGGCCGGGACGATCTGCCTCTCCTCGGACATGGGTCACGCCGTCCACCCGAACTACGCCGAGCGGCACGAGCCGGGCCACCACCCGCTGCCGAACGGCGGGCCGATCCTCAAGGTCAACGTCAACAACCGCTACGCGACCGACGGCGTCGGCCGGGCGGTGTTCGCGGCCGCCTGCGAGAAGGCCGGCGTGCCGTGGCAGTCCTTCGTGTCCAACAACGCGATGCCCTGCGGCACCACCATCGGCCCGATCACCGCGGCGCGCCTCGGCATCAAGACGGTGGACTGCGGCATCGCGGCGCTGTCCATGCACTCGGCGCGCGAACTGTGCGGCGCCGAGGACCCGTACCTGCTGGCCAGCGCGATCAAGGCGTTCCTGGAGGGCTGATCCCCCCTCAACGGCGAAGGGGCCCGGCGGAGTACGCTCCGCCGGGCCCCTTCCACGCCGGACGGGCTACTCCAGGCCGGCGAGCACCAGCGGCAGCCGGCGCGCGCCGTCGGCGACCAGCTTCACCGGCACGCCCCAGTCCTGCTGGTGCACGTGGCAGGCCGGGAACTCGATCTCCGGATCGTCGTCGCAGGACGCGGCCATCGCCGAGACGTGCAGCACGCCCTCGGCGACCTCCTCGGAGAGGACCAGCTCGCGCGACAGGTCGCTGTCCGCGCCCGCTCCGGAGACCAGCAGCTCGGGCGGGGTCGCGCTGACCAGCAGTCGGGTGGACGGGCCGTACCGCTCGTCCAGCTTCTGGCCGCTCGGCGCCGAGAACACCACGTCCAGCCGGAGCGCGCCCGGCGCGACCTCGGTGGCCGCCCGCCGGGTGCGGTGCGCGACCGACTCGACCCGCACCGCCTCCTCCGGCAGCCGCAGCCTGGTCAGCCGGTGCCGGGCCGACTCGACGACCACGATGTCCCCGTCCACCAGGACCGCGCCGGACGGCTCGCGCAGGTCGGTGGCCAGCGTGGTGACCTCGCCGCTCGCCGGGTCGAAGCGGCGCAGCGCGTGGTTGTAGGTGTCGCTGACCGCCACCGAGCCGTCCGGCAGCACGGTGACGCCCAGCGGGTGCTGGAGCAGCGCCTGCGCGGCCGGGCCGTCCCGGTGGCCGAAGTCGAAGAGGCCGGTGCCGACGGCGGTGTGGACCGTCCCGGTTCCACGTGCCCCCTCCGATCGGCTGAGCCAACGGATCGAGGAGGTCTCCGAGTCGGCCACCCACAGCCGCTCGCCGTCCGCCGAGACCGCCAGACCGGACGGCTGGGCGAACCAGGCCTCACCGACGGGCCCGTCCACCAGGCCCTCGTTGGTGGTGCCGGCCGCGACGCCGACCGTGTCGGCGGCCGGGTCGTACGCCCACAGCTGGTGCACGCCGGCCATCGCGATCCACACCCGGCCGTCGAACCAGGCGACGTCCCAGGGCGAGGAGAGGTCCACCTCGCGGGCCGGGCCCTCGGTCGCCGAACCCTGCCACCACTGGCGGCCGGTGCCCGCCAGCGTGGTCACGGAGCCGTCCGCCAGCCGCACCCCGCGCAGCGCGTGGTTGACGGTGTCGGCCACGATCACGTCGTAGTCCGAGCCCTCCGGCAGCAGTGCCAGCCCCTGCGGCTCGCTGAACCGGGGGCTGGTGCCGTCCACCAGGCCGCGCTGCCCGTCGCCGATCCGGCGGACCACCGTCTCGCCGTCCTCGGCCAGTTCCACCAGCGAGTGGTGGCCGGAGTCGGCGACCAGGAAGTGCCCGTCGGGCAGCCGGACCGCCTTGCCCGGGAACTTGAGGTCCCCCGCGGTCGGCTCCGGCGCCACGTACGGGCCGTCGCCGCGGCGCAGCGTGCCCTTCGCCGCGTGCTCGGCCTCCAACTCCTCCACCAGCCGCGCGATCGCGTGCGCGTGGCCCTCGCCCGCGTGCTGGGCGACCACGTACCCCTCCGGGTCGATCACCACCAGCGTCGGCCAGGCCCGCACGGCGTACTGCTTCCACGTCGCCAGCGCCGGATCGTCCAGCACCGGGTGGTGCACCTCGTACCGGGCGACCGCGTCCACCACGGCCTGGTGGTCCGCCTCGTGCACGAACTTCGGCGAGTGCACCCCGACGATCACCACGGTGTCCCGGTGCTTCTCCTCCAACTCCCGCAGCTCGTCCAGGACATGCAGACAGTTGATGCAGCAGAACGTCCAGAAGTCCAGGACGGTGATCTTGCCCCGGAAGTCGGCGAGCGTCAGCTCCTTGCCACCGGTGTTCAGCCAACCGCCTGCCCCGACCAGTTCGGGGGCGCGTACACGTGCACGAGATGCCATGCCTGTATCCAACCGCATCGTGGTCGGGCGGCATTCCGGGGCGGCGGTCGTGGTGGGGGCGCGGTCGGGGGTGGTGGGCGTGTCGGAGGGGTGGGGGCCGGGGTTCGTGCTGTCGTTGGCCGCATGATCACCTCACCCCTGCTCCGGTCGGCCCTGACGGTCGCGACCGCTGTCCTGCTCGCCACCGGTGCCGGCGCCGCTTCGGCGGCGGCCGCCCGGCCCGGTCCGCGTGACGTCACCGCGGAGCAGTGCCAGGACGCCGGGGGGTGGGTGGAGGGCTCCGGGTACTGCGTGGGGGCCGAGGGCGACGACGACTGGGGGCAGCCGATCGACGGGCAGGCCATCAACCCGCATCCGGCGCCGGGCGAGGAGGACTGAGGGCGCCAGGGCCGGGTCCGGGTCAGGGCCGGGTCAGGGCCGGGGGAGTTCCGCCTGCCAGCGGGTCTCGCCGTCCTGCTGCTCGCCGGTGGGGGTGAGGCCGAGGGCCCGGGCGACGGCGGCGGAGGCGTGGTGGTCGGGGTGGATGTGGGCGG
Organism: Kitasatospora sp. NPDC043949; assembly: GCF_056435365.1. Lineage (NCBI taxonomy): Bacteria > Bacillati > Actinomycetota > Actinomycetes > Kitasatosporales > Streptomycetaceae > Kitasatospora > Kitasatospora sp. NPDC043949. The sequence goes on along the minus strand of NZ_JBWKEQ010000012.1, from coordinate 115,565 downwards.
TGACGGTGCTGACGCCGGTGGCGGCGAGGTGGGAGAGCAGGGCGCGGGCGGCCTCGGTGGCCAGGCCGCGGCCCTGCCAGGGGGTGCCGACCACCCAGGCGAGTTCGGCGGCCCCGGGGCGGACGGTGGTCTGGACGTAGCCGGTGAGGCGGCCGTCGGCGCGCAGCCGCAGCGCCCAGTTGCCCCAGGTCTCGGCGGGGTCGGGGGAGCCGGCGGCGAGCCGGGCGTAGCGGACGCGCAGGTCGTCGGCGGTGGCCGGGGAGCCGCCGGTGAAGGCGTGCAGGGCGGGGTCGGCGAGGGCGGCGGCCAGCTCCTCGGCGTGCTCGGGGCCGATCGGGAGGAGGTCGAGGCGCTCGCTGTGCAGCGGGGCGGCGGGGTGGGGACGCATGCCGCCATTGAACGCCCGTGTGTGGCGGTGCTTCCCGGCGGGTGGGGGGATCGGGTCGAATGGGGGTCACGTCGACACGGAGGAGGCCGCTGTGCGGTACCTGGTCAGGGAGAAGCTGTTCGCGGTCGGAGACGACTACTGGATCGAGGACGACCGGGGCCACAAGGCGTACCTGGTGGACGGCAAGGTGTTGCGGCTGCGGCACACCTTCGAGCTGAAGGACGCGCACGGGCGGGTGGTCGCGGTGGTGAAGGAGAAGGCGTTCACCGTCCGCGACGCGATGAAGATCGAGGACGCCGACGGCGAGGTGATCGCGACCGTCCGGGAGAAGCTGTTCACCCCGTTCCGCGACAAGTACCTGGTGGAGCTGGCGTCCGGCGGCGAGCTGAAGATCCACGGCAACCTGATCGACAAGGACTACCGGATCGAGAACCACCACGGCGACGACCTCGCCCGGATCTCCCGCAAGTGGTTCCGGATCCGGGACACCTACGGCGTGGAGATCGCCGACGGCGCCGACACCGGCCTGCTGCTCGCGATCGCCGCCTGCGTCGACCACCTGGTGCACGAGGAGCACTGATCCCCACTGACGTCAGGGGTCCTGCTTCCCCGGTCCGCCGCCCGCCCCGGTGGGGTATCTTTTGCCAACCCTTGACCAGGCCGGTCGGGGATCGGCGAGCGGACCGGGGGCTGGGACCACGATGAACGACATCCTGCACGGGCTCGGCGCGGCAGCGGCCTACGGAGCCCTCGGGGTGGTGCTGCTGCTCCTCGGCGTCGGCCTGGTGGACCTGTTGACGCCCGGCAGGCTCGGCCACCAGATCTGGGTCGAGCGCAACCGCAACGCCGCCGTGCTGCTCAGCTCCGCGCTGCTGGGCATCGGCGGCATCGTCTTCACCGCGATCATGTACACCTACGCGGACTTCGCCAAGGGCCTGGTCTCGACCGCCTGCTACGGCCTGCTCGGGCTGGTGCTGATGGCCGTCGCCTTCTGGGCGGTGGACCTGCTGACGCCCGGCAGGCTCGGCGCGATCCTGGTCGAGCCGGAGCCGCACCCGGCGGTCTGGGTCTCGGCCAGCTGCAACATCGCGGTCGCGGCGGTGGTGTCGGCCGCGATCGCCTGACGGTCCGCCCGAGCGCCTGGGCGCGCCCGGCCGCGTTCGGCTGATGGAGCGTCGGCCGACGGTCGGCGGTGGCGGTGAGGATCCGACCGGGGTCGCCGACCTGCTGCGGCGGTGGGGCCCGGCCGGTAACGTACCGGCATGGCTGACCTTGAAGAACGCGCCAACGTCGTCGCGTCCGGCTCGCGGCAGGCCGGGGCAGGGGTGTCCGTCCGACGGCGCCGCGTCACCGACCTCGCCGACTGCGTCCGGGTGCTCGGCGACGTCCACGCCACCGACGGCTACCCCGCCGACTGGCCCGACCGCCCCGCCGCCTGGCTCACCCCCGGGGGCCTGCTCGCCGCCTGGGTCGCCGAACTGGACGGCCGCCCGGCCGGCCACGTGGGCCTCTCCCGCAGTGCCCCCGGCGACGTCGCCCCCGGTCTGTGGAGCCGCCGCACCGGCGGCCGCCCGGAACTCACCGCCGTGATCGGCCGGCTCTACGTCGCCCCCACGGCGCGCGGCCACCGGATCGGCGCACAGCTGGTGGCGTCCGCCGTGGCGCACGCGCGGGCGCTCGGCCTCCACCCCGTCCTCGACGTCCTCGCCACCGCGGCCCCGGCGAACGCCTGCTACCGCCGCCTCGGCTGGACCTGGCTCGGCAGCGGCGAACAGCAGTGGGCCGCCGACCGCACGGTCGTGGTCCACTGCTTCGCCGCCCCGAGGGAGTAGCCGGCTCCCCGCGGGCGGCCGGTGGCGGCGACCCGTCCGGAAGTGGCGACGGCACCACTGGAGCGGGGCCGTTCGTCACACGGGGATGACGTCGACGCCCTGCTCCAGGCCGACGAAGTCGCCCGCGTTCCGCGTGTAGAGCGGCAGGCCGTGGGCGGCCGCGGTCGCCGCGATCATCAGGTCCATGCGGCGGGGGCGGGGGTCCCGCCTGGCCTGGATCGTGAGGGCGACCAGGGTGCCGAACCGCCGAGCTGCCTCGCGGTCGAAGGGGAGGGCGGCGAACTCCGCCTCCACGTCCGCGAGTCGCTGGGCCCTGGCCATCATCTGCACCGGGTCCTTGGCCATGGCGACGCCCTGGGCGAGTTCGGCCAGCACGATGGACGACAGCGCGGCGTCGGCCGGCAGGAGCTGTGGATCGATCTGCGGCAGATCGATCACGACGCAGGTGTCGAGCAGTCCGCGTCGGCGTCGCTCGGTCACTTCCGCTCCCACGGGTCGTCGCCGCCGATCCGGTCCTCATCGCCGTAGAAGGCGTCGGCTTCCGCGCGCATCTGCGTCGCGTCGACCGTCGGCGCGTTCCGCCACTTTCGCTGGAGTTCCTCGACGGGGACGAATCGGCGGCGGCTGCTGATCGGCCGGACTTCCGCGATCTCGGTGCCGTTGCGAGTGATGTGGTAGATCTCGCCGGCTTCGACATCGTCGAGCACGGCCTTGGACCGCGCTGCGAGTTCGCGCTGCGTGATGGTCTTCATGGGGCAAGTGTATCGCGCCGTAATGCACCGTGTCGCACTGGCGGGGGAGACCGGTTCGGCTATCCGGCCGGTCGGTCCGTGGTGGGGCGGCGGCGGAGGGCGGGGGTGGTGACGGACGGGGGCTGCCAGACGCCGTCGGGGTGGTAGACGTCGGTGCCGGGCGGGACGATGGCGTCGATGCGGTCCAGGGTGGCGTCGTCGAGGACCAGGTCGGCGCCCTTGAGGGCAGCCTCCAGCTGGTCGTGGGTGCGCGGGCCGAGGATCACCGAGGTGACAGCGGGGTGCGCCAGCGGGAAGGCCACGGCCAGTTCGGGGAGGGTGCGGCCGAGATCCCCGGCGAGGGCGGTGAAGGCCTCGACGGCCTCCAGCTTGGCCGCGGTGGTGGGCAGCGTCGGGTCGAAGCGGCCCGGGTTGATGGTCGGGCGGCCGGTGGTCAGGTCGGCCGGGCGGTCCTTGCGGTAGCGGCCGGTGAGGAAGCCGGAGGCGAGCGGGCCCCAGGTCAGTGCGCCCATGCCGAGCCGCTGGACGACGGGCAGCACGTCGCGCTCCACGCCGCGGGCGAGCAGCGAGTACGGCGGCTGCTCGGTGCGGAAGCGCGGCAGGGCGCGGCGTTCGGCGACGTGGTGCGCGTCGACGATCTGTTCGGCGGGGAAGGTGGAGCAGCCGAAGGCGCGGATCTTGCCGGACCGGACGAGGTCGCCGAGGACGGACAGGGTCTCCTCGACGTCGGTGGTGTGGTCCGGCCGGTGGATCTGGTAGAGGTCGATCCGGTCGGTGCGCAGCCGGCGCAGGCTGTCCTCGACCGCCCGGAGGATCCAGCGCCGGGAGTTGCCGCCGCGGCCGCGGCCCTCGCCCATCGGGAAGTGCCCCTTGGTGGCGAGCACGATCTCGTCGCGGTCGCCGCGGGCGGCCAGCGTCCTGCCGACGATCTCCTCGGACTCGCCGGCCGAGTACATGTCGGCGGTGTCCACGAAGTTGATGCCCCGGTCGAGCGCGGTGTTGATGATCCGGGCGCAGTCGTCGTGGTCGGGGTTGCCGACGGAGCCGAGCATCATCGTGCCGAGGCAGTAGGTGCTCACTTCGATGCCGGTGCCGCCGAGGACGCGGTATCGCATGGTGCTGCTCCCCCTGGTGGTGGGTCGGTGGTGCGTCAGAGGCTAGGAGTTGGAGTGCACTCCATGGCAAGGGTCGGTCCGGATCCCCGTCCACCGGGGGGAGTCCGGGCCCGTGGCGCGGAGCGGGCGGGCGGTGGCCGGTCGGGGTGCATCGTTTGCGGAAACGGCAACAAAGCTTGCCGATACGGCCGGTCCGGTCGCAGCCTGGCGGTGGAGGTGAGCGCCATGGGCGACACGATGAGGACGGCAGGGCCGACGGCCCCCCGGGACGACTACGACGCGGTGGTGGTCGGCGCGGGTGCGGCCGGGCTGAGCGCCGCGCTGGTGCTGGGCCGGGCCCGGCGCCGGGTGGCGGTGGTGGACGCGGGCCAGCCGCGCAACGCCCCCGCCGCCCACATGCACGGGTACCTGAGCCGGGACGGCATGCCCCCGGCGGCGCTGCTGGAGGTCGGCCGGGCGGAGGTCGCCGGCTACGGGGTCGACCTGATCGACGCCCGGGCCGACCACGTCGAGGGCGTCGCGGACGCCGAAGGCGCGGGGACGGGCTTCGCCGTCCACCTGGCGGGCGGCCCCGTGCTGCACGCACGCCGGGTGGTCGTCGCCACGGGTCTGCGCGACGGGCTCCCGGAGCTCCCGGGCCTGCTCGAACGCTGGGGCCGCGACGTGCTGCACTGCCCGTACTGCCACGGCTACGAGGTCCGCGACCGCCCGCTCGGCGTGCTCGGTACCGGCCCGGGCGCGGTCGACCAGGCGCTGCTGCTCCGGCAGTGGTCCGCGGACGTCGTCCTGATCACGCACACCCTCACGCCGACCGGGGCCGAGCGGGAGCGGCTCGCCGCCCGCGGCGTCCGGGTCGTCGAAGGCCGGATCACCCAGCTGGTGACGGACGCCGACCGGCTGCGCGGCGTGGAACTCGCCGACGGCCGGGTGGTGCCGCGCGAGGCCGTGTTCGTCTTCCCGCAGCCGGTGCCCCGGGACACGCTGCTGTTCGGCCTGGAATGCGCCCGGGACGAGAACGGCTGGGTCACCACCGACCGGGCCGGCCGCACCAGCGTCCCCGGCGTCTGGGCGGTCGGCAACGTCGCCGACCCGCGGGCGCAGGCCGTCGTCGCCGCCGGGATGGGCGCTGCGGCGGCGTTCGACCTCGACCACGACCTCGTCGCGGAGGAGATCGGACAGGCGGTCGCCGAACACCGCGCGTCCGGCGCCGCCGTTCCCGCCTGAACGGGGGAAGCTCCCCCGGCACCTTCGTCCGGCGTCACCCATCCGCCCGCGTCACCCGTTCGACCGGCGTCACCCGTCCGACCTTCCGTCATCCGCGATCGGAGAACCCGCGATGTCCGAACACCAGCACCAGCACCAGCACGGCCAGGGCCACCAGCACGGGCACCACCACGGCGACGTCCCCGCCGCCGACTTCGACTGGGACGCCCTCGCCGCCCACCTGGAGCGGGAGGCCGAACTGCGCGCCCCCGCCATCACCGGGGCCGCGCAGTGGCTGCGGTCCCTGCACGCCGAGCCCGGCGGGGTGCGGCGGGTCCTCGACGTCGGCAGCGGGCCCGGGGTGATCGCCGGACTGCTCGCGGACGCCTTCCCCGAGGCCGAGACGGTCGCCGTCGATCAGTCGGCCGCCCTGCTGGAGCGCGCCCGAGCCCGCTCCGGCGGCCGTCTGAGCACCCAGCAGGCCGACCTGCCCGCCGAGTTCGGCAAGCTCGGCGAGGCCGACCTGATCTGGTCCGGCAACGCGATCCACCACCTCGGCGACCAGCAGGCCGCCCTGACCTCCCTCGCCGCGACGCTCCGGCCCGGCGGCCTGCTGGCCGTCGCCGAACGCGGCCTGCCGCTGCGCTACCTGCCGCGCGACTTCGGCCTCGGCCGGCCCGGCTTCCAGGCCCGGCTCGACGCCGTGCACGAGGACGGCTTCAGCACCATGCGCGCCGAACTGCCCGGCGCCATCGAAGAGGTGGAGGACTGGCCGGCCATGCTCACCCGCTCCGGCCTGACCCCCAGCGGCACCCGCACCTTCCTGATCGACCACCCGGCCCCGCTCGCCCGCCCCGCCCGCGAGCACCTCCACACCCAACTCGCCCGTCTGCGCGACCAGCTCGCCGACAACCTCGCCCCGGAGGACCGCACCACCCTCGACGCCCTCCTCGCCGAGGACACCCCCACCGGCATCCTGAACCGCCCGGACGCCTTCTTCCTCTCGGCCATGACCGTCCACACCGCCCGCAAGGCCGGCTGACGGCCGCAACCGCCCCGGCCGCAGCAGAGGCCTACAGGCAGGGGCCTACAGGGTGTGGCCGAGAGCGGTGATGAGGGCGGCGATGCGGGCCTCGTCGCGGCGGTAGTGGGTCCACTTGCCGATGCGGGTGGCGCGGACGAGGCCGGCGCGCTGGAGTTCGGCGAGGTAGGCGGAGACGGTGGACTGGGCGAGGCCGGCCTTGGCCTGGATGTGGCTGACGCAGACGCCGACCTCGCGCGGGTCGGCGACCGCTTCCTCCAGGGGGAAGTGGCGTTCGGGTTCGCGCAACCATGCCAGCAGTTGCAGGCGCGTCGGGTTGGCGATCGCCCGCAGGGCGGTGACCAGGTCAACATCCATGGCTGGAAGCGTACCGGCGTGTGACAGCAGGGCCTCGGCGAGCCGACGCCGGTCAGTGGGGCAGTGCGGTGTCGCCCGGTGGGGTGCCGATGACCTGAGCGAACCATCGGTGATGGTGCGTCAGAGTCCCCCCGGTGTCAGGCGGGTGGGGGGGGGGGGGGGGGGGGGGGGGGGGGGGGGGGGGGGGGGGGGGGGTGGGGGGGGCTGCATACGTACCCCCAATAGAACCGC